>NZ_JBEXIK010000064.1:0-34901 GCF_040608515.1 Micromonospora sp. NPDC005173
CCGACGAAGATCACCACACCCTGACCAGCACCGCAACCTCTCCACGCAGCCTGTCAATCCCGCCTGAGCAGCCCAAACAGGATGAGACAAGCTCCTGGATGTAGTGGCCTCGGCGTCATGAGGATGCCACTACATCCAGGAAGCAGCGTGATCTTGCGGGGTGGCAGCGAGCGCCCCACGGTGGGTGGCCTTGCGGGGCGGCGGCGGCGGCGGCGCGCCGCGTGGGGTGATCTTGTGGGCGGCGCGGTGCCGCCGGGCTGGTCCGTGGGGGTCAGCGGGGCGCGCGGGCGGCCGTCATGAAGAGACGCACGGCCAGGTCGGCCAGGGCCGCGGCGGTCTGGTCGATCGGGTCCCGGGGGAGCACGATGTGGCTGACCACCAGGCGGACGATGGTGTCGGCGGCGAAGGCCAGCGCGGCCGGGTCGGCGTCCGGCAGGTAGTCGCCGACCCACTCGATCAGCGCACCGGACGCCTCGGTGAGCACCACCTCGGCCCGGGTGGTCAAGTACGGCAGCAGCTCGTCCGAGCCGCCCCGGGCGCTCGTCAGGATCGCCTTGACCAGCGGGTTGTCCGCCGCCGCGGCGAGGGTGTGCGCGATCGCCGCGTACGCGCCGGCCCGGACGTCGGGACCGTTCGCGACCAGCGCGGCCCGGACGTCGCCGACGAACCGGTCGACCTCCTGTCGGGCGAGCGCCTCGGCCAGGCCGGCCTTGCTGCCGAACTCGTTGTAGACGGTCTGCCGGCTCACCCCGGCCGCGGTGGCCACCCCACCCATCCGGACCGCGTCCCAGCCGGCGGCGATGGTCCGCGCGCGGGCGGCGTCCACGATCGTGTCCCGCAGTCGCTGTCGCGGTGAGTCCGTCGATGCAGTCATGGTGGTCGAAGTGTACGGTCGCCCCGGCGGCGCGCCCAGGGGCCGACACAGTCGCCGCGACGAGTGGGTGCGGAACACCGCCCGGCGCGGCGCGGCGCCTCCCGGACGCGGCGGCCCTCCGTGCGACGCATAGGATATGCGGTCATGGCACGCGTGCTCACTCCCCGCGCGGAGGACTTCCCCCGCTGGTACCAGGACCTGATCGCCAAGGCGAAGCTGGCCGACAACGGCCCGGTCCGCGGCACGATGGTCATCCGACCGGCCGGCTACGCCATCTGGGAGCGGATGCAGGCCGAGATGGACGCCCGGATCAAGGCGGCCGGCGCGGAGAACGCGTACTTCCCGCTGTTCATCCCCGAGAGCTACCTCAAGCGTGAGGCCCAGCACGTCGAGGGCTTCTCGCCGGAGCTGGCGGTGGTCACCCACGGTGGCGGCAAGCAGCTCGCCGAGCCGGTGGTGGTGCGCCCCACCAGCGAGACGGTGATCGGCGAGTTCATGGCCAAGTGGATCGACTCGTACCGGGACCTGCCGCTGCTGCTCAACCAGTGGGCCAACGTGGTCCGGTGGGAGCTGCGCCCGCGGATCTTCCTGCGTACCAGTGAGTTCCTCTGGCAGGAGGGGCACACCGCGCACGCCACCCGCGAGGACGCCCGGGCCTACGCCCGGCGGATCCTGCACGAGGCGTACGAGGACCTGATGGTCAACGTGATCGGCATCCCGGTGGTGGTGGGCCTGAAGACGGCCCGCGAGCGGTTCGCCGGTGCGACCGCCACGTACACCTGCGAAGGCATGATGGGCGACGGCAAGGCGCTCCAGTTGGGCACCAGCCACGAGCTGGGCCAGAACTTCGCCAAGGCGTTCGACATCAGCTACTCCTCGGCCGAGGGCGGTCGGGAGCACGCCTGGACCACCTCCTGGGGCACGTCGACCCGGATGCTCGGTGGCCTGATCATGGCCCACGGTGACGACAACGGCCTGCGCGTGCCGCCGAAACTGGCGCCAGTGCAGGCGTACGTCATGGTGGTCAAGGACGGCGACGGCGTGCGCGAGGCGGCGGCCAAGCTGCGCGACGGCCTGCGCGACGCCGGTGTCCGGGTCGCGCTCGACGACCGGACCGACACCCCGTTCGGCCGCCGGGCCGTCGACGCCGAGCTGCGCGGTTATCCGGTACGCGTCGAGGTCGGCCCCCGCGACCTGGCCGCCGGCAACGCGGTGGTGGTGCGCCGTACCGACGGATCGAAGGCCCCCACGCCGGTGGCCGACGTGGTCGGCGCGGTGCTCGCCGCCCTGGAGACCGACCAGCAGGTGCTGCACGACCAGGCGCTGGCCAACCGGGAGTCGCGCACGGTGGAGGTGGCCACCCTCGCCGAGGCGATCGAGGCCGCCGCGACCGGCTGGGCGCGGGTGCCGTGGTCGGCGGTCGGCGTGGCCGGCGAGGCCGAGGCGAACGGCCAGGGCGTCACGGTGCGCTGCCTGCTCCGCGCCGATGGCTCGGTGCCGGATTCCGAGGACGAGCCCGACCTGGTCGCGATCCTCGCCCGCGCCTACTGAGGTGCGTCCGAGCGGCCCCGCCGACCGGTTCGCGCCGGGTCGGCTGATCATGCACCGCAACGTGCGGCACGGCCGGATCGGATGGGTCCGGCCGGGCCGGGTGGTCAGCGACGACGAGCGCGGGCTGCTGGTCTGGATCGCCCGGGACTCGCCGGTGGCCCACGAGGTCACCGAGGCGGGGCTGGGGATGCGGGCGATGCCGTTCGCCCAGTGGATCTCGTCGACGTACCGGCTGGCGCACGGCCGCTGGAACGGGCCACCGCTGCTGAAGTTCCTGCCCACCGGGGCGGCGCACTCCGTCTGGTGGTTCCGCGACGAGCACGGCCGGTTCGCCCACTGGTACGTCAACCTGGAGGAGCCCGGCGTCCGCTGGGATGACGGCCCGGTGGCCGGAGTCGACGTGGTGGACCAGGACCTCGACGTGCTGGTCCGCCCGGATCGAAGTTGGCAGTGGAAGGACGAGGAGGAGTTCGTCGAGCGTCTCGCCTTCCCCGACGACTACTGGGTGACCGACGAGAAGGCGGTCCGGGCCGAGGGGGAGCGGGTGATCGCGCTCGCCGAGGCGGGTGAGTTCCCGTTCGACGGCACCTGGTGCGACTTCGCACCTCCGGACGACTGGGACGTACCGGACGAACTTCCGCCGGGATGGGATCGCCCGCCGGTGCGCTGAGAGGTGTCCCCGGTCACCGGCCGGGGCGAGCCGGGCGCGGTGTCCGGGTCCGGTGCGAGAGATCGGCGTCGGATCTGGCAGAATGGGTCGCTGGTATCCGGCGCGCGTCCGGCGCCCTCTAACCCAGGCGCGTTGCCAGTCCACCGAGTGGTCTCCGGCCCAACCCCACTGTGCCGTCGGCGCTCACCCATACACACCGCCCGTGCCGGGCTGGTGAGATCGCAACAGGAGCGAAACAACTGTGGCCGTAAAGATCCGGCTCCTGCGGATGGGTAAGATCCGCAACCCGCAGTACCGCATCGTCATCGCCGACTCGCGCACCAAGCGTGACGGTCGGGCGATCGAGTTCGTCGGGGTGTACCAGCCGAAGGAGGACCCTTCGGTCATCGAGGTCAAGTCGGAGCGGGTCCAGTACTGGCTGTCCGTCGGCGCTCAGCCGAGCGAGGCGGTGCAGCGGCTGCTGGAGCTGACCGGTGACTGGCAGAAGTTCAAGGGCCTGCCGGCCCCGCCGCCGCTGCTGGTCGCCCCCGAGCGGGCCGACCGCAAGGCGGCGTACGAGGCTGAGGCGAAGGCCGCCGCCGGGCTCGCCCCGGAGGCCCCGGCCAAGCCGGCCAAGAAGGCCGCCAAGGCCACCGAGGCCCCGAAGACCGAGGCCCCGAAGACCGAGGCTCCGAAGACCGAGGCCCCGGCCGAGGCTCCGAAGACCGAGGCTCCGGCTGAGGCCCCGGCCGCCGCTGCCGACGCCGGTGAGCAGGCCTGACATGCCTCTGCGTCCGGCGTTGGAGCACCTGGTCAAGGGCATCGTCGACCACCCGGACGACGTCCGGGTGCGGATGGTCGATTCCCGTCGGGGCAAGCGGCTGGAAGTCCGCGTGCACCCCGAGGACCTCGGCACTGTGATCGGGCGGTCCGGCCGGACCGCCAAGGCGCTGCGCCAGGTGATCGGCTCCATCGGCGGGCGCGGGGTACGCGTCGACATCGTCGACTCGTACTGATGCAGCTCGTCATTGGCAGGATCGGCAAGCCGCACGGCGTCCGCGGTGAGGTCACCGTGGAAGTGCGGACCGACGAGCCCGAAGCGCGGTTCGCCCCCGGCACAGTGCTCCGCACTGAGCCGGGGGCGACGCCCCCGACTGCATCCGAGCGGAGCACTGGTGTGCTGCGCACTGAGCCGGGGGCGGTTCCGCCGCCCGAGCCGGCGGACAGGCCCGGGGTGCTGTTCCGGGTCCCGGCGGAGCTGACCATCGAGGCGGCCCGCTGGCACCAGGGGCGGATGCTCGTGGCGTTCGACGGCGTACTGGACCGCGACGGCGCCGAGGCGCTGCGCGGCACCCTGCTCGTGGTGGACAGCGCCGACGTGGAGCCGCCGGAGGACCCGGAGGAGTTCCACGACCACCAGCTGGTCGGGCTGGCCGTGGTCACCCCAACCGGTGAGCGGCTGGGCGAGGTGGCCCGGATCGACCATGCGCCCTCCTCTGACCTGCTGGTGCTGCGGCGCCCCGAGGGGCGTACCGCGCTGATCCCGTTCGTCCGGGCGATCGTTCCGGAGGTCGACCTGGCCGGTGGACGTGTGATCGTCGACCCGCCGGCCGGACTGCTCGATCTCTAGCCCGCTGGAGCACCCCCGCATGCGCGTCGACGTCGTGTCGATCTTTCCGGAGTACTTCGCTCCGCTGGACCTGTCGCTCATCGGGCGTGCCCGGGCCAACGGCGTACTCAAGCTCGCCGTGCACGACCTGCGGACCTGGACCCACGACGTGCACCGAACGGTCGACGACACCCCCTACGGCGGCGGGCCGGGAATGGTGATGCGCCCGGAGCCGTGGGGTGAGGCGCTGGACGCGCTCGCGCCGGCCGAGGCCCTGCCGCCCCGGCTGTTGGTGCCCTCACCGGCCGGTGCCCAGTTCACCCAGGCGATGGCCTACGAGTTGGCCGCCGAGCCGCACCTGCTCTTCGCCTGCGGCCGGTACGAGGGGATCGACCAGCGGGTGTTGGCGCACGCCGCGACCCGGATGCCGGTCACCGAGGTGTCGCTCGGCGACTACGTGCTCTTCGGCGGCGAGGTGGCGGTGCTGGTGATCCTGGAGGCGGTCACCCGGCTGCTGCCCGGCGTGCTGGGCAACGCCGGCTCGCTGGACGAGGAGTCGCACGCGCACGGGCTGCTTGAGGCGCCGATCTACACCAAGCCGCCGAGCTGGCGCGGGCACGAGGTGCCGGAGGTGCTCCGCTCCGGCGACCACGGGAAGATCGGCCGCTGGCGGCGCGAGGAGGGGCTGCTGCGCACCGCCGCCCGGCGCCCGGACCTGCTCGCCGCCCTGCCGCCCGATCAGCTCGACAAACGGGACATCGCGGCGCTGGACCGGGCCGGATTTCAGTCGCCACCGGAGGATGTGGCAAAGTAGAGGGGTTGCCGCATCCGTCCGCGCCCGCGGGCGGCTGCGAGGATCCCCGACCGGGGTCGGCTCGCCGACCACCACCCGGAGATCAGAATTACCCACCCGCGCGCCGAGTGACGGTGCGCCGTGAGCCTTACGAGGACGCAGCGATGAACATCCTGGACGCCCTTGACGCCCAGTCGAAGCGGACCGATCTTCCCGACTTCCGGGCCGGTGACACCGTCAAGGTGCACGCCCGGGTCGTCGAGGGCAACCGGTCCCGTGTCCAGATCTTCCAGGGCGTCGTCATCCGCCGCCAGGGTGACGGACTGCGCGAGACCTTCTCGGTCCGCAAGGTCAGCTTCGGTGTCGGCGTCGAGCGGACCTACCCGATCAACGGCCCGGGCATCGACCGGATCGAGATCGTGACCCGCGGTGACGTGCGTCGCGCCAAGCTGTATTACCTGCGCGAGCTGCGCGGCAAGAAGGCCAAGATCAAGGAGAAGCGGGAGAAGCAGCCCAGCTGACTTCACGCTCGCCACGCCGCCTGAACTGCGCGTATGCCGTACCGACCGGACCGCACTACCCTGGTCGTACGGGCGCAGCGAGGCGGCGGCCCCGCCCACGTGGCGGGCAGCCGTCCACAACCGCCCGTGGAGCCTCGACGAGGCTCCCGGGCGGTTGTGTATCTGCGGACCGGGGAGTGGCGTGGTGCAGACGCTTGACGAGGACGGCACCGTCGATCCGTGGCGCCGACGGACCCGGCGCACCCGCCGGCAGATGCCCCTCTGGCAGGAGCTGCCGCTGCTGCTGGTCGTCGCGTTCTGCCTCGCGGTGCTGATCCGCACCTTCCTGCTCCAGGCGTTCTTCATTCCGTCCGGCTCGATGGAGGACACCCTCCTGATCGGTGACCGGGTGCTGGTCAACAAGGTCGTCTACGACGTCCGCGACCCGGTGCGTGGCGAGGTGGTCGTCTTCCGGGGCACCGACCGCTGGGCGCCGCAGGCCGACGAGCAGCCCGAGCCGGGCTTCGCCGGCAAGCTCACCCGGACAGTCGGCGACCTGGTCGGGGTGAGCCGCCCCGGTGAGAAGGACTTCATCAAGCGGGTGATCGGCCTCCCCGGCGACCGGATCAAGTGCTGCGACAGCCAGGGCCGGGTCACCGTCAACGGCACCCCGCTCGACGAGCCGTACGTGCTGCGGGACTCCCCGCTGGACCTGCCACCCAACCCGGGGGAGTGCCGCTCCCGGCGCTTCGACGAGGTGGTCGTACCACCCGGCCAGATCTTCGTGATGGGCGACCACCGGGAGGTCTCCCAGGACGCGCGCTGCCAGGGCCCGGTGCCGATCGACAACGTGGTGGGCCGGGCCTTCATGGTGGTCTGGCCGTCCTCCCGGTGGACCGCGCTGTCGGTGCCGTCGACGTTCGACGACGTGGCCGGGCCGGCCGCCGCGTCCTCCGGAGCGCCCCCGGTCCGACCGACTCCGCAGGGCGGTGTGCTGCTGCTTCTTCCTTTGGTAGCCGTGCTGCGTGGTTCTCGCGCGTTCCGGACGGTGCCGTCCAGTCCGGCAACGTAGGCTCCTTGGCGTGATTGACGAGCAGACCGACAAGCCCCGCAGCTCCTTCTGGAAGGAGCTGCCGATCCTGCTGGGTGTGGCGATCCTGGTCGCGGTGCTGGTCCGCGCCTTCGTGCTGCAGACCTTCTTCATCCCCTCCCCGTCCATGGAGAACACTCTCAAGATCGATGACCGGGTGCTGGTCAACAAGCTGGTCTATGACTTCCGGTCACCGCACCGCGGTGAGGTGATCGTGTTCAAGGCGCCCACCGAGTGGAGCGGCAACCCCGACGGTGAGGACTTCATCAAGCGGGTGATCGGCGTCGGCGGCGACCACGTGGTCTGCTGCGACCCGCAGGAGCGCTTGGTGATCAACGGTAAGGCGCTCGACGAGCCGTACATCTTCTCGATGGACGGGGTCCGCGACAAGCCGGCCGACCAGGAGTTCGACATCACCGTGCCGAAGGGTCGGCTGTGGGTGATGGGCGACCACCGCTCGGCCTCGGGCGACTCGCTGGAGCACTGGCAGCAGTCCGGGCAGAACATCACCGATGCCACCATCCCCGAGGACGAGGTGGTCGGGCGGGCGTTCACCGTCTTCTGGCCGGTCAACCGGGCGACCTGGCTGACCGTGCCGGAGCAGTTCGAGGGCATCCCGAAGCCGTAGGCCGACCGGGGCGTGGGCGATCCGCCGTCGGTCTGGCAGGCTGGGGCGGTGACCGTCTACACCCCTCGACGCGCGGCCCGCGTGCTGCTCGTCGACGCGGCCGGCCGGGTCCTGCTCTTTCACGGCTTCGACCCGGCCCGCCCCGGGCACCGCTACTGGTTCACGCCGGGCGGCGGGCTGGATCCGGCGGAGTCGCCCGCGGCCGGCGCGGCCCGGGAGCTGGCCGAGGAGACCGGGTTGCGACTCGACCCCGCCGAGTTGGGCGAGCCGGTCTGGTCCGACACCACCGAGTTTCCGTTCGACGGCAGGTGGTACCGCCAGCAGCAGGACTTCTTCCTGCTCCGGGTGCCGTCGTGGCAGGTGGACACCGCGGGCTTCGACGACATCGAGCAGCGCAGCATCGCCGGTCACCGGTGGTGGCCGCCGGACGAGCTGGCGGCCAGCGGTGAGCGGTACTACCCGGCCGACCTGCCAACCCTGCTGAAGCGGCTCCTGCGCCCGACCGCCGACGCCGGCCGGGACGAGGCGTCGTGCTGACCCCGCCGCGCACCGTCGTGCGCCGGGAGGCCGGGCTGTACGCCTTGGAGCGGGCGCTGCAACGACGCGGCTTCCGGCAGGTGGCCGGGGCCGACGAGGCCGGCCGAGGCGCGTGCGCCGGTCCACTGGTCGCCGCCGCGGCGATCCTCCCCGAGGGGCGGCGCGGCGAGATCGACGAGCTGGCCGACTCCAAGCTGCTGACCCCGGCCAGCCGGGAGCGGGTGTACGCGGAGGTCGTGGACCGCGCACTGGCGTACGCCGTGGTGGTCATTCCGGCCGACGAGGTCGACTCCCGAGGTCTGCACGTGTGCAACCTGGCCGCGATGCGCCGGGCGCTCGCCTCGCTCACCACCCGGCCGGAGTACGTGCTGACCGACGGCTTCGGCGTGGACGGCCTGGGCGTGCCGGGGCTGGCGGTGTGGAAGGGCGACCGGGTGGCCGCCTGCGTGGCGGCGGCCAGCGTGCTCGCCAAGGTCACCCGGGATCGGATCATGGTGGAGCTGGACGGGGTGTTCCCGGCGTACGGTTTCGCCGAGCACAAGGGCTACATCACCCCGGAGCACACCGCGGCGCTGCGGGAGCACGGGCCGTGCCGGGAGCACCGGTTCTCGTACATCAATGTCGCCGCGATCTCCGGCCGTGACGGCCGGCCGCCGCGCGCCCGTCGGCCCGTCGGTCCCGGCGCGGACGAGCCGATGGAGCGCTCCTGGGCGTCAGGGGGTACCGTCGGCGTGGCGTTGGGCGAGCAGCCTCGGCCTCCGGCGCCGGTGGGGGAAGATGTGGTCATGGAAGGCGGAGTGCGATGAGCGCGGAAGATCTCGAGAAGTACGAGACCGAGATGGAGCTGCAGCTCTACCGGGAGTACCGCGACATTGTCCGCCAGTTCTCCTACGTGGTGGAGACGGAACGCCGGTTCTACCTGGCCAACCAGGTCGACCTGCACGTGCGCAACTCCGACGGCGAGGTCTACTTCGAGGTCGAGATGCACGACGCCTGGGTGTGGGACATGTACCGTCCTGCCCGCTTCGTGAAGAACGTCCGGGTGATGACCTTCAAGGACGTCAACGTCGAAGAGCTGGAGAAGCCCGACATCTCGCTGCCCGCCGACTCCGGCTTCGGCGGCTGACCGCGCCCGTCCCGCCCGGGCGTACCACGGGCCCCCCACCCGTGGCATAGCCCTCGCGGCCGGTCACTCGGCCGGCACCACGACCTCGACCCGCTGCACCAGGTTGTTGGCGAAGCCGCCACGGTTCCACGGCTGCTCGACCGGCTGGGTCCGCCCGGACGCGTCGGTCGCCCGCGCGCCGAGCACGTACCGGCCCGGCGTCGCGGTCCACTCGTGGCGCCACCGCCGCCAGCCGAAATCCCCGCCCTCCGCCGGGTCCAACTCGGCCGGTGCCCAACTCGCCCCGCCGTCGGTGGTCACCTCCACGGCGACCACCGGCGCGTGCCCCGACCAGGCCCGACCGTCCAGAGTGCACGGTCCAGCCCGAAGCACCCGACGGCGGGACATGAAGTCGGGGAAGCCGGGCGGGCGGACCAGCGCGCGCGGCTCGATCCTGGTGACCGGCACCCCCGGGTCGTCGGCGTCACGGCGCACCCGGTAGGCCACCGCGTTCTGGTAGCCCTCGAACGGCTCGGTCCGGACGTCCACCGAGTGGACCCACTTGACGTGCGCCATGCCGTACCAGCCCGGCACGATCAGCCGCAGCGGCGCGCCGTGCTGCGGCAGCAGGGGAGACCCGTTCATCTCGTACGCCAGCAGCACCTCCTCACGCAGCGCGTCGGCGACCGGCAGCGCCCGCTGGTAGTCCTGCTCCACCCCGCGCTCGACGCCGTGATCGGCGCCCGTGAAGACCACGTCGACCGCGTCCGGCCCGAGACCCGCCTCGCGCAGCAGCGGCGCCAGCGGGGTGCCGGTCCACTCGGCGTTGCCGACCGCCTCGACCAGCCACGGCTGGCTGACCGGCCGGGGGTGCAACAGGGCCCGACCGTTGCCGGCGCACTCCAGTGTGACCTGGTGGGTGACCCGGGGCCGCTCGCGCAGCTCGGCCAGGGTGACGGTCAGCGGCCGGTCCACCGCACCGCCGACGGTCAGCGCGTGCGTGTCCGGGTCCAGCTCCGGGATGTCGTAGTGGATGAGCAGGTAGTGCAGCCCGGCCGGGGTGACGTCGTAGCGCAGCGCCTCCAACGGGATGCCGTGGTTGCGAGCCGCGAGCTGCAACTCCTCGGCACTGATCGCCTCGTCCGCCTCGGCCAGCCGGGACGGGCCGCTCACCTCGGCCACCGTGGGCGCGCCGACGGCCCCGGGGTACGGCGTGCTGTCGTCCTTGCCCGGCCCCGACTTCCGGTCATCGACAACGGTCATGTGGGCCTCCCCGGTCCGGGCGGCGGCGCTGCGCCGCGCTCGCGGCCCAGCCTAGGCCCTCCGCGAAGGTCCCAGCACTGCCCCGTGCGCGGCCTCCCCGAGCGGCGGGAGTTGCCGGCAGCGGGGCCGGCCGGTCGGGTGACGGGAGCGGCAGATTGGCGGGTCGCCGGCGCGGTCGGGCAGGGTCAGCGGGGGAGGAAGTGGAACATCGTCACCCCGGGCGGCAGCGGCCGGGGACGGCCGCGCTGGCGGTGCACGCCGACGCCAACCCCGTCCGCCGGGGTACCGACCGCGACCGCGGCGAACCCCTCCTGCACGAACCAGTCACAGATGCTGGGCACCAGATCGGGCTCACGCCGATGCCGCGTCCAGATCACCGTGCCGCCACTCGCGCAGAGCGCGGCGCTGTGCCCGATGGTGGCCCGGACGTCGGCGTCCGAGACGTTGCCGAACACCCCGCAGAGCAGCACCAGGTCGGCCGGGACCAGATCGGCGTACGCGTCGGTCACCGCCGCGTCGCCGACCACCACCTGCACGCCGGTGAGACCGGCCACCTCGGCGGCGTCCACGGCCACCGCGGCGTTGCGCGGGTCCAGCTCGACCAGGCGGGCGGTCACGTCGTCGCGGCGGGGGTGCGTGGCGAGTACCGGGATGAGGTCCCGACCCTGGCCAGCGCAGGCGCTGACCACCCGCAGCGGCCCGGCCGGCGCCCGGTCCAGGGCCGCCCGGACCTGACCCCGCACCTCGGCCAGCCGGGCGGCCAGCGCCGAACCCGGCTGGTCGTAGTCGCTGTGCCAGGCGAGCCAGTCCCTGTTCATCATCAGGATCGCGGCGTGGAAACCCGGCCGTTTAGGGCCGGGAGGTAACGCCGCTGCCTCCCCTCGATGCTCGTCTTGCGTGATGGGTGGATAGATTGTGAGGCGTGGGTGAGGTGGTGAAGCGGGCGTACAAGTACCGCTTCTATCCGACCCCTGAGCAGGTTGAACAGTTGAACCGCACCTTCGGGTGCGTGCGAAAGGTGTACAACCTCGCCTTGGATGCGCGCACCCGTGCGTGGGCAGTTGACCGGCAGCGCAGCACGTATGTGCAGTCGTCGGCGTGGCTGACCGAGTGGAAGCGCACCGAGGAGTTGGTGTTCCTCAACGAGGTCAGCTCGGTGCCGTTGCAGCAGACGCTGCGGCACCTGCAAGCCGGGTTCGCCGCGTTTTGGGGCAAGCGGTCGCGGTACCCGCGTTTCAAGTCCAAGCGGAAGTCTCGGGCGTCGGCGGAGTACACCCGCTCGGCGTTCCGCTGGCGCGACGGGCAGATCACCCTGGCCAAGATGGACGCTCCGCTGGGCATCGTGTGGTCGCGGCCCCTGCCCGAAGGGGCCGAACCGTCGACGGTCACGGTGTCCCGCGACGCGGTCGGTCGGTGGTTCGTGTCCCTGCTGGTCGATGACCCCACCGTCAAGGCACTGCCGCCGCTGTTCACGGCGGTCGGGGTGGACGTGGGCATCACGAGCCTGCTCACCTTGTCCACCGGGGAGAAGGTCACGAACCCGCGTCATGAGCGCGCTGACCGGCGCAAGCTGGCCAAGGCGCAGCGGAACCTGTCCCGTAAGGGCAAGGACACCAAGAACCGGGCCAAAGTCCGCCTTGCGGTGGCCCGCATCCATGCCCGCATCGCCGACCGGCGGCGGGATCACCTGCACAAGCTGTCGACTCGACTCGTCCGCGAGAATCAAACGGTCGTGATCGAAGACCTCAGTGTGCGCACCATGCTGCGCAACCACTCGCTGGCCCGCGCTATCTCCGACGCGGCGTGGACGCACCTGCGCAGCATGGTCGAGTACAAGGCCGCCTGGTACGGGCGGACGGTGATCGCCGTCGACCGCTGGCATCCGAGCACGAAGACCTGCTCGGCGTGCGGGCGGATCAACACCGCAATGACCCTCGGCGTTCGCGCCTGGACGTGTCCCGGCTGTGATGCCGTGCACGACCGGGACGTCAACGCCGCGTGCAACATTCTCGCCGCCGGGCTGGCGGAGAGGTAAAACGCCTGTGGAGGGACGGTAAGACCCGACCCGCGTCAGCGGTGAAGGCGCGGCCCGGTGAAACAGGAACCCCCTCGGGTGACCGAGGGAATCCCCGCCCTTCAGGGCGGTGGAGGATGTCAACCGCCCAGCATATGGAGCCTCGGGCGGCTCTGACATAGCAGATCGTCGACGGCTCCGGGTGGTCGTCCACAGCACCGCCGGTCATCCACAGCTCGGCCGCCCGGGGTGGTGGGCGACCCGGGCCCGGTCGGAGGCTGCCGTCATGCGACCGCCACCCGCCCCGCGTACCGGCTCGATCCGCCGCACCGTGCTGCTCTGCGCCGCCTTTCCACTCGCGCTCACCATCCAGCTCTGCTGCCTCGCGCTGCTGGTCGCGGCTGTGCCCGGTCGTCCACCGGCACCGGTCGTGCCGGTCGCGGTGGTGGCGTCCGTCCCGGCCGACGCCGGGCCGGGGCGGTTCCGTTGGCCGGTCGACGGGCCGCCCCGCCCGGTGCGCCGGTTCGACCCGCCGCCCCGGCCGTGGCTGGCCGGGCACCGGGGGGTGGAGCTGGCCGCCCCGCCCGGAGCGGTGGTCCGCAGCGCCGGTCCGGGCACCGTGCTCTTCGTTGGCGTGGTGGCCGGTAGACCGGTGGTCACCGTCGGGCACGCCGGCGGGCTGCGGACCACCCACGAGCCGGTGCGCCCGGCGGTACGCCCCGGCCAGCCGGTCACCGCCGGTGCGCCACTGGGCGAGCTGCTGCCCGGGCATCCGGGCTGCCCGGCCGTGGTCTGCCTGCACTGGGGGCTGCGCCGAGGCGCGGAATACCTCGACCCGCTGGCCCTGCTCGGCCTCGGAGAGGTCCGACTGCTCCCCCTCGAAGGGGTCAGCGCTGGGCGAGCAGCGCCGGCAGCCGCACGGCCAACCGTTCGTACTCGTCGGCGGTGTTGTAGACCTGACCGGCGAGCCGCAGCCACCCCCGCCCGTTCCAGTTCATCACTGCCACCTCGGCAGCCAGCCGCTCGCCGATCCGCGTCTGCAGCGCCCGCGCCGCGTCGATGGTGGTGGCCGTGCCGGCCGGCAGCGGAATGAGGCGCAGAGCAACCCCCGGTCCGCCCGGGTCGGGCAGGTGGGCGGGGGACACCCCCAGCGCGTCGCCTACCACCCGCTGGCCGTACGCGGCGAGCGCGGCGTTGTGCGCCCGCACCCGGTCGACGCCGAGACTGCGCAACGTGAACAGGCCCGCCGGGGCGGCCAGCCAGGAGGTGTAGTCGAGGGTGGCCTGCCACTCGATCCGGGCCGGGAAGCCGGCGTCCTGCTCCCAGGAGACCACCAGCGGCTCGATCCGGTCCCGCCACGTCTCGGCCACCGCCAGCAGGGCGGTCCCGCGGGGGGCGTACCCCCACTTGTGCAGGTTGCCCGCCCAGAAGTCGGCACCGATGCTGCTCACCGGGGTCGGCAGCATGCCCGGCGCGTGCGCGGCGTCCACCAGGACCGGCACGCCGTGTTCACGGGCCACCCCGACGATGGCGGCGGTCGGGAAGAGCTTGGCGGTGGCCGAGGTGAGCTGATCGACGACGAGCAGCCGGGTCCGTCCTGGGCGCAGGCCGGCACGGATGGTCTGCACCACCTGCTCGTCGGTGGCGGCCAGCGGGACCGGCAGGACCCGGCTGACCGCTCCCGTCCGGCGGCACTCCCGCTGGATGGCCAGGCTCACCGCCCCGTACCCGTGGTCGGTGCTGAGCACCTCGTCACCGGGTTGCAGGCCCAGCGACTGGAGCACCACGGCGACGCCGGTGGTGGTGTTGCCGACCAGGGCGCTGCCATCCGGGTCGGCACCCAGGAACCCGGCGAGGTGCCGGCGGGTGTGCGCGATCCGATCGACCAGCCCCTGGGTGAAGAAGCGCAGCGGGTTGCTCTCCATCTCGTCGCGCAGGCGCTGCTGGGCGCGCTGCACGCCGATCGGCACCGCCCCGAACGAGCCATGGTTGAGATGGCTGACCGCCGGGTCGAGGGCGAACAGCAGGCGGGCGCCCGGGATCGGCTCGGGGGGTTGCGGGACGCTCACCCGATGAGCGTAACCGCCGGTCGATCATCACCGAGCGGTTCGCCAACCAGGCAGGGCCGGCGCCGATCGGCCGTGGCTCCGCTGGCTGCCCGTCGCTGGCGGCGGCCGCTGGTGGCGTTCGCTGTTGCACCTGCCGGGCTGCGTCAATGCGGAGCCGGCCGCCCGGGGTCAGGCGCGGGGGTGGGCCTGGCGGTAGGCAGCGCGTAGCCGCTCCACCGAGACGTGCGTGTAGATCTGTGTGCTGGCCAGCGACGAGTGGCCGAGCAGCTCCTGCACGGCGCGCAGGTCCGCACCGCCCTCCAGAAGGTGGGTGGCGGCGGAGTGGCGCAGCCCGTGCGGGCTGGTCCGGGGCAGGCCGGTGGCCTCGGCGTACCCGCCGACGATCTGCCGCGCGGTGGTCGGGTTGAGCCGGCCGCCCCGGGCGCCGAGCAGCAGCGCGTCACCCGAGCGGGCGCCGGCCAGAATCGGGCGCCCCCGGCTCAGCCAGTCATCCAGCGCCCGCTGCGCCGGCACCCCGTACGGCACCGAGCGCTCCCGCCCGCCCTTGCCGAACACCCGGATCACCCGGCGGCCGTGGTCAACGTCTCCGACGTCCAACCCGCAGGCCTCGCTGATCCGCACCCCAGTGGCGTAGAGCAGTTCCAGCAGCACCCGGTCGCGCAACCGGACCGCCTCGGCCGCCGCACCTTCTGCCGTGCCAGGCGTCGCATCCGGCGTTGCCCCGTCCGGTGTCGGCCCGCCCGGCGTCGGCCCGCCCGGCGTTGCCCGGCCGAGTGTCTGCCCCGCCGGTGCCGGACCGGCCGGTGTATTCAGCGTTGATGTGGGGACGGGTGGCAGCCGGGTCGGTGCCTCGACCAGGGCGGCGGCCTGGTCGGCCCGCAGGACCGTGGGCAGTTCCCGGTGCGCGCGAGGGCTGGCCAGCGCGGCGCCCACGTCGGCGGGGAGCAGCCCTGCCCGGTGCGCCCACGCGCTGAACGCCCTCGCCGACGCGGCCCGCCGGGCCAGCGATGCACGGGCGGCACCGGTGGTCCGCTGTCGGGCCAGCCAGCTGCGCAGCACCGACAGGTCCAGTTCGGCCAGGTCGACGCAGCCCATCCGGACGGCATGGTCGAGCAGTGAGACCAGGTCGGTGACGTACGCGCGGACGGTGTGCGACGACCGGCTGCGGACCCCGGACAGATGCTCGGCGAAGTCGTCGACCGCATCGCGCAGCGCAGGCGGCAACTCCTGATGCACGGCCCGGGTGCCCCGGGCGGGCCAGCTCATCGCCGCCCGGCCGGCGGCGTCGCGGTGCGGGCCGGGCGATCGGCCCGCGCATCCCCGCTGACAGCTGGCACGGCACCAGCCTACGGCCGAGCGTCGTCCACCGCCGGCCGCGCCATTGTGGTCACCGCAGGTGTCGAGGCGCGGCCGGCAGTGGTGCCGACGCCACTGTGGTCACCGCCGGTGCGGTCGGCGTTCCGTGCGCTGCTGTCGTCGGCGTCTCCGGTGCCGGCGTCCCGCGCTTCGGTCGAGTGGGCGGGGCGAGGGCGTAGCCGTGGCCGGCACGGTGCCCCCCGAGGCACATACGCCGCGACCCTGCCGGTGGACGGCTGTGGATGACGGGCGTCCTGTGGACAACCGGACGATCAAGCCCGCCCTGTGCTAGGCGCACGTGGGAACGCGGGATCAGCGCCTGGCGTTCCTCGCCGACGTGGACCTGCTCTGGCGGTCGGCCCGCTGAGCCGCCGCGTCACCACCGACCTTGCGTGACCTACCCGCACCGCGTCGCCGGACGCGTGGAGGGGTCAGCGGCGGTGGCGGCGGGCGGGGCTGAAATGGCGCGGTTGCGGCCGGTCGCATACGGTGCCGGACGTGGACGGACGACGGAGCTTTCCGGAAGATCAGGAGTCTCGCTGGCATCCCGACGAGCGGGGTCGCGGCTACGGCGAGTCGGAGTGGCGTGGCGCGGGCGAGCCGCGGTACCGGGACGACGAGGTTCCCGAGCAGCGTGGTGCCGACGAGGGGCGCTACGGCGAGGACACCGGTGCGGGTCGGCGCCGGGAGTCGGCTCGGGTCGGCTCGACCGGGACCGACCTGACGCCGCCCGAGAGCACCTCGGGCCGGTTCGCGGCGGTGCCCGACCGGCTCGGCGAGCCCGACTCCGGCCGCTTCGGCGCGGTGGACGCCGGTCGCTTCGGCACGCCAGAGCCGGACTCTGGCCGCTTCGGCGCGGTGGACGCCGGTCGCTTCGGCACCCCGGAACCGGACTCCGGTCGCTTCGGCGCCGTCGACGCTCAGGCTGGCCGCTTCGGTACGTCCGAGCCTGAATCGGGACGGTTCGGCGTGATCGACCCGTTGAGTGACGGCCGGCCGGAGGCCGACGGTTACCGGGCGACCCGTTCACGGCGGGCAGACCGTGACCCGTCGGAGGTCTCCGGTGAGCTACCCGGTCGGCGGGCTGCCCGGGACGCGGCGTCGGCGGGCTCGCCGCTGGCCGCCGGCCGGGAGTCGACGCCGCCGACCGGCGCCCGCGAGGCGGCACCCGTCGGCGACCCGGCGGCCGGTCTGCTCGCCGACCAGACTCGTCCGGCCCCGCTCGGCGGGTACCCGATCGTCGAACCGGCCCGGAGCGGCGATCAGCCGCACCCGCTGGAGATGCCGACCGGTCCGATGGCCCCGGTCGGTCCCCGGGGCGGCGATCTGCCCGCGGGGGAGCCGACGGCGTACCCGCCGGTCGCCGACGGCGTCTACCGGACCCGCCGCCCGGCACTGGCTGCGCTCTTCACCCTGCTGGTGCTGATCTTCGAGGTCCCAGCGCTGCGGGTGCTGTTGGCCGGTGTGACCGGTGATCCGCTGTCGGCCGGGAACGTGGTGACGGGCATTGCCCTGGTCGCCGGGCTGCCGATCCTCGCGACCGGGCTGTATGGGCTACGAACCGGCGGTCTGGCACTCTCCGACGGCCGGGGCTGGCTGCGCCCACCAGCGGCCTACCTGATCGCCGGCCTGGTGCTCTTCGTCGCCGCCGCGCTCGCCGCCGGCTGACCCGCCGCGGCCACTCCCGGGCTGGGCGCGCCGCTCGGAATTGGCCGCGCCCGCGCCGCGTCGTACCGGGCCGGGCCCGCGCCCGCGCCGCGTGGGACCGGGCCGGGCCTGTTGGCCGGGCCGGGCCTGTTGGGCCGGGCCAGGGCCGCGTCGGACCGGGCCGCGGCCCGGCCGCGCCAAGCCGAAACTGCATGATCCGCGCAACATCCTGGAAAGAGTGGCCTCGGGGGACGCGGAGGCCACTTCTTC
This sequence comes from Micromonospora sp. NPDC005173, assembly GCF_040608515.1. Lineage (NCBI taxonomy): Bacteria > Bacillati > Actinomycetota > Actinomycetes > Micromonosporales > Micromonosporaceae > Micromonospora > Micromonospora sp. NPDC005173. The sequence goes on from NZ_JBEXIK010000064.1 coordinate 17,956, forward strand.
CTTGAAGTAGTGCGGATCATGCAAGCGCGGCGGGCGGACGGGGCGGGCGGAGACCGTGCGGCCAGAGTGGGGCGGCGCGCACCCCGGGGCGGTCGGACGGGTGAGGGGCGTACACTGCCCTTTGGCGACCGCCTTGCGCGGTCGACCTCGCGCGCCCTCTCCACGAATCGTCGTGGAGCGACGGCCTCCCTGGTCCCGATCTTGTCGGGAGCACCATGGCCGGCGACCAGGCGCCAGGACGCCCGGCCACCGGCCGGGCGTGACAACCAGGGATCTTGAGGAGTACCCCACCATGGCCGTCGTGACCATGCGCCAGCTGCTGGAGAGCGGTGTCCACTTCGGGCACCAGACCCGGCGCTGGAACCCGAAGATGAAGCGCTTCATCATGACGGAGCGCAACGGCATCTACATCATCGACCTGCGCCAGACCCTCGACTACATCGAGAAGGCGTACGAGTTCGTCCGTGGCACCGTCGCCGAGGGCGGCAGCATCCTGTTCGTCGGCACCAAGAAGCAGGCCCAGGAGGCTATCGCCGAGCAGGCGACCCGGGTCGGCCAGCCGTTCGTCAACCACCGCTGGCTCGGTGGCATGCTGACCAACTTCCAGACGGTGTACAAGCGGCTCCAGCGGATGAAGGAGCTGGAGGGTCTGGGTGACCTCAGCGGCACGGCCGCCGGGTACACCAAGAAGGAGACGCTGCAGCTCTCCCGCGAGAAGATCAAGCTCACCCGCACGCTGGGTGGTCTGCGGGACATGCAGAAGCTGCCGGCTGCGGTCTGGATCGTCGACACCAAGAAGGAGCACATCGCCGTCGACGAGGCCCGCAAGCTGGGCATCCCGGTGATCGCGGTGCTCGACACCAACTGCGACCCGGACGAGGTCGACTTCCCGATCCCGGGTAACGACGACGCGATCCGCTCGGCCGAGCTGCTGACCAAGGTCGTCGCCGCCGCCGTCGCGGACGGTCTGATCGCGCGTTCCGGCCGCCGTCGGGGCACCGACGAGAAGCCCGAGCCGGGTGTCGCGAGCGACGAGCCGCTGACCGAGTGGGAGCGCGAGCTGCTCGAGGAGCCGAAGAAGGCCGACGGGTCGGCCGCCTCGGCCGAGCAGCCGGCGCAGGCCGCCACTGAGCAGCCGACCGCCGCCCCGGAGCAGCCGGCGCAGGCCGCCACTGAGCAGCCGACCGCCGCCCCGGAGCAGCCGGCGCAGGCCGCTACCGAGCAGCCGGCGACCGCCACCGCGGAGTGACCGCCCCGTCGCTGCCCCGCCGTCCGTTTTTTCGTACGGCGGGGCAGCGGCGGTATGCCGGGCACGATCGGCCCGGATCCGGGTAACCGGCACCTCTGACCATCCACACGCCGTCTCAACACCGAAGAGAGAGCCATGTCCCAATTCACCGCCGCGGACGTCAAGAAGCTCCGCGACCTCACCGGCGCCGGCATGATGGACAGCAAGAAGGCGCTGACCGAGGCCGAGGGCGACTTCGACAAGGCAACCGAGATCCTGCGCGTCAAGGGCGCCAAGGACGTCGGCAAGCGGGCCGGCCGGACGGCCGCCAACGGCCTGGTGGCCCACTCCGGCCAGGCGCTGCTCGAGCTCAACTGCGAGACCGACTTCGTGGCCAAGACCGACTCGTTCATCGCCCTGGCCCAGCAGTTGGTCGAGCACGGCGAGCGCTCCGGCGTGAACAGCGCCGAGGAGCTGCTGGCCAGCGAGCTGAACGGCAAGCCGGTCGCTGACCTGATCCAGGAGCAGTCCGTCAAGATTGGCGAGAAGCTGGTGCTCAACCGCTTCGCCAAGCTGGACGGCACCACGGCCGTCTACCTGCACCGCAAGGCCCAGGACCTGCCCCCGGCGGTCGGCGTGCTGGTGCAGTACTCCGGCAAGGCGGACGAGGCTGGCGACGCCGACGCTCGTGGCGTCGCCATGCAGATCGCCGCGATGCGGCCGAAGTACCTCACCCGTGACGAGGTGCCGGCCGAGGTCGTCGAGTCCGAGCGGCGTATCGCCGAGCAGACCGCCCTTGAGGAGAACAAGCCTGCGGCGGCGCTGCCGAAGATCGTCGATGGCCGGGTGAACGCCTTCTTCAAGGACTACGTCCTGGTCGAGCAGTCGTCGGTCACTGACAACAAGAAGTCGGTGAAGCAGGTGCTGGCCGAGGCCGGCATCGAGGTCACCCGCTTCGTGCGGTTCGAGGTCGGCCAGGCCTGAGCCGCCACCGGGCGCCGCAGGCGCCCGTGGGCAGGAAACGTCGACGAGGAGGCCGCCGGTGTACGTGACAGGCACCGTGGCCTCCTCGTCACATAAGGTCGGCAGCGGCAGGTTCGCTGTACGCGGCGCACGGGGCGTGCGCGTGGGGAAGGGCGGGGCGGATGACGCAGGTTGTGAGTGACCGGACGCTGGCGGCGGACGATCCGACGGCACCGCCGCCCGGGCGGGCCCGCCGGGTGGTGCTGAAGCTCTCCGGTGAGGTGTTCGGTGGCGGCGCGATCGGCGTCGACCCGGACGTCGTCCAGGCCATCGCCCGGCAGATCGCCACCGTGGTCCGCCGCGGTGTGCAGGTCTCCGTGGTGGTCGGCGGCGGCAACTTCTTCCGCGGCGCGGAGCTGCAGAAGCGCGGGATGGATCGGGCCCGCGCCGACTACATGGGCATGCTCGGCACCGTGATGAACTGCCTCGCCCTGCAGGACTTCCTGGAGAAGGAAGGCATCGAGACCCGGGTGCAGAGTGCCATCACCATGGCCCAGGTCGCCGAGCCGTACATTCCGCTGCGGGCGATCCGGCACCTGGAGAAGGGCCGCGTGGTCATCTTCGGCGCCGGCGCCGGGATGCCGTACTTCTCCACCGACACCGTTGCCGCTCAGCGGGCGCTGGAGATTCGGGCTGACGTGGTGCTGATGAGCAAGAACGGCGTGGACGGCGTCTACACGGCCGACCCCCGGGTCGACCCCACCGCCAGCAAGCTCGACTCGATCACCTTCTCCGAGGCGCTGCGCCGCAACCTGCGGGTGGCCGACGCGGCCGCGTTCAGCCTCTGCATGGAGAACGGCCTGCCGATGCTGGTCTTCGGCGCGCAGGGTGACGACACCATCATCCGCGCGGTGGTTGGCGACAAGATCGGCACCCTGATCACCGCCTGAGCCCCGCCCGCGGCGACGGCAGCACGGTCCCGGCGACTTTCAGCAGAGCCCACGACGAGCACAGAAGGAGGCGAGGAGACCGGTGATCGACGACACCCTCCTCGAGGCCGAGGAGAAGATGGAGCGTGCGGTGGAGCACGCCAAGGAGGAGTTCGGCGCCATCCGTACCGGTCGCGCCAACCCCGCCATGTTCTCCAAGATCATTATCGACTACTACGGTACCCCGACGCCGCTGACCCAGATGGCGTCCATCGCGATCCCCGAGCCGCGGATGGCCATCATCAAGCCGTACGACAACTCGCAGATCAACGCGATGGAGAAGGCGATCCGCGACTCGGACCTCGGGGTGAACCCGAACAACGAGGGCACCCAGCTGCGCATCCTGCTCCCGCAGATGACCGAGGAGCGCCGCCGCGACATGATCAAGGTGGCCCGGCACAAGGGTGAGGAGGCCAAGGTGGCGATCCGCAACGTCCGCCGCCGTGGCAAGGAGGAGCTGGACCGGATCGTCAAGGACGGCGAGGCCGGCGAGGACGATGGTCGCCGCGCCGAGAAGGAGCTGGACGACCTGACGCAGCGCTACGCGGCCAGCGTCGACGACCTGGTCAAGCACAAGGAGACCGAGCTGCTGGAGGTCTGACCTCCGGTCCGGCATCCGCCGGGCGTGCAGTCGACGTGAGGCCCGACCCCATTCGGGGACGGGCCTCTTGCCGTCTGGTCAGCGAGGGGTCCGGCCGGTCAGCGGGGGATCCGCCGGTCCGGGTGGGGCCCTGGCCGGTGCCGCCTTCGCCCCGCTCGCTGCCAGGGCGGGGAGGCTGGGGCGCCGTCGTCCACCTCGCGCCGGAGGCGGGTGCAGTAGGCTCGGCAGGATTCCCGGCCACCGGGCGGTGAACACCGGGAATCGACCGACCGTCGGGGCGGTCAACCGGAGGAACAAAAGTCGCGCGTGTAGGGGATGCTTGTGGTCTTGCGTCATGTGGTGGTCCTCGTGCCGCGTCGCGGTGCGTGATGTCCCACCCCGACCCCTACAGCAGCGAGTCTCGTAGCTGGGACCGGCCGGAGCACCCGGTGGCCCTGCCCTGGCCCGAGCCGGAGTTCGAGCCGGGCCATCGGAGCCGCCGTCCGGCTGCCGGCGCTGAGCTGTATGCCGAGCCGCGCACCCGCCCGTCGGCCGAGCCGTACCCCGCCGACCCGTATCCCGCAGAGCCGTACCCCGCCGGCCCGTATCCGGCAGAGCCGTACGACGAGCGCGGCCGGCCGGTCCGCCCGGACGACCGGGACCGGCACGACCGCTTCGACGGCCGGGGCCGGTACGAGGACGACCGCAACCAGCCGGACCGGTACGACGAGCGGGGCCGCGTCGGCCAGTACGACGCCCGCCCGCCCGCTGGCGGCGACGGCCCGGCCCGTTTCGACGGCCCCGAGCGTTACGACGTCCCCGAGCGCTACGACGGGCCTGACCGTTACGACGGCCCGATGCGCCACGACGACCGCGATGGCCCGGTCCGGTACGACGACGATGCCGGGTATCCGACCGCACAGCTCGAACCGGTGCGGGACGACCTCGGGCCGGACCAGGACCCGGCGACCGAGTCGGAGCCTCCGCCCGGCCGGCGGTCGAAGGGCCGACGCCGCGCGAGCGCCGACCGACCGGCCACCCAGCAGGTGGGCACCGGGCGGGCTGGCCGGAACCTGCCGGCGGCGATCGGGGTGGGTCTCGGTCTCGGCGCGTTGATCGTGGTGCCGCTGGTGTTCTACCCGCTGGCGTTCCTGTTCGTGATCGCCGCAGCCGTCGGCGTCGGCATCTGGGAGATGGCCCGGGCGGTCCGGCGCAGCGGCGCGCACCCGCCGCTGGTGCCACTGATCGCTGGCGGCGTGTTGACCGTGGGTCTGGCCTGGTTCGCCGGCCCGGACGCGCTCAGCCTGGGGCTGCTGGTCACCGTCCTGGGCACCATGATCTGGCGGTTGGGCGATGGTCCGGCCGGCTTTCAGCGGGATCTCACCGCAGCCACCCTGATCGCCGTCTACGTACCGTTCCTCGCCGGGTTCGCGGCGCTGCTGGCGGCGGCGCCGGACGACGGCCCGCTGCGCATCCTGGCCACGCTCATCGCGGTGGTCCTCTCCGACACCGGCGGGTACGCCGCGGGCGTCTCGTTCGGTCGTCACCCGATGGCGCCGTCGATCAGCCCGAAGAAGTCCTGGGAGGGCTTCGCCGGTTCGGTCACCGCGGCGGCGCTGGGCAGTGCCCTGCTGTTGTGGCTGATGTTCGACGTGGCTCTCTGGTGGGGTGCGGTGTTCGGGGTGGCCGTCTCCTGCGCGGCGGTCCTCGGCGACCTCGCCGAGTCGATGATCAAGCGCGACCTCGGGGTCAAGGACATGAGCAACCTGCTGCCCGGCCACGGCGGGCTGATGGACCGACTGGACTCGATCCTCTTCGCGGTGCCGACCGCGTACCTGTTGCTGGCGATCTTCGTGCCGTTGGTGAAGTGAGGCATGGAACACGTCGGCACGGTCAGCCCGATCCAGCGGTCGGGGCCGGTTCGACACCTCCGGACAGGTACGTGTCGCCGATGGCGTGACACACTGGAGCAGCCATGACGAGCCTGCCGTTGATCCCCGCCACCTCGGACGCCCCCGCCGCACGCCGAGCCTCGATGCCACCTCAGCACCTCGCTGACCTGGACCTTGCCGGCCGCCAGGCGCTGGTCGCCGGCCTGGGCGAGCCGGCCTTCCGCGCAAAGCAGGTCTCCAACCACTATTTCGGGCGGCTGGTCCGCGACCCGCAGGCGATGACCGACCTGCCGGCGGCGACCAGGGAGCGGCTGGCCGACCAGTTGCTGCCCAAGCTGCTCACCCCGGTGCGGGAGCTGGCCTGCGACGATGGCGCGACCCGCAAGGCGCTCTGGCGGCTGCACGACGGCTCGCTGGTGGAGAGCGTGCTGATGGGCTACCCGGACCGGGTCACCGTCTGTATCTCCAGCCAGGCCGGCTGCGGCATGGCCTGCCCGTTCTGCGCCACCGGCCAGGCCGGGCTGACCCGTAACCTGTCCACCGCCGAGATCGTCGACCAGGCGGTGTACCTGGCGGGGGTCGCGGCCTCCGGCGCGGTCGCCGGCTCTCCGCCGCGACTGTCGCACGTCGTCTTCATGGGCATGGGCGAGCCACTGGCCAACTACTCTCGGGTGATCGGCGCGATCCGTCGCCTGGTCAGCCCGGCTCCGGAGGGGCTCGGCCTGTCCCAGCGGCACATCACCGTTTCCACGGTCGGCCTGGTTCCGGCCATCCACCGACTGGCCAGCGAAGACCTCTCAGTGACCCTTGCGCTGTCGTTGCACGCGCCCGATGATGATCTGCGCGACGAACTCGTGCCGGTAAACCAGCGCTGGAAGGTAGCCGAGGTGCTGGACGCAGCGTGGGACTACGCCGCCCGGACGGGCCGTCGCGTGTCGATCGAGTACGCGATGATCAAGGACGTGAACGACCAGCCGTGGCGAGCCGACCTGCTCGGGCGGCTGCTGGCCGGCAAGTTGGCGCACGTGAACCTCATCCCGCTCAATCCGACGCCGGGCAGTCGCTGGGACGCGAGCTCGAAGCCGGTTGAGCGGGAGTTCGTCCGGCGGTTGCGCGACGCCGGGGTGTCCACCACCGTACGGGACACCCGAGGTCGCGAGATCGACGGCGCGTGTGGCCAGCTCGCCGCCGCCGAGGACACCGACACCGACACCGACCGCGCCGGAGAGGCACCGGCGTGACCGGGCGTGGCGAACGAGACCAGGAGACATAGTGGCGAGTCAGGGTCAGCGTTTCCGGCGCAAGGCGCTCCGCCGGGGATACAAGGTCGACGAGGTGGATGCCTTCCTCGACCGGGTCGAGGCGACGCTCGACGGCCGACAGGTCGGCGCGCCGGTGGCCTCCCAGGAGGTCCACGACGTCGTCTTCCGGGTCCGCTTCAACGGCTACGACGAGTGGCAGGTCGACCTGCACCTGGACCGGGTCGAGCGGCAACTGGCCGAGCTGGAGGAGCGCAGTGCCGCCGGGCGCGGCGGCGACCCCCGGATGGGTGACCGGATGGGCCCGCCGGACCGGCTGGGTCCGCCGATGCGCGACGACCGGGGCATGGTTCCGCAGCCGATGCCGCCCCGGCCGATGCCGGCGCAGGCCGGCCCACCCGCCGATCGCTACGGCCGCTACGACGAGCCGACCGGCGCCTTCGCCGGTGGGTATGACGCCCCCCGCGGCGGTTACGACGGGCCACGCGGTCCGGGCGGCCCCGGCCCGATGGGGCCTGGCGGCCCGATGGGTGGGCACGGTGCCCCGCAGCGCGGCCTGCCCGCCGGCCCCGGCGGCTACGGCCCCCCGGATGACCAGCGGATGCCCGGTGGCTACGGCCCCCCCGACGACCAGCGGATGCCGGGTGGCTACGGCCCTCCCGATGACCAGCGCTCGCCCGGCGGCTACCCCCCGGAGGAGCCGCGCTTCGACGGCTTCGAGGCCGGTCGGCACGGTCGCGCCGACATGACCGCCGAGATCCGGATGCCCGAGCGGGACCTGCGCGACATGCGACGTGGTCCGGCCGGCCCGCCCCCGATGCCGCAGCAGGGCATCGGTGGCCCGCCGATGGCCGGTCCGCCCGCCGTTGCCGGCCCGCCGGTCGGGGGTCCGCCGATGGCCGGCCCGCCCGGCAGTGAGCTGTACCGCGTCGATCAGATCCGGCGCAGCTTCCAGGTGCGCCGATTCGGCAGCGGGTACGACCCGGACCAGGTCGACCGGTTCTTCGACACCCTGCTCGGCGGTATGCAGGGCCGCAACCCGATGCCGGTCAACCCGAAGGACCTGGACACGCTCCGGTTCGGCCTGGTTCCCGGCGGCTACTTCGAGGCCGAGGTCGACGCCGCGCTCAAGGACGTGCAGGACATCCTCTTCGGGCGCTGACCCCGACGCGTACGGACGAGGGCCCGTCCCCCGGGTGGGGGCGGGCCCTCGGCGTTGTCGGCCGGTTGTCCGACGGTCGGTCGGTCAGGAGCGCAGACCGTTGCGCCGCAGCACGACGTCACCGATCACGATGATCAGCAGCAGCGCGGCCAGGCCGACCAACCAGATGTCCTCGACCTTGCCCTCGTGGTTGCCGCAGATCATCGCCAGCAGCGCCAGCGCGGAGAGCACTGCGCCAATGCGCCCGGCCTTACGGTGCCCGGGCTTGTGCTGGTCTGGCGACGTTACCGGCTCGCTTCCTGCCACTGTCGGTCCTTCCCTCGCGATCGGATCTTTGGTTAGTCTGGCACGCCTCCTGCTCGGGGCGGCGCGGTGGGGGTTTCCCGGCCGTCAGGCCCTGCCGGCCCGGGCCCAATGGCACTACGGGCGTCGCGGGGCGGCGGTCAGACTCCCTCCGGTAGCGTTTGGCGTACACCTGATTGTCTGTTTGAGGGGGACTGTGCGGTGCGAGTGACCGGAACCGGGCACGCCAGTATGCGGATCGACACGGCCGCGGGCAGCATCCTGTGCGACCCGTGGGTCAATCCGGCCTATTTCGCCTCATGGTTCCCATTCCCGGATAATTCTCTGCTGGATTGGGAGAGCCTGGGCCAGGTCGACTACCTGTACGTCTCCCACCTGCACCGGGACCACTTCGATGCGGAGCACCTGAGGCGGTTCGTGTCGAAGCAGGCGACCGTGTTGCTGCCCGAGTTCCCCACCTCCGAGATGGAGGACGAGCTGCGGGAGCTGGGCTTCACGAAGTTCCTCAAGGCGCCGAACGAGCAGGTCGTCGAGCTGGACGGCGGGCTCAAGGTCATGATCCAGGCGCTGACCAGCCCCACCGACGGCCCGATCGGCGACTCCTCGCTCTGGGTGGAGTACGACGGGGTGCGGCTGCTCAACCAGAACGACGCGCGCCCGACCGACCTGAGCGTCTTCACTGAGCTGGGGCACGTGCACGCGCACATGCTCCAGTTCTCCGGTGCGATCTGGTACCCGATGGTCTACGAGCTGCCGCAGGCGGCGAAGACCGCGTTCGGCAAGCAGAAGCGCGAGCGGCAGTTCGACCGGACCTGGCGCTACATCGACGACCTGAAGGCGTCGCACGTCTTCCCGATCGCCGGCCCGCCGTGCTTCCTCGACGACGCGCTGTGGCAGTTCAACGACATCCACGGCGACGAGGGCAACATCTTCCCCGACCAGTCCGTCTTCCTGGCGGAGTACGCCAAGGTCGGCGGCACCAACGGGATCGTGCTGCTGCCGGGCAGCGTCACCGAGGTCACCACCGAGGGCGCGACCACCACCCACCCGGTGCCGATCGAGGAGTTCTTCGCGAACAAGGTCGCCCACCTGGAGGAGATGCGGGAGCGCAAGCGCCCCATCATCGAGGCGGAGAAGGCGTCCTGGCGGCACCCCGAGGTGGACGTGCTCGGCCAGATGAAGGCCCGGATCGAGCCGCTGCTCGACGAGTCGATCTACCTGGCCAAGGGGGTCGGAGGCCCGGTCCGCTTCGACCTGGTGGGCTACGACGGCGAGAGTGTCGAATCCATCGTGGTGGACTTCCCGGGCAAGGAGGTCCGGCCGTACGCCGACGAGAAGGTCCGCTACCGGTTCCGTACCGAGCGGGCGCTGATCGAGCACCTGCTGTTCATCGACGAGGTGGACTGGGTCAACTCGCTCTTCCTCTCCTGCCGGTTCTCGGCGGCCCGGATCGGCCAGTACAACGAGTTCGTCTACGCGTTCTTCAAGTGCCTCTCCGAGGAGCGGCTCCAGTACGCCGAGGGCTGGTACGACGAGCACGAGCGGAGCACCGACGCCGAGGACGTCACCCTGGGCGACTGGGTGATCCAGCGGCGCTGCCCGCACCTGAAGGCCGACCTGACCCGGTTCGGCATCGTTGAGGGCGACCAGCTCACCTGTCAGCTACACGGTTGGCGTTTCGACCTGCCCAGCGGCCGCTGCCTGACCAGCGTCGGCCACAAGGTCCGCGCCCACCGCGTCGACGCGGAGGCGCCCGCCCCCGCCGGCGAAGCCGTGATCTGACGAGTCGGCCGGGGCGCGCGACGTCGTGCCCCGGTCGCACCTCGATCCGCTCCGCGCGGCCCCTCTGTGCGCCACGATCAGTGGAGTGGCGAAAGCCGCGGGCCGGTAGCAGCCGGACACCACCGAGAGTGGGGCGGGCGTGGCGGGGGCGGACGCGCGGGAGAACGAGTACCGGTACGGGCGCGGCCGGGAGAAGGCTCGGGACGCTGCCCGGGTGGAGACGTTCAGCGACGGGGTCTTCGGGGTCGTGCTGACGGTGATGGCCGTCGAGCTGCTCCAGACGGGCCCGGCCCGGGAGAGCGGGCGGGAGCTTCCGGACGCCCTCGCCCACGCCTGGCCGTCCTACCTGGCGTACGTGATCACCTTCGCGATCGCCGGGCAGGTCTGGCTCGCCCACCACAACCTGTGGCGGTATGTGGTCCGGGTCGACCAGATGCTGCTGGTCCTCAACCTGCTCGTGCTGCTCTTCATCGCCACGATCCCGTTCACCGCCGACCTGCTGTCGGACAACCTGCGCGGTAGTGCGATCGAGCAGCGGCTGACCGCCGCCCTCTACCTCGGCACCGTGCTCGGTGAGGCGCTCTTCGTCAACCTGAGCTGGTGGTGGGCCCGTCGGCGCGGGCTGCTCCACCCCGACCTGGATCCTCGGCTGGCCCGGGCGATCGCACGGCGGATCCTGAAAAAGCCCCTGCTCTACCTGGTCGCCTTCGCCTTCGTCTTCATCGACCCCATCCTCAGCCTCTGCGCGTACCTCCTGCTGGTCGCCTTCTACCTGATCGGCGGTCCCGGCGACCTTCGGCCGTCCGCCGACCCGTCCAGGGAGGGGTCAGCGGCCTAGGTCGGCGAGGATGCGGCGGGCGGCGTTGTGGCCGGCGGCGCCGATCACGCTGCCGGCCGGGTGGCAGCCGGCGCTGCCGGCGTACACGCCGTCGATCCCGGTGGCGTAGGGCATCCGGTCAGTGAACGAGACGGTGTTGTCGACGTGGTGGATGTGCCCGCCGGTGATGCCGAAGTGGGCCTCGATGCCCGGCGGGGGCAGTGGCACGGCGTCGGCGATCAGGTCGCCGGTGCCGGGGGCGTACCGCTCGACGATCTCGATCAGCCGGTCGACGTAGCCGGGCAGCGCCGCATCCCAGGTGGTGCCGGCCAGCTCGTAGGGGACCGACTGGACGAAGAGCGCCGACGAGTGGTGCCCCGCGGCGTCGGAGAGTGACGGGTCGACGGTGGTGTGCAGGTACCACTCGATGGTCGGTTCGGCCGGCAGTCGGCCGGCCTGCACGTCCGCCCACATGGCGCGCAGCGCGGCCATGGGCGAGGTGGCCTCCCCGCCGACCAGAGACGCGGAGCCGGGCAGCAGGTGGATGGTCGAGCCGAACGGGCTCGGCGTGCCGGCCGGCAGGCAGGAGAAATGCGGCAGCCCGGTCAACGCCAGGTTGAGCTTCAGCGTGGTGCCGGGCCGGCGGACCGCCGCCATCCGCTCGCCGAGCGGCGCCGGTAGCGCGCCGTCGGGCAACAGGTCCATCAGCCGGTACGGGTCGCACGCGCCGAGCACCACCTGGGCGGCGACCTGCCGGCCGTCGGCGAGCACGACCCCGCTCGCCGCGCCGCCGTCCAGGGTCACCGCGGTGACCGGCGTACCGGTCAGGATGGTCGCGCCGGCGGCGCGGGCGGCGTCGGCGAACGTACGCGAGACCGTGCCCATCCCGCCTTCGGCGATCATCCAGGTGCCGCCCGAGCCGGGCAGCCGGCACATGTTGTGGACCAGGAAGTTGTGGCCGGTGCCGGGGTCGTCCGGGCCTGCGTTGAGCCCGGAGAGCCCGTCGGTCACCGCGTACATGCTGACCAGAAGTTCGGAGCGGAACTCGAAGCGGGCGAGGTAGTCGGCGACCGAGCCCTGGACCAGGTCGACGAACACCTGGCGCAGCGCCGGGCGGACGTGCCGCTCGGCGGTCTCCTGGGCCGTCAGCGGCTCGGCCAGCCAGGCCGGGGCGAGATCCTCGCGCAGCGCGGCCAACTCGGCCTGCATGGCGTCGTCGGCGGCCACATCGGCGGGGGAGAAGAACTCGGCGAGCTGCGCCCGGGTCGCCGCGGTGTCACTGCCGAAGAGCAGGTAGGGGGAGCCGAGGCCGCCCGGCGTGGGCAGGAAGTAGTGCGGGTCGCGGCGCAGCACCGGGATCCGCACGTCGAGCGTGGCGAGCAGCTCCGGTGGCATCAGCCCGAGCAGGTACGACCCGGTGGAGTGACGCAGCTCGGGCACCTTCGGGAACGGGGTCTCGGTGCGGGTCGCACCGCCGATCACGTCGGCGGCCTCCAGCACCAGGACGTCCAGCCCGGCGCGGGCCAGCAGGATGGCGGAGACCAGGCCGTTGTGCCCGGCACCGACGATCACGACGTCGGCGCGAGCGGGAAGCGCATCGGGGCTGCTCATGCCCGGGCAGCCTAGTCGGGCCGGGCCGGTTGTGGGGGTGCCGGCGGGATACGGAGCCCGGGAGGCGTCATTTCGCGTTTACCGGATAGTGGATGCGATCGATGCCCCGGTGGCCCTAGCGTCATCGGGGCATCGACCGTCATCTGGGAGGTATCCGTGGATCGTCGTACTGTCCTGCGTTCCGCCGTCGCCGGGGCGGCCGCCTTCTCCGGCAGCCTCTGGGCCGGCGCGGCGCTGGCCGCCCCCGCCCAGCCCGGGCCCGGTCCCTACGGGGAACTGTTGGAAGCCGACGCCAATGGCGTCCAGTTGCCCGCCGGTTTCACCAGCCGGGTCATCGCCCGCTCCGGTCAGCGGGTCGCCGGCACCTCGTACCTCTGGCACTGGGCGCCGGACGGGGGTGCCTGTTTCCCGGCCGGCGACGGCTGGATCTATGTGTCGAACTCGGAGATCCCGCTGGTGGGCGGTGCCTCGGCGGTCCGGTTCGCCGCGGACGGCTCGGTCGCCTCGGCGTACCGGATCCTCGGCGGCACCAACGTCAACTGTGCCGGTGGCCCCACTCCGTGGGGCACGTGGCTCTCCTGTGAGGAGGTGCCGCTCGGCCGGGTCTTCGAGACGTGGCCGGACGGCAGCCGGGCGGCCGAGGAGCGGACCCGGATGGGTCGCTTCACCCACGAGGCCGCTGCCTGCGACCCGGACCGGAGGGTGGTCTACCTGACCGAGGACGAGGAGGACGGCTGCTTCTACCGGTTCGTGCCGGACACCTGGGGCGACCTGCGCACCGGACGCGTCCAGGTGCTCTGTGCGCCGGCCGGGCAGGTCGCCGGCCCGGTCACGTGGCGGGACGTGCCGGACCGGGACGGCTTCCCGATCCCCACCCGCTTCCAGGTCGGCGCGGCGAAGCACTTCGACGGCGGTGAGGGCTGCTGGTACGACCGGGGGACCTGCTGGTTCACCACCAAGGGCGACAACCGGGTGTGGGCGTACGACGCGGTCAACCAGCGCCTCGACCTGGCCTACGACGATTCGCTGGTGCCGGCCGGCACCGCACCGCTGACCGGCGTGGACAACATCACCGGCACCGCCGCGGGTGACCTCTACGTCGCCGAGGACGGCGGAAACATGGAAATCAACGTCATCACGCCGGCCGGCGTGGTCGCGCCGGTCGTGCGGATCCTGGGGCGGTCCTCCTCCGAGATCACCGGCCCGGCCTTCTCCCCGAACGGTTCCCGCCTCTACTTCTCCTCCCAGCGCGGCCCCTCCGGCACCTCCACCGGCAGCGGTGGCATCACCTACGAGGTCACCGGCCCCTTCCGCCGCTGACCCGCTGGGGGCTGCGCTGGGCGCGCCAGCGGGACAGGACCAGGGTGGCTGAGTAGCCGGACAGCACGATGACGTGGAACAGGTAGAGCCAGAGCAGCACGGCGACGCCGGCGCCGATCTCGTCGAAGCCGCCGAACGGCACACCCAGGTCCAGCGGAAGGGAGGCGAAGAGCACGAAGCCGTGCATGAAACCGGACAGGTTCGCCGCCGTGAACGACCCCATCATGAGCGCCGAGAGCCAGTCCGGTGACGCCGGCCCGACCACCCGGAACACCCAGAGCAGCACCGGCGTGAGCACCAGCCAGACCGCCAGGAAGGACACCACCACGCCCAACGCACCCACCCAGCCGCCCTGCCGGACCAGGCCGGTGGTGAGCGGCAGTGCCAGCAGGATCGACAGCAGTAGCGCGGGGGCCGGCGCGAGCAGCGGTAGCAGGAGCAGCCGGCCCCGCCAGCCGACCAGGTGCTCGTCCGACCGAGGCTCGGCCACCGAGACGAACGCCCGCCGTAGGCCCTCGCCGTACAGCGACGCGGGCAGCAGCGAGGCCAGCGCCAGCAGCGGCGTCAACTCCACCCCGGCGTTGACCAGCGCGGCCACCGCCCGGGGCGCGCCGATCGCGGTGGGCAGCGCCTCCACGGCGTACGAGGTGAGCCTGCGTACCCGGTCGGCCCCGGCGACCAGAGAGGTGAGCCAGATCGCCAGTAGAGCCACCGGCACCACCGCGATCGCGCCGTAGAACGTGATGGCGGCGGCGTGCAGCGACAGGTCCCGCCCCTGCACCGGGCGGAACGCCGCACTGATGATCCGCTTTGTCTGTTGCAGCCCGCCGCCCATCGGGGTTCCTTTCCCCGTACCGCCTCCCGTCACGCACGGGATCGCCCGCCGTGCGGCATGCCGGAGCCGCCGGACGGATGTCATCCGGCGGCTCCGGCGTACGGTGCGCCGGTGGTCAGCCCAGCGGCAGGCTCCGGGCCGCGCCGAGGCTCGTGTAGAAGCAGCCCGTGGTGGGCAGGCTCGTCGCCGCCGGCGGGGTCACCCCGTCGTAGAGCGCCAGCAGGAAGTTCTGCGGGCACCGCCGGGTGCTGCCGGTGCGGATACCGAAGTGCAGGTGCGGCCCGGTGGAGTTGCCGGTGTTGCCGGTGAGGCCGAGCTGCTGGCCGGGCGCGACCGACGCGCCGTTGCTCACCGACCACGCCGAGAAGTGGCAGTAGGTGTAGACCGCTCCGTCGGTGCCGGTGAGGTTGACGCCCTGGCCGCAGGAGCTGTCGTTGATGATGGTCACGGTGCCGGCCCGCACGGCGTACGCCGGGGTGCCGGTGCCGACGGGAAGGTCGATGGCGGGGTAGTCGTGGTGCGGGTCGTCGTACTCGGAGCGCGGCAGCGCGCTCTTCGTCAGCGGCAAGGACAAGCCGGAGCCGCCGCTTGTGGAGGTGATCCGGACGGCGTCCGCGACGACGTAGCCGGTGCCGGTGCTCCAGCGGCTCACCCCGACCACGGGGTGGTCGCCGGCGGCCAGCGTGAAGGTGCCGAGGCTGACCCAACGGCCTCCGTTGGAGCGCTGGTCCACGACCACGGTCTGGTTGCCGCCGGCGGTTGCCACGATGAACGGGGTGGCGCTGTTGTATCCGGCGTCCGCCGGGTACCACACCTCGACGAGGTGTGCGCCGGCAGTCGGGATCGAGGCGGAGAACCAGGCGGCGTCGCTCCCGCCGGTGTAGGGCGTCGCGAACCGGTAGTCGGCTCCGTACTTCTGGCCGGACCAGGACGAGGTGCCCCAGTTGGCGCTGGCGGTGAAGCGTCCGGCGGTCGCGTTGTCCACGGTGGTGGTCGCGGCGGACGCGGATCCCACCGGCCCGAGCAGCACCATGGCGGCCGCCGTCACCCCGGTGATCAGAGCGCGCGCGGCGGTGGCGATTTTCACGAGGTCTCTCCGAGGGTCGAAGGGGCACGAAGGTCGGTTGGGTGAAGATATTCAACCAACAACCATCGATGATTGAAAGAGACCTTCATGAATCTCCCGGTGGCGGTCCCTGTGGCGGTGTGTGGCGCACGTCTTCCCGATCCGGCGGGGACGGGGACTGTGTCGAGGTGGCGGGGTTCGGTGACGCGGTCGGGAACCCTCGACCGCCCGTAGTGACGATCCTCCGGTGCTCCGCCCCACGCGGGCGCCGGAGATCGGGGCGTCAAACGGCCGGGAAACCGAGTTGCTCGGCGGACGCTTCGCCGGCCCGCCAAGCGAACGGGTCATAGCCTCGCCCCCGAGCGATCTCGACGTTGAGAGCGAACAGTCGTCGGCCGATCTCGTCCTTGTCCTGGGCGATCGCCGTGGGCCATCCGTAACAGGCGGCCACCGCTTCGTCCAGCTCTCTGTGCAGCTTCCTGAGGTCGGCGTAGGCGCCCTCGTCCACGAGGTCGTAGAGCCTGGTCAGCCCGAACTGCTGCTCGGCGCAGATCTCCTGCCGGCGGGCGATCACCCGCCGACCTGCCTCCGCCACCCGCGCCCGCTGGTCGTCCGTGACGGGGGAAGGCCACGGGAACGTCAGGAATGTGGAGGTCGGGGCATAGCGTAGATCGTTTTTGACAGTCGAGGACTGAAACCACGCCCAGGCGCCGTGAGTGATGGAGGAGAGGATTCCCATCGAGTAGTCGTCATCAAGAGTGATGGTGACTATCTGATTGCTGGGGCAGGTCCAAGGCTCACACCAGGTCGTCAGTAGGCGTGTGTCCCGTACGTGCACAGCGATGTAGCGAGGAAGGTAATACCACCGAACCCGCAGGCCATGATCCTTGCCGAACTGCCACCACCTTTCGCGTCTGTCCTTGCGGCGGTCATTGTCGCGGATCGGTTTGACTCGATCTCGCAGGATCTCCAGGGCGGCTGGATACTTCATAGCCTCTTCAAGAGGCCGTAGGCCAAAGTCGATGATCCAGCGCCGGGGCCGCTGCGGTAGTTGTCAAGTCAACCTGAGACAGGTTGTCGTTAGCGGGCGGGTTGTTCTTGCCGGGCGGGGTTGTTGATCCAGGCGCTGTCGGGTGCCT
>NZ_JBEXIK010000065.1:0-32458 GCF_040608515.1 Micromonospora sp. NPDC005173
CGAGCACCCGTTCGGGCACACACCACCGGCGTGGGTCGCCGTCATCCTCGGCGGACCCGCACTGTTCCTCGCCGGACGGGCCATCTTCGAGTACGAGGTGTTCGGCCGGGTGTCCCGAGACCGCGTGGCCGGGGTCCTCGTGCTCGCCGCCATCTCGCCGGCAACGATCTTCCTGCCGCCGATGCTGGTCGCCGCCGCCGCTGCTCTCGTCCTAGCCGGGATCGCCGTATCCGACGCAGCCCGTGCCCGCAGACGCCCACCCGAGCCACCCTCACCACCTGGCTAGCCGGAAAGTGTCACCCACGTCCCGAGACTTGCGTCCCACCTGATGCCTGACATGATCCTCAGGACACCGCAGAGGCCGTCACTGTCCGCGCCAGGAGCGCGCATCGCGGCAAATGAGGATGCCTGCGGTCATCGGGGAGAACTGCCGGTCACCTCGCGTTGAACGTGACACCGCATGCGGGACAGCTCATCCGACCAAACAAGTAGGTGAATGCGGTTGCCACCGACTCGTGGCCACCCGTAACGCCTCGGCGTGCAGACGCGTGGCCAGCTGCGAGGAAAGCCCGGGCTCGATCGAGGAATCGCCTGACTGCAGGTCGATAAGCAGGTCCTCAGCGCACGCCGGACACTGCACATCGACCTCCCCGTCGTTGATGCGGTCGAGCTCCTTGCCCCAGACCTCGTCACCGTCGAAGCCGAGTACGGCTTGCTGCAGGTATACGAACATCGTGTCGCTGGACCCGCCGGACGAGAGGCATTCAAGGGTCAGCGCACGCAATGTGGCGATGTCATCGGCGTACATGCCGCGACTCTTGTCGTCGGCGTCTACGGCGATGAACCCGGCGAGTACTACGGGCGCTCGCGGTCCTGAGGACGAAAGGTGGCGCAGGTCCGGGCCAACCAGGGCAGCAGAACGGCGCTTGCGGGATCGCAGGTGCCCTGGTGACACGACTCCTGCCAGATGAGATCCCACGCCGGGGAGCCGGGGTCGTCTGCGGCCGCATCCAGGGCTTCCCGAAAGCTTGTCACCTACGAAGCCTCCCACAACGATCGACTTACCGATCTCGGCACGAGCGGGCGGCGCCCCCGCCAGACGACGGTGACAGAACGTAGCGCCCGGTCGGCGGCAGATGCGCGCACCTGATCATGGTGGAGAACCCGTGGCTACACTGCACGACCATGCGCTCCGCCGAGATTCTCGACCAACTCGACAGCGCGGCCGGAGATTTCATGTTCCCGGACCTGGGCCACGGCTACTACTACGCGGTCGATGCCCGGCTTCACGCCTACCGCGATGCACAGCGGTGGGCGCTCATCGTTGAGGCGTTGGGGTACTCGCCCAGGGCTGGCAACCTCATTGACGTCCTTCACTTCTTCGGCAACTGTCTGACCAAGGGCGAACCGGGCTACGGCAACGAGGACTTCCTCAGCCGGGTCGACAACTGGGACGAGATCGAGGACGTTGACCAGCCTGAGATCTACCGCGGAACGTCGATCGTGCTACGAGGCCGGCGGATCGCGGTAGCCGCCGAGCGGGGCGAGGAACTGGTCGACGTCCTTCGCCGGCTCGTCCCGGACCACCGGGACCTGCTCTTGGCCGACGAAGTCGAGCTGCGGCGGCGGATCCCGGCCGACATCCCACAGATTATGCGGCTGGATCGGTGGCACCACCCAGACCTTCTCCAGGACACAGTTCCCAGTCAGTCAATGACCTTCCGCCAGCTCGCCGACGTGCTGACGACAGGAGATGTGAGACGGTACGCACCAGACATGCCACCCAACACTCACTGGTCCAACTGGCCAGAGTCCGGGAACCTGTAGCCCGGCCGATCGCGCACCGACAGCGGCAGAAGAGGATGTCCGCGAGGTTCAGCCGCGGCTGGCGTACAGGTACACGGTGACCACGTCGGGTGCGTCGAGGTTGAACAGGATCGATCGGCGCGTGCCGTCGGCGGTGGGTTGCTCCTCGACGATGCCGGAGACGGTCTTGGCGGCTTCGGGGTCCCACAGGTTGCCGCCGCCGACGTTGTGTTTCGCGTCGACTGCCCGAAACCCCGGTGCGGGAGCCGCCGTGAACTTTGCCTCGGCGATGAAGGCGTCGAGCGCAGTACGGGGCATGCGGAACTTCGCCGAAAGCAGGGTTTCCAGGCCGTTGCTGTAAGCGGCGGACAGCAGCACGGTTCCGGGAGGCAGGGTCACGTGAGCGACGGCTTCCACCTGAGCCGCGCTGGCGACCTGCGGCCCGGACTGCACCGGGAGCGGATCTAGTTCGTTGTTGCCGAAGACCAGCCCGGCCACACCGCACGCGATCAGCGACAGCACCAAGCTGATGCACGCAAGTACGAATACGCTGTTGCTGCGCCGATTGCGGGTCGTCCGGGCAGCGGTCTCGATCATGGCCAACACAATAAGGCGCGCACGCTCATCGGCACGTCCGGATGCATGCACTCGTGAGCTGGTTACCTTGCGTGACGAGCACTTCGCGGCTAGATCCGGACGACGGTTCAGCTGACGATTCGCCCGATCCGCCCCGTACGACGCGCGAACGGTGCCACGATGCCGGCAGGGCGTGCCGGCGGTGGCCGCCCCCAGTCGAGAGGGGTCGACGTGAGCACCGTCCCGATGGGCACGCCCTGCTGGGCCGACCTGGCCACCCCGGATCTCGCCGACGCGCGGCGCTTCTACCCGGAGCTGTTCGGCTGGACCGGGCGGATCACGCCGGAGCCCGAGGCGTCTTCCTCCTCGAGGGCAGGGCGGTGGCCGGGGCCGGCCCGCCGGCCATCCCGGACCAGGTGCCGATCAGGTCGATGTACGTCGCGACCGACGACGCAGACCTGGTGGCCGGCCGGGTCGAGCGGGCCGGCGGACAGGTGGTGGTGCCCCCGTTCGAGGTCTTCGACCAGGGGCGGATGGCGGTCTTCGCCGACCCGGCCGGCGCGACGTTCAGCGTCTGGCAGCCGATGGCGATGCCCGGCGCCGAGGTGTTCAACATCCCCGGCGCAATGGCCTGGAACGAGCTGGTCACCCCCGACCCGGAGGGCGCGAAGGTCTTCTACGAGCTGGTCTTCGGCTGGCACCCGGACGACCAGCCGATGGGAACGATCACCTACACCGGCTGGCGGCTCGGCGCGCAGATCGTGGCGGGGATAATGCCGCCGCTCGGCGACGACTTTCCGGAGGACTCGCCCGCCTACTGGTCGGTGTACTTCGCGGCGGTCGACGCGGACGCGGCGGCCGCCCGCGCCGGCGAGCTGGGTGGCACCATCCTGGTCCCGCCTCGGGACATCCCGGCCGGCCGCTACGCCGGCCTCCGCGACCCGCAGTGCGCCCTCTTCAACGTCATCGCCCTCGCCCGCACCGGTGCCGGCTGACGGCCGTCGGCTGTCGGCTGTCGGGCCCGCCCGCCGCCATCCCGCCGAGAGTTGCCCGAACAGAGGAAGCGAAGCCGAAGCCATGACAGATACTCCACCGGGGGCACCCGCCTGGGTCGACCTGGTCACCACCGACCTCCCCGGCGCGGCGCGCTTCTACGCGCCCTTGTTCGGCTGGGCCGTCGCCGAGGCGGACCGGCAACCCGCGGCTGACGGTCACCTCGTCTTCCACCAGCAGGGCAAACCGGTGGCCGGTGCCGGGCTGGGGGCCGGCCCGCAACGGCCGCCTGCCTGGATGCCCTACCTGGCGACCGACGACGCCGAGGGGGCCTGCCTGCGGGTGACCGCCGCCGGCGGCCGGATCCTGACCGAGCCCTTCGACGTCCCCGGCTCCCGGCGGACGGCGCTCTTCGCCGACCCGGCCGGGGCGCCGTTCGGGGTGTGGCAGTCGCTCGGCATGCCGGGGGCCGAGGTGTTCGACGTACCCGGCTCGCTGACCTGGCCCGAGCTGACCACGCGGGAGTCGGACCGGGCTAAGGAGTTCTACGGGTCGGTGTTCGGCTGGACGGCGGACGACCAACCGATGGGCCCGATCACCTACACCACCTGGCAGCTGGACGGTCGTCCCGTCGCCGGGATGATGCCCATGATCGGCGAAGACTGGGGTGACCTCCCGTCCCACTGGATGGTCTACTTCGCGGTCACCGACACCGACAGGGTCGTCGCCGAGGCGCTAGGGATGGGCGCGACGCTCGCCGTCCAGCCGACGGACCTGACGCGGGGCCGGTTCGCGGTGCTCACCGATCCACAGGGGGCGTTCTTCTCGATCCTCGGGACTACTCCGCCCTGACCGTACGGGGATCCGGCCGCACCGGCACCACCAGCGGCCTGTGCTCGCCGTCGACGACGCGGACGCTGGCCCGGTAGTGGGTAGCGAGCAGCTGCTCGGTGAGCACCTCGCGGGGAGTGCCGGTGGCGACCACCCGGCCGTCGGCGAGCAGCACCAGCCTGTCGGCGTACTCGCCGGCCACGGAGAGGTCGTGCATGGTGGCGAGCAATCCCAGCCGACCGGCCTGCGGCTGCTCCGCTCACAACCCTTCCCAAACGATGTTGTCATGAACGTCTACGCACCCGACCAGCAAATGATCGGCGGCTGAACCGCAACGTCCGCCGCCGACCGGTTGCGGCCGGTGCCGGAAAACCCGACCAACGCAAGCACTATCCCCGAGACGTCCGCTCATCGGCCAGAAGCGGATGCGCCGCCATTGCGATGGCGCATCGCTGGTCACGGAACGTCACGACGGCCACCGACACTACCCATGGGTCTCGCTGAGGCACCGCTGGTCGGCTCGGGAGCGGTTGGAGGTGCGAACTGCCCGCTCTCATCTCAGCGTCCGTCTACACGACGCTGTGCATGTTCAGCTGTACCTGGCTGGGCACGTTGACTCGTACGCCGACACCAGCTCGTCCATCAGGTCGTCGAGGCGGGCGCCGCGTCTGTCGTTGGCGGGCGGGCCTGACGCGGTCGAACCACGCTGAGGGGTAGCTGGTTGCGTGTGGCCCGGTGTGGAGTCGGCGCCCTCAGCGTCGGAGGCGCTCTCGGCTACGTCGCTGACGTTGTCGCCGGTGACGGGTGGCGGGTGGCTGGCGGCGGCCAGTACCGGCGGACGGTGCGTTCAGACCGGCCGATTCGCGCGGCGATCTCGGCTGGGTGCAGGTTGGGCTCACGCCGATACCAGTAAGCCACCGCGCTGGCGGTTTCCGGCGGCACGGGTCCCCTGTCGGAGACCGCGCCTTCTGCTGTATCCGTCTCCGGCCTGGGTTCCTTGTCCGGCCTCCGTGGCGGTGGATCCACGCGCTGCGCGTCGTCGAGCCGATCTAGCGGCTGTGGGTTCGCGGATCGCTGGTGCGGGCGCGCGGAGCGGGACGCCTTCCCGTTGGCGGTGTCGGCGGGCGTGGCGGGGTCGCTGGCATCGGCCGCCTGCGGCGGCTGGTCATTGCCGCGCGCAGCGGATTCGACGTTGGTCGTGTTTTCGGCATCCTGGGGAGCACCGTCAGGTGCCGCAGTGGGTGCGCAAGCGGTTGACGGGGAGGCGGTTGGTGCAGTGACGGCTTTGATCGGCCGTCGAGTCCGTGTGCCGGCTGGCGCGGCCTCTGCCCGTGCGGCGGCGGGCTGCTGGGGAGCGAGTGTGCCGGGCTGCATCGAATGCTGTCGGATCATGTGGGTGGTGGGCTCTGTGGCGGCCGGTGGGAATTCGGGCGACGCGATCAGCGCAGGCTGTTGGTCAGGTATCGCCGCGCGGATCCTGGCGGTGAGCTCGACGAGGCTGACGCTGGCGACGATGACGAGTCCGTCGACGGATATGGGCAGCAAGGTATGCGGCGGCGGCTTCGGTCTCTCCGTACCGGGTGGCGACGCCGACGAGGTGCCAGTAGGTCACCCATGTCGCGATGGCGGCGATGATGGCGGTCGCGATGATCCGGATGGCGCCGAGGGAGCGGCGGTGGTGCGGGACGCGGGAGATCAGTTCGACGGTGAGCAGCAGCGCCAGTGGTGGCCATGCGGCGATGATCTGGCTGATCGGGTTTGATTGGGCGTGCAGGACGTTTGCCGCCACGGAGGCGGCCACGCCGAGGGTGAGCGTGGCCCGTACGGCCCAGCGCAGCCGCCGCAGATGCGCGCCGGTGTCAGACGACGCCGCAGCGCCGGCGGTGGTGGTCGGATTGCCGGTGTGCGGTGCGGTGTTCATGCGGACGCTCCGTCTGTGAGGGCGGAGCGTCGTGTCCGCGCGTCGCGGCCGGCGCGGCGCAGGTCGGCGGTGAGCTGGTCGGCTAGGGCGAGGGTGTCGTCGGCGGGTTCGGCGTCGATCTCGGCGAGCCGGCGGGTCAACGTCCGGCGTAGCGCGCGGACGGCGTCGAGGTGGCCGAGTTGCGCGCGGGCGCGCATGGCGGCCTGGTACAGCGCTTCGGCGTAGGGGTGCTGGCCGATCGCGGCGTCGAGGACGGCGAGCTGTTCCGTGGTTCGGCCGGCGAGTTCCTCGGCGAGGGCCAGAGCGGCGTCGAGGGCGTCCTGCCGGATTTTCTCCCGGTAGGGCTCGAGCCATTCGTATTCGCGGCCCTCGGCGAGTGGTTGGTAGGTGTCGACGGCGCGGCGCAGCGCCGCGACCCGTTCGGGTTTGGATCCGGCGGCATCGGCGGCGCGGATCGCTGTGCGCATCCGCCACAGGTCGATGTCGAAGCTTTCGGGGTTGAGTTCGTATCGGCGGTGGGGGTGGGTGAGGTAGGTGCCGGGGCCGCCGTTGTGCCGCAGGACGCCGCGCAGGTCCGAGACGTAGGTGTGCAGCCGGTGCACGGCCTTGCTGGCGGGCGCGTCGGGCAGCAAGTCGTCCAGGATGGCCTCCGTGGACGCGCTGCCATCGCGGACCGCCAGATACACCAGCAGTTCGAGGGACTTCGCGCGCAGGCTGCGCTGCGGGTCGCCGTCGACGATGCCGGGTATCCCGAGCACCCTCACCCCCACCCGTCCGGGTTGCCCCACCAGCTCGGCATCGACGTCCCGGCCGGCTGCGGCTGGTGACCGCCCGCCGACGGCAGCCCTCTGGTGGTTGATTGTCGCCGTCGCGTCGTCTGTTGGGCGGGCGTCGCCGCCCTGACTGGCTACGGCGCTCAGCTCAACGGGAACCGAGACGTCGGTGATGCCAACGGCACCCGCCGGGGACTGTGTCTTGTAGGTGTCGCCGCTCCGGTCGTGGCCGGCCTCCACGTCCTGCTCGGCGTCGGCGTCCGTGTCAGCCGGTGCGACCACCGGCGTGTCTGTTGGTGTGGCCGCGGCCGCCGGCGAGGTCGCAGTCGCGGCCTGGAGCGGCGGTGGTGCGGGTTCGGTCGGGGGCGGCGGCTGGGGTTGGCCGGTGTGCGACTCGGCGAGGGTGGTCAGTACGTCCGCGGTTTCGGCAGGGGTGAGGATCGCGAGCCGGCCGATGTCGGCGGGATGCCTGCCAGGGCGCGGGCTCTCTCCGTCGGCGGGGGTGGTGACGCCGTCGTCGGCCACCATGACGGTGTTGCCGTCGGCCCACGGGCCGAGCAGCACCCCGTGGATGTCCAGGCGTTGGCCCTGCGCGAGCAGGGCGGCGACGCGGGCGCGTTCGTGGCGGGTGATCGCGTCGGCCAGGAGCAGGATCGGTGGCTGCGGCTCCTCGTAGGGGTCGGTGTGCCGCAGGTCGGCGACGGTGTTCACCTCGTGCCGGTCGAGCAGCCGGGTGCGGTGCATGGTCTGCGCTTCGAGGATCTGAAGGGCTTCGTCGAGCCCGGTGGTGATGGTCAGCCGGGGTGTGCGCGGCAGGTTGACCGCCGCGGGACCGAGCAGCGTGGCCGCGGTCGCGGACGGCATCACCACCTCGGTGCGGGCATCGATGTCGTCCAGGCCGCCGGCGGCCAGGGTGGCGGCGAGGAACCCGCGGGCGGCGGCGTGCGCACCGGGACCGGTGAGTCCGAGTCCGGCGGGCGGCCACAGAGCCGAGAGCGGGTTGGCCAGTGACGGCACGACCGGCACGTCGCCGCCTGCTGTGGTTTCCAGGCGGGCACCGGCCTGGTTCGGCTCGTCAGCGCCGGGACGGGTATCGGGGTGCGTGCCATTGCCTTCGTTCTCCGTGGCGGTGCCACTGAATACGGTGAGGTCGTCGGTGTGCATGTCGGCGCCCACGTCGGTGATCGTGTGGGGGGCGTCGTTGGTCGGCGTGTTGGCGTGGCCGGCGGTGAGCCGGCGCAGTCCTCGGCGGATCTGGCCGATCACCGGCGGCATCGGCGCGAGGTCGGGATCGGTCGTGCGCGTAGTGGCCGTGGGCGGTCGGGGAATGTAGCGGCGCTG
Organism: Micromonospora sp. NPDC005173; assembly: GCF_040608515.1. NCBI lineage: Bacteria > Bacillati > Actinomycetota > Actinomycetes > Micromonosporales > Micromonosporaceae > Micromonospora > Micromonospora sp. NPDC005173. The sequence goes on from NZ_JBEXIK010000065.1 coordinate 8,242, forward strand.
GCGATGCGCCCACACCAGCGCCACCGCGCCCGCGATGGCCAGGGCCAGGCCGATGTCTACCCAGCTGCCGCTCGGCAGAGACACGCCGCGCGCATCTCGATCGTGGGTGGGGGCATCGCCCGCATTGGCGTTGGCGGCAGAGCCGGTCGCGGTGGGGGCGGGTTCCGGGGCGCCGCTGCTCGGCGGTGCGGCCGTCGTGGTCGACGCGGGTGTGTTCGGCGTGACCGTGGCCGGGGCCGAGCTGCCTGGGGCCGGGGTGGGCCTGTTCAGCGAGGGTTGTGGTGCCTTGGCGTCCGGTTGATCGGTCGGCGGCGGCTTAGGCGGCCCCGCATCTCTTGGGGGGCCGTCTGGGCTGGCGTGGGCTGGCAGGTTGAGGGTCCAGCCGGGATAGATCAGGTTCGGGTTGCGTAGCGTCCCGCCGACGCCGGGAAAGCGGGCGCCGCGGTTGAGGGCGAAGATGTCCGGCCAGCGGCGGGCGTCGCCCAGGCACCGCTCGGCGATCTCGGAGAGCGTGTCTCCACGCTTGACGATGTAGGTATCCCCCTGGCCGGTCGCGACACGGTTGAGCTTTGTGCCGCTCGCCGCCGCGTGGCTGGGGAGGGTGTGGCCGGCTTGCGGCGGGGTGAGGTGCACCGCGTCAGGCGAGTTGGTCACGGCGTTGGCGGGCGCGGCGGCGTGGGCGGGGATGGCGCCCGTGCTGGCGCTGACCGCGGTGGCTCCCAGCACGGCCGCGGTCAGGCCCTGCAGCGGTCCCGGCAGGTGCAGCGTGGGTAGCCACCGCAGCGTGCGGGTGACCTGCGTGTAGGCGCGGGCGCCGACGGCGGTGACGAGCAGCGCCCAGATCAGCCAGGCGGCGGTTTGCGTGAGGCCGGCGAGGAATCCGCCGGTCAGCGGTTGTCGGACCCAGTCCCGCAGCGCCCCGGTCGATGGCACGTCAGGCGTTGGCCATCCACCGAGGTGGAGGAGCGCGGCCGGAACGGCCGCGACGAGGAGCACGGATGCCGTCGTGGTGGCGATAGAACCCGCTCTGGTTCGCATCACTGCCTCCTGCCTGATTGGTGTCGCCTGGCTGATCTGCGCGATCACGGGAAATCGCAGGCGTGGAGCTACAGGGGCGACGGACGGTGAGTGGGGGTGCCTGGCCGGTGGGTCGACGGTATGACCACCGGCGGTCGAGGAAGGTGTCGTGAGGGCTGACAGTGCCTCACACGGCCTTACAAGACCTCACATCAGCAGGTCAGAGGCCCGCGCCGCGACCACCAGAGAGGAGTCGAGGGCCTCCAGGGGCGCCCGCCCATGCCCTTCCCTAGCGAGGTAAGTAAGGGGCTTGGGCTCGCTCCGGTGCTTTCGCCCTCACATGGGTGGGCGTTACTGTGACGTGGTGCCGACCTATTGGCGGGGTGGTGAGCTTCTACCGTTGCCCGACTTGGGGCCGCTTCGCCGCGCTGGCGTGGCAGTCCGCCGTTGGCCGTTCGTCGTGGCGAGTGTCTGGACGTGCCGCCCGGGCCCCGCAGCCGCGAGCGCGATCAGGTTAGTGGGGGGCTGAGAGGCGTGGACTCAGGTCCGGTCAGCGGACCAGGCAGGCATCGCGTGCGCCGGCTCCGGCGTCCGCTGGTCCGCTGCGGCCGGGGAACGGGCATGGCATGGCCGGTGAGCTGAGCGAGGCCGTCGCCGCGGCGCAGGCCGGTGACGAGGACGCCTTCCGCTTCCTCTACCGCACCCTCCAGCCGAGCCTGCTGCGCTACCTGAGCGCGCTGGTGGGCGCCGACGCGGAGGACGTGGCGTCGGAGACCTGGTTGCAGATCTCCCGGGACCTGCCCAGGTTCACCGGTGGCGAGTTCCGGGCCTGGACGGTCACCATCGCGCGGAACCGGGCGATGGACCACCTGCGCCGGCAACGCCGGCGCCCGTCGTTGCCGGTGCCGGTGCACACGCTCAGCGAGCTGGCTGGCGACGCCGACACCGCCGAGCGGGCCGGGGAGACCATCGGCACCGACGCGGCGCTCGCGCTGATCGCCGTGCTGCCACCCCGGGAGGCCGAGGCGGTCCTGCTCCGGGCCGTCATCGGCCTGGACGCCGGGACCGCCGGGCGGGTACTCGGCCGGCGCCCCGGCGCGGTGCGGACCGCCGCGCACCGGGGGTTGCGGCGGCTCGCCGGGATGATCGAGCGCTACGATCCGAGCCAGCCACCAGCCGCGCTCGAGACCAGCGCGCGGCCGCGCGGCGAGCGGCGCAGGCAGGCGCCGCACGCCGAACCGGCGGATGGTTGACGTGAGGGGATTCAGGATGAGTTTCCGCCGCTCCGGCCGACTCGCCGACCGCGCCGCGGACGACCGGCTCCTCGACGCGGCGCGCGCCGCAACGTCCACGGAGGGTGCCGTCCGGGCCGACCCGCTCGCCGGGCTGCTCGCCGCAGCGGCCGCCCCGGCGCGCCCTGTCGAGCTGGCCGGGGAGCAGGGGGCGCTGGCGGCCTTCCGGGCGGCCCGCGCTGCCCCGGCATCCGCGCCCGCCCGGGTCCCCGGCCGCCGCCGGTTCACCGCCGGCGCCCTGGCCTGGGTCGCCGGGGTTCTCGCCACCGCGACAGCCGGCGCCGCCTTCGCGGCGGTCACGTTGGACCCTCCCGGGGAGCCGGTTCCGCCGTCCGGTCCGGCGACTCCCGCCCCGACCACCGGCCGCCCCGACGGATCCCCGACCGGCAGTGGCGCGCCCACCACCGGCGATCCGGGCCAGTCCCCGACCGCCCCGTCGGCCCGGCGGAGCCCGAGCAGCGGTCCGGAGGACAGTGCGCAGCTCGGCGGGCTGTGCCGGGCGTACCTGGCCAAGAAGCCGGCCCAGCGGGAAAAGGCGCTAGCGACCCCGGGGTTCCAGCCGCTGGTGGCCGCCGCCGGTGGTGGCGCCGCGCAGGTCGACGCCTACTGCCAGCGCCTGGTCCCGGACACCAAGCCCGCCAGCAAGAACGGGTCCGGTACGAAGAACAGCTCCAACACCGGGAGCGGGTCCGGCACGGCGAAGAAGCCCGGCACGACGGCCGAGCCGAGCCGGCCGGCGAAGGTTAAGCCATCCCACCCGGTCACCGGCCGGCCCACCGGGACCGGGGTACTGACCGGCCCGCCCCACGCAGCGCCGCCACCCAGCCCCGGCGGGGGCCAGGACCGTTGAGGATCGCTCGCACGGATGATCAAACTCGGCAGGCCCCGGGGGCGGAGCTGAGCGGTGACCGGCTGACCCTGGCCGATGCCAATCCCGCCGAGGGTGTTTCTCCCGCCCGGCCGTCGGTGTTCGGCTCCGGCAACAGCGGCTCGATCAACGCCCACTGAGCACCGGTCAAGCCGGAGGGGTAACCACGACGAGCGGACATCCGGACACTGAGTCCGGCTGCGGTCGCCGCTGTCACGCCGTCCACATCAGACCATCTCGAACACGCTCATAGGCAGCGTGCATTGCCGATATGCGCGTGGGTGGATGCTGCTGGTGGAAGGATGGAATATGTGGGAAATGCCTTGGCTGAAATGACTAAGCCTCAGATCTCGCCGCTTGCCGGCGAGCCAATCGAACGTACCGATGCCGAGCGACTGGCGGGGGTCCTGAAGGCCCTCGCCGATCCTGCCCGGCTGCGGCTGCTCAGCCTGATCCAGTCGGCCCCCGAGGGCGAGGCGTGCGTCTCTGACGTGACCGCGCCGCTCGGCCTCTCACAGCCGACGGTCAGCCACCACCTGCGCATCCTCACCGAGGCCGGCTTGCTGGAGCGGGAGAAGCGCGGTGTGTGGGCCTACTACCGGCTGGTGCCGAGCGCGATCGCCACGATCGCGGATCTGCTGACCCCGCCACGCAAGCGATCAGCGCGGAGAACCCGCTGACGCGTGACAATCTCACCGCGGGGGCGGGTGCGACGTACCTACCCTGTGGCGTTGCGAACGGCTCATGAAGGGTCACGACTGAGGATGGACCCAGTGGCGATCACATCGCAGGCGGCCTTCGCCCAGTTCGTTGTGGGGCAGTCCAAGACGCCCGGCAGGACCGCGGCTGGACCGTGGGCGACGTCACCAGGCACACCGGTGCCAGTCGCTCGACCTGTTCCGCTGGCTCGCCGGCGACTGGCAGCAGTGGCCAAGGTACGCGGCCTATGCCCCGCACTCGACCTGCCCATCGGGGCGGTGATGCGTCCATTGCGGTAGGCGCTCTTGGTCACGGCTGCGTTCTGGAGGAGAAGACGCATCCGCTCGGCTTTGGTGTCGGTGCCACGGGGGGAGAGTTCGGTGGGTAGCCACCAGCCGTCCCCGTACATCAACTTACGGGCGTACACGGCAGCGAAGTCGGCCGCGCTGTCACCGATCACGAAGGTGGCGTGATTACGGGGTCGGTGGCCGAAGCTCACCTGGCCCAGGCCGTAGGTCGTGCGCTGGAACGCAGTCCCGGCGCGATGCGGGTCGTCGCCGTCGCGGAAAGGGGCAAGCAGGTGTCCGAGCAACGCCTCAGGCGGCCCACCAGCGGGACGGCTGTCGTCGGACAGTAGCCATTCCAACAGCTGTTGTCGATCTCTCTCGTCGAGGACTGGTGCGTCACCGAACTCGGGCTCGTCGAAGATGCCGCACTGTGCCGCGACCATCACGCCCAAGGCACTACCCCACCTGGGCGGAGCGGACAGGTAGGGACCACCTGCCATGTGCGTGATGGCCGACATCGGTGTGAGCGGGACAGCAGCGTCACCGAGGCCGAGTGACACAAGACGTTCCTCGACCGTCCTGTGCTCTTGATGCCGATACGGTGAGCACGCTTCGGCGACCGTCTGACGGGCCCGTTCTCCAGCCGGATCGTCGCATTGCATATCTGATACCTGCTCCAGCAGGCGTATCCGCTCCTCACCATCGACGACCCGGCCCTCAACACGCAGCGGGACGGTCCCAGGCGCGGCGCGCTCGTGCTGGCCGATCGTGGTGTTGAGCAACACGACGTAGTCCGGGTCGTACGCCCGGGCAGCACGCAGCAGTGCCGGCTCCACGGAGCCGCCAACGTGAGGAACGAGGAGAAACCCGCGTCCACCCCACAGCCGTGTCGCCGCATGAAGAGCCAGGCGAGCCCAGTAGTGCCACTCCTCGCCTCCGTCGAAGACCACTACGACGCGAGGCGCCGAGAGCCCGATCTGGGCGACCAAGGGTGCGGCCGTGAGCATTGCTCGAATCCTCTGACTGGAAGGGGGCAACACCAGCCCCGACGACGGCGATGACCGGCTTCACGGTACCGGGATATCCGAAGACCCCTCACCGTCGCAGGAGGCAGCCACGTGATCGCCGGGTACGTGCGGTGCCGTTGGGATGACTAGCCTCACTCCATGGATGAGGATGCTGCACCCCCTACTGCAGCGCCGGCGGCGGGCCGGGCTGAGCCGGTAGGCGATCAGCCTGCCGGCGAGGTGGGAGGCCTAGCCGACCAGGTCCCGGAGCAGTCGCAGGCCGAGCAGCCCTTGGTGACGCTAACGCGGCTGACGTCGGTGGAGGTGACATCCGTGTGGCCTACCGAGCCGCAGCACTTCACGCCGTGGCTGCTACAGAACAGTGACCTGCTCAGCGAGGTACTCGGGTTGGACATCGAACTGGAGTCCCGGGAGTACAAGGTCGGGAAGTTCTCGCTCGACATCATCGGACGCGAAGTTGCCACCGGAAGCCCGGTGATCATCGAGAACCAGTATGGGTCGACTGACCACGTTCACCTGGGTCAGATCCTCACCTACGCGGGAGGTACGAAGCCCACGACCATCGTCTGGGTTGCCGAGCAGTTCCGGGAGGAGCACCGGGCGGCGCTCGAATGGCTCAACACTCACACCGATCCCGGCATCCGCTTCTTCGGAGTCCGGCTGGCCGCCGTCACGCTTGCCGGAGCGCCGTCCGGTCTGATCGCGCCGCTCTTGGAGTTGGTGGTCAAGCCCAACGACTGGGAGAAACGTGCAGTGGCGGCGGCATCCGCTGGGACCACCGGCCCAACGCCGACGCAGGAGCTCTACCGGCAGTTCTGGGCAGGGTTCGAGCCGCTGGCCAAGCAGCGGGGCTGGACGAACGCGTCAGCGCCCGGGCAGAACTGGTGGAACATGCCGACCGGATCAACGGGCGCGACCTGGTGTGTGTCCTTCGCGATGTTCGGGTGCCGATCGGAATTGTTCTTCGGCCATCCTGATCCGGCGATCAACCTGGCCCGGTGGCAGGTGCTCAGCGACCGCAAGGCCGAAATCGTGGCGGCTTTCGGCGGTGGGCTGATCTTCGATGACCTGCCGAACAACAAGGGGTGCCGCATCGAAGCCCGGCTGATCGGCCCAAAGATCGGTGATCAGCAGAACTGGCCTGAGGCCATCGATTGGATGATCGACAGCCAAGAGCGTCTTCGGCACGCGGTGGCTGCCGTCGGCGGGGTCCCGAGCATGATCGCTCCTACTGCCACCTTTGGCGACTCCGGTGCGACCGCCGTGACAGCAGAAGACGCGAGAATCTGAGGACTCCACCGGGCTCGAAGCCGTGTTACCAACTCGGACTACACCGGCCGTCAAACGAGCCCCTGCCAAGGGCTGCTCCGTGTCTTGCTCACCGCCCTGACCTGAGGTCCCCCCGCTTTCGCGGAGTGGTGGTTACCTGGCGCCGGTTGGCTCAGGCTGGACGATAGCTGTCGCGCGTTGACTGGTCTGGTGGGTGTGCCAGGCGGTCTCGTACTCGTCGGGGCTGAGGTAGCCGAGTTCCTTCTGGATGCGGCGGGAGTTGTACCAGCCGTAATGTAGGCGAAGATCGCATTCTCGGCCTCGTCGCGGGTGCGTCACGAGTTCCGGTAGACGACTTCGATCTTCAGGGTGGACCAGAAGTTCTCCATCAGGGCGTTGTCGTAGGAGTCGCCTACGGAGCCCATCGAGGGCAGGATCCGTTGTCGGACAAGCGTTCGGCGAACTTGATCGAGGTGTAGTTCGACCCCGCGGTCGCTGTGGTGGATCAACTACTGGTCCCGCACGTTGCGGGACCAGATGCCGTACTCCAGCGCACCGAGGATGAGTTCGTTGTTGCAGCGGTCGCCGGCCTTCCAGCCGCCGATCCGGTTGGAGAACGCGTCCCGCACGGCAGCGACCCAGAACACGCCTTCACCGGTCGGGATGCGGGTGGCGTCAGCGACCCACAACCGGTTCGGCGCTGCCGCGGTGACGTCTCGGTTCACCAGATCCGGCGCTGGTGTGGCTCGAGGAGCCTGCCGGGTCGAGCCGCCGCGCCAGCCCCGGCGCAGGAAGGCACCCTGCCAGCCCTGGCCGGCCATCAACCGTTCGATGCGTTTGTGGCCGACGCGGATGCCGTCGCGGCGCAGCTGCTGGTGGACCCGGTCAGCATCGTAGGTGCGGCCCGAGTTCTCCCACACCTCGTAGATGTTGCTCAACAGCCCCAGGTCGACCAGGTCCCGGTCGCACGGTTGTGTGGCCTGGCGCAGCCAGTCGTAGTAGGTCGAGGTGGTGATGTTCAGGACCCGTAGCAGGAGCGCGACCGCGAACTGGTCACGGTGTTCGTCGATGGACCTCATGACCGTCGCCGGGTCGGGTCGAGCTCCGATGCGAAATACGCGCTCGCCGCCTTCAGGATCTCGTTCGCCCGGCGCAGCTCCGCGACTTCCTTACGCAGCCGCCGGTTCTCCTCGGCCATCTCCGTCGTCGGCTGGTCCTCGCGCTCACCGCGGTCGGCCTGGTCCTGCCGGATCCAGTTCCGCAACGCGGATGCACACCCAGCTGCACATCCAGCCGCTTGATCACCGGCTTCGGATCCGACTTTCGATACAACCGAACGGCACGTTGCCGCAGCTCATCGGGGTATTTCTTCGGTGCTGCCACGAAAGACTCCTCCCCACGGCCATCAGACCATGATCAGAAGACTCCGTGAAACCGGGGAACCTCAGATTGACGAGAGTACGTGTCAGTGTGAAATACCCAGAACAGCGACCGCCACGCTGAGACCGCCAACTGCGGTCGCCAGGCTGACCGCCGCCAGCCAGGGACCGGGCGGGAGGGCCGAGCCCGGTTCGGCCGGGGCAGCAGAGCGCGGAAGGCGCCGTCGCAAAGCCGCCGCGGCGACGATTACGACCGCCATCGCGCTGACGACGGCGGCCAGGAAGACCCATCCGCCGAGGTGCGCCACGAGGAGACGGCCGGCGACGGCCGCCGCGACGACAAAAGACGCTGCCGTACGCCGCCACGCCAACACCGTCCGTTCCACCTGCAATCCCCGATCACTCGACGAGAAAGAACCCGGGGAGGGGTCTGAGGACGGCGAAGAGCCCGGGAAAGGCGAACAGCTCGACGAGGGCGGAGCGTCCGAGGCGTAAGAGCAGCCATGAGGCGAGGAGCCGACGTCGGTCACAAAATGAGGCCCAGGAGGACCAGGACGCCGACGAGCATGAGACCTGCACCGACCGGCACGGCCATCAGCGGTGGCGGGAGGCTTCTTCCCAATCTCAGGGCGAGTTCGGTGCGGACCCAGCCGAACCATGCCTGGGCTGGGGCGGCGGCGCCCAGCAGTATCAGCACGATCGCTGACGCCCGGCGAAACCCCGGCACGATCGGCAGGTTCACCGCCGCCAACGCCACGCCTGCGGCGAAGAGCGCCAGAGAGGTACGGATCCACGCCAGGAACGTGCGCTCATTGGCGAGGCTGAACCGTGGATCCGGGTCGCTGCCCAGACTGAAGACCCGGCGAGGCCACCGGGTCGACGCGCCCGAGGACGTCGGCTCGCCCAAACATGTGGATCCGGCAGAAGAAAGAGCGCCACGCGACGGCGTGCCTGCGCCGGTCGGGTCAGCCTGTCGACGCGGGCGGGACAACCGGCTCTTCACCACGCCACCAGCCCTTTGACGATCGCTATGACGCTTCCCGTGAGGGCGAGCGCCACCATCCACCGCCGGGTGGCCGTCTCTGGCAACCACCGCTGCAGATAGTGCCCGCCACCGATCCCTGCTAGCATCGCAGCCCCGCAGGCCAGCAGCAGCCTCCACGACAAGACCGGGGCACCCTTCGCCGCCAGGGACAGCACGTTCGTCACCAGGCCGACGAGCTGCACGGTCGGGACAAAACTTCGGTGTTCCCAGTCGGTACTCACTGCGTAGACCGCGAGCGGCGGCCCGCCCGTCCCCGCCGTCGTGTTGAAGAAACCTGACGCGAACCCCGACGCCACCGCACCACCCCGATTCCTGAGGAACGGCATGCTCTGGCCCACCGCCACCCAGGCCACGGATCCCGCCGTGATCAGGCCGATGCCGACGAGCAGGACCGGGCCCGGCAGCTCCCGGACCACCCAGACGCCCAACGGCAGGGCCAGGATCACCCCGGCGATCATCTGGACGGCCAAGCGGCGGCGCAGCGCCCGGACGGTCATGCACAGCACGATCAGGTTGATCGCCGCTGAGAGCAGGTTGGCCAGGGTCACGCCCGAGAAGGGGCCGAGGATCACGACCAGGAACGGGGCGGCGACCAGGGCGAAGCCCAGGCCGGTTGCTCGCTGCATGGTGGCGCCGAGCGCGACCGCGCCGATCGCGAGCACGTCGCCGACGGGCGCCATCTAGCGCGACACGGCGTCATCGACCACGTCGGCGAGGCGTTGCAGCCGGTCGACCGAGATCGTGCGCAGGTCGTCGGCCATGGTCGGGCTGCCGACCACCGAGGCCCAGACCGCGCGGCCGGCGAGGAAGCCCGAGGCCCCGGCCTGGCAGGCGAGTCGCACGGCTTCGGGAAAAACCTCCGCGGGTACGCCGGAGGACAGCACCACCCATGGGCTGCTGATGACTGACGACAACGAGGCGCACCCGGCAGTGATCTCGTCCGGGCTGCCCTTGCCGTGGGTTGGCACCTCCGACTTGTAGAGGTCGGCGCCGAGGGCGCCCAGCTCGCGGGCCGCCGCATGGATTCCCGCTTCGTGGTCGTACGCGCCGCCGTCGCGGGGGCCACGGGATACCGGTTCGATGATGCTGACCAGCCCGGCCTCGCGGCAGCGGGCGACGAAGTCGGTCACCATGGTGATCCGGGGCTCCGGCGACTCATCCGGCCGGTAGAGCACGAGCAGCTTGAGGGCCTTCGCGCCCTCCTTTCGTACGATCGCGGGGTCGACCTCGGGGTCGATCGCCACGTCCGCGACGAACTCGGTTGCGCTCGGGGTGAACGCGTCGGCCGCCGCGATCAGGGCGCAGGATGGGTCGACGGCGTTGTCCGCGATCACCGCATCCCAGCCGAACTGCTTGTCGACGAGGATCGCGGACGCGTACGGGGTCAGCGCGCGTGCCGCGTCCACCTTGAACGCGGTCAGCTGCGCGTCGGTCACCGGCTCCGGCTGGTGTGCGGCGAACATGGCCCGCAGTGCCTCGCGCTGATCGACAGCGAGCATGGCGTAGCCGCCCGAGGGGCGGGCGAGGATCGAGGGGTCGACGGTCACTGTTCCTCCAGCGCGAGAGCGGCCGGTCCGTCGCCGAGGTCGGCGACGTCGAGACGCTGAGATCAAAGGATGTTTGAAAAGTAACATCTGTTGGTGGCTGAAGAACAGGGACTAAACTGCGGACGTGTCAGTGGAAGCCATGCGCTACGACGGCGCCCCGCAGCGGCGGACGCACATCATGGCCGCGCTGCGCCGGGCCGGCTTTCTCTCGGTCGCCGACATCAGCGCCCAGCTCGGCGTCTCGCAGATGACGATCCGCCGCGACCTGCGGCGGCTCGCCGAGAGTGGCGAGGTGCTGCTGGTTCATGGTGGCGTCAGTCTTCCGCCGGGCGGAGTCGGGGGGCCGGGGTACGCGTCCCGCGCGCTCAGCCACGCCGGCGCCAAGCTGGCGATCGGTGCCGCGGCGGCCCGCCTGGTCCAGCCGGGCGACACGATCGGCGTCGACAGCGGCACGACCGCAGCCGAGGTGGCCCACGCACTGCCCGAGGACTTCGACGGCTGCGTGATCACCCACTCCGTCCCTGTCCTTGCCCACATGCTGTCCCGGCCCAGGTCAAGGGTCATCGGGATCGGCGGCGAGCTGCTGCACGACAATCAGGCGATGGTTGGTTTCGCCGCGCTGGATCTCGTCAAGCGCATGCGGGTGCGCCTGCTGTTCCTCGGCGCGAGCGCGGTCGACGAGCGGGGTGCCTACGTGCGCTCCGAGGTCGAGCTGAGCGCCAAGCACGCCCTCATGGACATCGCCGACGAGGTCGTGTTGCTCGCCGACGCGAGCAAGCTGACGGCCACCGGTCCGGTCAAGGTATGCGGCTTCGACCGCATCGACACCCTGGTCGTGGACGGTCCGCTGCCCGCCGCGGTAGCCGCAGCCGTACGCCGCACCGGCACCCGTATCCTGACCGCCTAGCCCGGCAAACCGCCCGAAGTCGGTACCCAGACGCCCCCCTTCGAGGCATCAGTAACCCTTGCCGGAGACGGACTCGCCGCCTTTTCTTTGTTTCGGGCTCTTGACGTCCCGGTGACATGCGTTCAACACTGCATGCAGATAGCGTCGACAGCGAGAGAAGGCACATGGACCTCAAGGCCGCACCCTCAGCCGCGGAGACCCGCGTGGTCACGCTGCCGGATGCCGCGGTGGCGGCGGTGCGGTGCCGGGTCTTCCGGGCGCGCCCCACCGAGCCGATCGCCATGTCCTTCGCGCCGCTCACCCACCGCGTGATGGTCCTGATCGAGGTCGAGCTCGCCGACGGTTCGGTCGGCGTCGGCGAGAGCTGGGCCAACTACCCGTCCTGGGCGTGGCGCGAGCGGATCGCCACGATTCAAGACGGCATCGCCCCGCTCATGAAGGGCCGCAGCTTTCCCAACCCGGCCACCGCCCAGCGCGCCCTGCTCGCGAAGCTGGCGCCACTGGGCCGCCAGTGGGGTGCACCTGGCCCGGTCCACCAGGCGATCAGCGGCGTCGACATGGCCCTGTGGGACCTCGCCGCCCGCCACGCCGGCACCAGTCTGGCCCGGCTGCTCAGCCCGAGCCCGCGCACGGAGCTGCCGGTGTACGGCTCCAGCCTCGGACCCACCGGGGTCGCCGAGATCGCCGAACGCTGCGCCGCGCTCGGGCTCACCGCCGTCAAGGTCAAGGTCGGCTTCGGCGCGGACACCGACCTCGCCAACGTCGGGACCGCCCGGCGGATCCTTGGCGACGACGCGCAGATCTTCGCCGACGCCAACCAGGCCTGGCGGCTGACCGAAGCGCTCGAGATCGTCCCCGCCCTGGCCGATCTCGGCGTCGCGTGGGTCGAGGAGCCGCTCTCCGGCGACCGCCCGTCCGAGCTGGCCGAGCTGACCCGCCGCACCGGGATGCCGCTGGCCACCGGGGAGAACCTCTACGGCGCCGCGGCCTTCACGCCGTACCTGGAAGCGGTCGAGATCCTGCAGCCCGACCTCGGCAAAGCCGGCGGCGTCACCGAGTACCTGGCCGTGCTCGCGGCCGCAGCAGCAGCCGGGCGGACCGTCAACCCGCACCTCTACAACGGCGCGGTCGCCACCGCCGCGACCGTCCAGGCCGGCGCGATCTCGTCCGCGACCCGGCTCATCGAGTGGGACATCCGCTCCAACCCGCTGCGGCAGGCCGCCGACGGCCTGCTCACCGCCCACGGCACGGTCCGCGTGCCGGACGGGCCGGGATTCGGCATCGATCTCGACCAGGACCAGCTCGACGCGTACGAGGAGCAGCTAACGTGACCGACCCCATTGTCAACGACATCCTCTCGGCCGCCACCGCCGTGCGCGTGACCGGCCGGACGGCGGGCGGACCGCGCCTCGCGGTGCTCGACCCGGCCACCGGCGAGCCGTTCACCGAGGTCAGCACGGGTAACGGCGCCGACGCGGAGGCCGCGCTCGGTCTCGCGCAGCAGGCCCTGCCGGTCTGGGCGGGCACGCCGCAGGCTGCGCGGTCGGCGGCGCTGCGGGCCATCGCCGCAGACGTCGAGGCGCTCGCCAAGGAGCCCGAGTGGCCCGCGCTGATCACCCGGGAGAGCGGCAAGCGGCTCGCCGAGTCGGCGGCCGAGCTGGGGCTGACGGTCGCCTACTTCCGGATCATGGCCGACCTGCTGGATCGGCAGGAGGCCGAGCAGCTGTCCGTCGTACCCGGGATCAATCACCGGGTGACGACGCGGCCCGCCGGTGTCGCCGCGGTCCTGACTCCCTGGAACTTCCCGGTCTCCATCCCCGCTCGCAAGATCGCGCCGGCGCTGGCGGCGGGATGCCCGGTGCTGTTCAAGCCCTCCGAGCTGACGCCGCTGTCGTCGATGGTGCTGGCCGCGGTCGTCGAACGGCACGTGCCCGAGGGGGTCCTGTCGACGGTGCTCGGCACACCCGCCGACGTCGTCGACCCGTGGCTCTCCGCCAAGAGTGTCGGCGTCGTGTCGTTCACCGGGTCGACCCGGGTGGGGCGGCTGGTCGCCGCGGCCACGGCGCCGCGCTTCCTGCGTACGGTGATGGAGCTCGGTGGTTGCGGACCTTTCCTCGTGCTGCCTGATGCGGATCCGCAGGCAGCCGCGCAGACGCTGCTGGTGGCGAAGTACCGCAACAACGGCCAGTCCTGTATCGCCGCGAACCAGGTCCTCGTGGCCCGCGAGGTGGCGGCCGAGTTCACCGAGGCGTTCATCGCGGCGACCGAGAAGATTGTCGTCGGCGACCCCACGGATCCGGCCACCGACCTCGGCCCCCTCGCGCCGGCCTCGGACCCGGCCCGGATGGCCTCGCTCGTCGAGGAAGCGGTGAGTAAGGGCGCGAGGAAGGTCACGAGTGGAGCCGTCCCGGAGAAGGGCCACTTCGCCCCGGCGACCGTGCTGCTGGACGCTCCCGTCGACAGCCGGGTGATGACCGATGAGATCTTCGGGCCGATCGCGCCGATCCACGTCTACGACGACCTCAACGACGCGCTGGCCCTGCACCACGCCACCGGGTACGGCCTGGCCGGCTACGTCTGCGGCGCAGACCTCGACCGCGCCCACGCCGTCGCCGACCACCTCTCCGCCGGGATCGTCGGCATCAACACCGGAACCCCGAACACGCCGTGGATCCCGTTCGGCGGCGTGCAGGACTCGGGGCTCGGGTACGAGGGCGGCCGCCCTGGCCTGGAGGCGTTCCAGACCTTTCTGTCCGTCGGCTCGAAGGCGCAGGGGTAGTGATGCGTCTCCTCATCGGACAGACCGGCGCACCGACCAGCGTCGTCAACGCCAGCCTCCGCGGCTTCCTCGAGGCGGCGGCTGATCACGACGTGCTGGCGCTGCGGGGCGGCCCGGACGGCCTGGTCGAGGGTCGACTCACCCCGGTCACCGCCGCCGACGTGCCGGCCGCCGCGACCCTGCACGGCGGATCCTGGCTCGGCGCCGGGCGGCGGGCGGTTACCGCGGCGGACCTGGACACCGCACTCGACGTCCTGGCCGCCAACGGCGTCGAAGGCCTCGCGCTGATCGGCGGCAACGGGACGATGGCGCTGCTCGACGCCCTCGCGAACCGGGCCGCCGCGACCGGGCGTGAGCTGAGCGTCGTCGGTATCCCGAAGACCGTGGACAACGACCTGGTCGGCATCGACCACTCTCCCGGGTACGGCTCCGCCGCGCGCTACCTCACGAAGGTCGTCCCGGACCTGGCCCGCGACCACGAGGCGATGTCCAGCATCGAGCCGGTCCGCATCGTGGAGACCCTCGGCCGCTCGGTGGGTTGGCTGGCCCTCGCCGCGACCTGGCACCGCGACGATCCGGGGTACGCGCCGCACCTGGTCCTGATCCCGGAGCTCACCTTCGACCGGGCGGCGTTCCTCACCGCCGTGCAGGATGCCCTGCACGCGCACGGGCGGGCGTTCGTGGTCGTCAGCGAAGGCGCGGCGAGCGAGCTGACCGACCAGCCGTTCGAGGCTGTCAACCACACCCGGATCATCCTCGGCGGCGTCTCCAGGGCGCTCGCCGGGCTGGTGAGCACCGAGCTGGGTGTCGCCGCCCGCGGCGAGGTGCTCGGCATGGCCCAGCGCAGCAGCGGCGCCCTCGCCAGCGACGTCGACCGGGCGGAGGCGGCGGAGGCAGGGCGACACGCGGCAAAGCTGCTGGCCGACCGCTCCACAGCACTGATGGTCGGCCTGCACCGCAGCGCCGACGAGACCCGATACGACCCGGTGCCGCTCGCGGAGGTGGCCGGCCGTACCCGGCCCGTACCCCCGCAGTGGCGCAGCACCAATCCCGCCGACCTCGGCGACTTCCACGACTGGCTCTCCCCCCTCCTCGGTCAGAACTGAAAGGCATACAGATGCGGCACAAGATCGTGAGCGCCGGGTTCGCCCTGGCCCTCGTCGGCGGGCTCGCCGCCGGCTGCGGTGGTGGAAACTCGGGCGGCAGCGCAAACGAGATCACCCTCGTCATGTCCAACCACCCGTGGCAGAAGGCCATCGAGCCGCTGATCCCCGACTTCGAGAAGGCCTCGGGCGTCACGGTAAAGGTGCAGACCTTCGCCGAGCAGCAGGCCCGCGACAAGATCTCGCTGAACCTGCAGTCGCGCAGCTCCTCCATGGATGTCTTCATGACGCTGCCGTCGCGCGAAGGCCCGCAGTTCAGCAACGCCGGCTCCTACACTCCGCTCGACGACTACATGAGCAAGTCCGCCGCTTACGACGCCGCCGACTTCCCGACCGCGGTCAAGACCGGCATGACGATTCAGGGCAAGATGATCGCCGCGCCCGTGAACGTTGAGGGTGTCGTCCTCTACTACCGGACGGACCTGTTCAAGCAGTACGGCATCACGTTGCCGAAGACCCTCGACGAGCTGCCCACGGTCGCCGCCGCGATCAAGCAGAAGTCCGGTGGCAAGGTCACCCCGATCGCGCTGCGCGGCCAGTCCGCCGCCCTGCCGTTCACCTTCGGCCCGTTCCTGCACTCCCAGGGCCTGGAGTGGACCAAGCCGGACGGCACCCCGAACTTCGACGCGCCCGGCGCCGCTGACGTGATCAACCGGTACGCGACCCTCGCCAAGGATTACGGCCCGCCCGGCGTGGTCAACAACACCTTCACCCAGTCCTCGGCGCTCTTCGCGGCCGGCAACGCGGCGATGGAGTTGGAGTCCAGCAACGAGATCAGCAGCATCAACGACCCGAAGACCTCGAAGGTGGTCGGCAAGATCGGCGTGCTGGACTTCCCGGCCGGCTCGGCGGGCTCGAAGTCGACCGTCCTGAACTGGGGCATCGCGATGTCCTCGTACTCGAAGCACAAGGACGCGGCCTGGAAGTTCATCGAGTGGGCGACCGGCAAGGCCACCCAGCTCAAGCTGACCACGGGCGGCATCGCGCCGCCGCGGACCTCGGTCGCGCAGGACAAGACGTACACGGACACGCTGAACACCGACACGCTGAAGGAGTGGAGCAAGGCCCTGGCCAACGTACAGACGAACGGCTCCACCGAGGTCGGCCCGGTCGGTGTCGCCGCCCCCGAGATGCGCAAGGTCGTCGGGGACGCGGTCGGCAAGGTGATCCTCGGCCAGTCGGACGCCACGGCCGCGGCCAAGGAGATCCAGGACGGCCTGACCCCGCTGCTGGCGAAGAACGCCGGATAAGTCCGATGAGCGACCTGTTGACGAAGCGGCCCGCCGCCTCCGGTTCCGCCAGCGCGGAGCCGGGGGCGGGGGCCCGGCCCCCGCGACGCCGCCGGGTCGACCCGACGGCCCGGGGCGTATGGCCGTTCGCGCTGCCGGCCGTGCTGGTCACGGCCGTGCTCGTGCTGGTGCCGATCGCGTACACGATCTGGCTCTCCGTCAGTGACCGGCAGTCCGACGGGACGAACTCGGGGTTCCTCGGGTTCGCCAACTACGCCGAGATGTTCGGCAACCCGCAGTTCTGGAACTCGCTGAAGGTCACGCTCTTCCTCTTCGTGGTCTGCCTGCTGGTGGAGACCGTCCTCGGGCTGGCACTGGGCTACGTGATGAGCCTCGACGTGCCCGGCCGGCGGATCTTCCAGGGCATGATGCTGATCCCGGCGATCACCGCGTCCGTCGCGGTCGGCCTGGTCTGGCTGCTGATCATGGACCCGTCGCTCGGCGCGGCCAACCAGATCCTCGCCAAGGTCGGCATCGACCCGGTGGTGTGGCTCGGCAACCCGGACATCGCACCCTGGTCCATCGCCCTGGTCGACATCTGGCAGTGGACGCCATTCATGGCGCTGATCATCTCGGCCGGGATCCGGTCGCTGCCCGAAGAGCCGTTCGAAGCCGCAGCCCTGGACGGGGCGAGCGGCTGGCGTACGGCCTGGAACATCGGCCTCCCGCTACTGCGTCCGGTGCTCACCGTGGCGATGCTGCTGCGCACGGTCGACCTCGTGCGCTTCTTCGACACGATCTACATCATGACCCAGGGGGGTCCGGTGAACTCCACGAACACCCTCAACGTGTACGGCTACAACGCCGGCTTCGTCGACAACGAGCCGAGCTACGCGGCCACCCTGCAGATCGCCCTGCTCGCCCTGGTCATCGTGATCGCCGGCGTGTTCACCTGGTTCCGGCAGCGGGCCTCGCGATGACCAAGCGGCTCAGCGGCGTGTACGCCGCATACCTCGCCTTCGCGATCATCTTCTTCGGCCCGGTGCTCTTCATGCTCTGGTCGTCGCTGCGCAACAACGTCGACATCACCGGCTCGCTGTTCAACATCGCGTCGCCCCTGACGCTGGAGAACTTCACCAACCTCTTCGCGCGCTTCGAGTTCGGCCGCTACATCGCCAACAGCTTCATCGTGGCCGGCGGGTCGACGATCCTCGGGCTCGTCCTCGGCGCGCCGGCCTCGTACGTGATCGTGCGCCGCAAGCTGGCCGCGCTGGGCTTCGTCACGCTGCTGGCCCGCATGGCGCCCGGCGTGCTGTTCGTGCTGCCGCTCTTCGTGCTCTCGATCCGCATCGGCGGCCCGGACAACGTGGCACTCAACTACACGCTGCTGATCGTCGCGCACCTGATCATCACGCTGCCGCTGTGCATCTGGCTGCTGGTGCCGTTCTTCGAGGAGATCCCGATCAGCATCGAGGAGTCGACGCTGATCGACGGCGCGAACGCCTGGCAGCGGTTCCGCCTTATCGCGCTGCCACTGGCCCTGCCCGGGCTGTCGGTCGCGCTGACGCTCAGCTTCATCTTCAGCTGGAACTACTTCCTCTTCGCGCTGGCCCTGGCCAACGAGCGGACGCTGCCGCTGACTGTCATCGCGTTCAACTTCATCGGCCAGGGATCCAACGATTTCGGCGGCCTGATGGCCGCGAGCACGCTCATCTCCGCGCCCGCCCTGCTGCTGACGATCTTTGCGCAGCGCTGGCTGGTCCGCGGCATCACCGGAGGAGCCGTCAAGTGACGTCCATGCGAGCCCGCTTCCAGGGCAACGCCGAGATCAGGTTCGAGAAGGTCACGCTCGGCGACGTCGCCGAGGGCGACGTGCGCCTGCGGGTCGACGTCTGCGCGCTCTGCGGGTCGGACAAGCGGCTGCTGCACAGCGGCTCGGCCGTCGTTCCGGGCCACGAGATCGGGGGCACCGTCGTCGGCGGTGCGCTGCCCGAGGGCACCCGCGGCATCGTCTACATCCCGGTTTTCTGCGGTACGTGCGTGCGCTGCGCCGCCGGCCGCACGAACCAGTGCCTGAACCTGTCGCAGCTGATCGGCTGGCAGCGCGACGGCGGTTTCGCCGAGCACGTGGACGTCCCGGCGCGTTGCGTCCTGCCGGTGCCGGACGACATCCCGCTGTCGGTCGCGGTCCTCGGGCTCGACACGGTCGGCACTGCCGCGCACGCCCTTCGGCTGGCGCTGCGGACCCAGGACTCGGTGGACCGCACGCTGGTCGTCGGCGCCGGGCCACTCGGCCTCGGGGTCGTCGCGGTCGCCCAGGCCATGGGGATCGCCGTGGACGCCTTCGACCCCAATCCCACTCGCCTCGAGGCCGCGACGACACTCAGCGCCACGCCCGCCGGTGACCTGTCCGCCGAGAACCAGTACGACATGGTCATCGAGGTCAGCGGCGCGAACGCGGCCCGGGAGACGGCGCAGCGGGTGGTCCGGCCCGGCGGCACGGTCGTCGCGCTCGGCGAGTCGAACGAGCCGTACACCATGCCCGCGACGCCACGCTGGCGGCGCACCGACTGCTACACCGTCCGGTCCTTCTACTTCCCCGTGAACGAGGTCGACGCGAACTGGGACCTGCTGCGCGTCATGGGTGCGTCGCTGCGCGACCTCATCGTCAAGCCCCTCACCCTGCCCGAGCTGCCCGAGGCGTTCGCCCGCTTCGTGGCCGGCGACTACGTCAAGCCCTGCATCGTGTCGGCGGACGCCCATCTCGTGTCGGAGGTAACCCGATGAGCCTGTTGATCCTCGCCGTCGACCAGCGTCCCTGGCTCACCCAGGCCCTGTACGGCCATACCGCCACCGCCCTGCCGGCCGAGCGCGCGGCGATGACCGACGGCAAGCACATGGTGCTCGAAGGACTGCTCGCCGCCCTCGAATCCGAGCCCGACCTGGCCGCGCACGCCGGGATCCTGGTCGACGAACAGCTCGGTGCGGGCGTCCCCGAGCGGGCCCGCGCACACCACGTGACGCTCAGCATGCCGCTCGAGCGCGGCGGTTGCGCGGTCTACGAGACCGAGCCCGCCGACCTGGACGCCTACCTGGCCCACTTCCGGCCCGAGCTCCCCAAGGTGCTGGTCCGCTACAACGTCGAGGGGTCGGCGTCGGACAATCGCGACCAGCGGTCCCGGCTGGCCAAGGTCTCGCAGGCGGTCCGGGACTCCGGCGGCCGGTTCCTCTTCGAGCTGCTCGTGCCGCCGACGCCCGAGCAGCGGAACATCCCGGGAGAGGTTTTCGACACCGAGGTGCGGCCCGGGCTCATCCACCGGGCGATGACGGAGATCGTCGAGGAGGTGCCCGTCGACGTCTGGAAGCTGGAGCACCTCGGCGCGCCGGAGCACTACCGGACGGCCGCCGACCTCGCCGCTCAGACCGGCGGCGAATGCATCCTGCTCGGCGCGAACGCCCCGCGAGCCACAGTGGACGGCTGGCTCACCGACGCCGCCGCCAACGGGTTCACCGGCTTCGCCATCGGCCGTAGCATCTGGTGGGACTCGCTGCGCGGACTCCTGGCCGGCGACCTGACGCGGCCCGAGGCGATCGCCGCGGTTGCCGCCAACTACCGCCACTTCGCAGGGACGTTCCTCCAGTGACCAGTTCTCTTCACGCCGACCCGCAGCGCGTCGGTGAAGTGCTCTACAAGACCCTGCGCGACCGCATCATCTCCGGTGAGCTGCGGCCGGGCGCGCGGCTGAGCGTCCCGGCCCTCGCCGAGGAGTTCCACGTCAGCCGCAGCCCGGTCCGCGACGCGGTGATCCGCCTGGTCCAGGAGGACCTGGTCGCCGAGACGATGAATCGCGGCGCGGAGGTGGCACGCATCTCCCGTGCCGAACTGGTCAGCCTGTACGAGGCCCGCGAGGTCCTCGAAGGAGCTGTGGCCCGGCTGGCGACGGAGAAGTACCACGCCTCGCTGCGGCGCAGCCTGCTCGCGCTGCTCACCGAGCACCGTACGGTCGCGGAGCAGGCCGACTTCTCCCGCCACATCGAACTAGACGCGGCGTTCCACCGGGAGATCCGGCAGGCGGCGCAGAGCCCGGTGCTGGCCCGGATGCTCGACGGCGTCCAGAGCCGGGTCCTGGTGGCGATGCGCTCCACCAGCCTGACCGGCGGCATGGTCCAGGCCGTCCGCGACCACCAGGCCATCTTCGAGGCCATCGGCTCCGGCGACGCGGAAGCCGCCGAGGAGGCCGCCCGGGCGCACATCCGCCGACTGAAGGAGTTGCTCCGTGCTGCTGACTGAGGCCCGCTTCTTCGGCACCGGCGACGTGCGGCTGCTCAAGTCCGAGCCGGCGCCGCTCGGCCCGGGCGAGGTGGCGATCGCACCCCTCGCGGTCGGCATCTGCGGCACCGACAGCCACATCGTCGCCGGCAGCTTCACCGCCGCGCCACAGGTCGTGCTCGGCCACGAGGTCTGCGGCCGGATCACCGAAGTGGGCGCGGCGGTCGACGGGCTCACGATCGGCGACCTGGTCACCGTCGAACCGCACGACTACTGCACCCGGTGTACGTACTGCCGCCTCGGCCAGGAACACCTCTGCGACAACAAGCGGGGGTACGGTGTGAAGCTCGACGGCGGCATGACCGAGCGGATGGTGGTGCCGGCGCGGATCGTGTACCGGCTGCCGGACGCAACGCCGCCGTGGATCGGGGCGCTGACCGAACCGCTCGCCTGCTGCCTGCACGGAATGGACCAGCTGAACCCGCGTTCGGGGCTGCCGATCCTCATCTTCGGCGCCGGACCGGCCGGGGCGATCATGGTCGCCCTCGCCAAGGCCCGCGGGCTCGCACCGGTCGTGGTGCTGGATCCGCGCGCCGACCGGCGGGAGGCCGCCCTGCGGATGGGCGCGGACGCCGCCCTCGACCCGGCGTCGCTGGACGAGGCCACTGCGCTGACCGACGGGCTCGGTTTCCCGCACGTGATCGACGCGGTCGGCTCCGGCCGGATCCTGGAATCGGCGATCACCGTGTCGTCGCGCGGCGGCCGGATCCTCATCTTCGGGGTGGCACGGCCCGACGACGAGGCCCGGGTACGACCCAACGAAATCTTCGCGCGGGAACTGACGCTGGTCGGTGCGGTGATCAACCCGTACACGCACCACCGCGCGGTGCAAATGCTGCCTGCCCTGGGCCTGGACCGGCTGCGGCCGGCCTTCTACGGCCTGGACCAGCTACCGGAGGCCCTCGAAGCGCAGCGGAAAGGCACGGCCGACAAGGTGTTCATCGCCCCGCACGGCATCGCCGCCGCACGGGGCTGACGATTTCCGCTGTGACAATCGACGATGGCCGGGCACACCTCGACTGCGGCGTCAACGTTCACGTCACCTCCGACGGGCCGGCATTCGTCCGGCTCGACGGCTGCGACCGGACGGTGTCGGGCGGGTGAAGCAGGGCTGGACGGTTGCCCCTGCCGAGAACCCCATCCTCCCTGGTGGGGGTGGCAATCTTGGCGCCAGTTGCGGTGCGCTGGACTCTCACGCAGTCCGTGATCGCCGCAGCATGACGGTCCGCTGTGCTGCGACTGGCCTACCTGGGCGTGACGAACGCGTTCGCGGTACTGCGCCTGCTACCGATGAGCAATCGGGACAAGGATATGGAGATCCTTGCCCTGCGCCATCAGATCAGCGTGCTGGAGCGCCAGCTGGGCGAGGAGAGGGTGCAGTTCGACGCGAGTGATCGGGCGTTGCTGGCGGCGCTGCTACACCGGCTGCCGTTGGACGTGCTGCGCAAGGTGCGGCTGCTGGTGCGCCCCGACACGGTGCTGCGCTGGCATCGCAACCTGGTCGCCCGTCGTCACGCAGACGCGTCCCGGTCCAAGCGCCCGGGCCGGCCGCGGACCCTGCGTTGCGTCCGCGCCCTGGTGCTGCGCCTGGCGCAGGAAAATCCCAGCTGGGGGTACCGACGGCTGCACGGCGATCTGCTGGTTCTGGGGGTGAAGGTGGCCGCGTCCACCGTATGGGAGATCTTGAAGAAGGCCGGGATCGATCCGGCGCCCGAGCGGGCCATCAGCACCTGGGCAGACTTCCTGCGCTCCCAGGCCGACGCCCTGCTGGCATGCGACTTCCTGGAGACGGTCACCCTGACCGGAGCGCGGATGTACGTGCTCGCGGTTATCGAGCAAGCCAGTCGCCGGATCGGCGATCCTGGGCGCCACCGGGCACCCGACCGCCTGTACGGTGCCAAAACTCGGTGTCAGGCTTGTGAGCTGCGAATTTGCGAGTAGCTCAAGCTGCCCGGTGATACTCGTTGATCACGCCGCCCAGGACGCGGCGCTGCCGGATCGGCTTGTCGATCGCGACGACCACACCGGGGTCGTAGTCGGGTGGATGCTGATCCAGGCTCTGGTGCGGCCGGTGCCGGTCGAAGTGGTCCTCATGGTCGCGTAACACGGTACGGGCGTGACGTTCGTTGTAGATCAATACCCGGTCGGTGCACTCGGCCCGGACACTGCGCACGAAGCGTTCCGCGAACGCGTTCGCCCCGGGGCGTGCGTGGCGGAGTCTTCACCACGTCGATGCCTTCGGCGGCGAACACCGTGTCGAACGGCGCGGTGAACTTGGCGTCGCGGTCGCGGATCAGGAACCGGAACCGTGTCATACGGTCACCGAGGTCCAGCACCAGGTTGCGGGGCCTGCTGGGTAGTCCAGGCGGCGGTCGGGTGGGCGGTGATGCCCGAGGATGTGCACCCGTCGGGTCGTGATCTCCATGACGAACAGCACATACAACCGCCGCAGCGTGACGGTGTCGATGTGGAAGTAGTCGCCTCGCCAGCAGGCCGGACGCCTGCGCGCGCAGGAACGTCCTGCAATTGGTGTCGACTCGTGTGGGGAAGGACCGCGCTTCGAGTTGGCGAGGATGCGACGGATGGTGCCAGCGCCGACCCGATGGCCGAGTCCGACGAGTTCGCCTTGGATGCGCCGGTGCCCCCAGCCGGGATTTTTTCTGGCCAGGCGCAGGATCAGGTCTCGGAGGTCGTCGCTGATCGGTGGTCGTCCGGGCCGGTTCGGGTAGGTCCAGTGCCGGTGGATCAGCCGGCGGTGCCAGGCCAGCAGGGTGGCGGAGGTAACGACCCGATGCCTCCAGAGTTCCCGCGGCAGGGCCCGGACCAGCGCGGACAACACCGCCCGCTCCGGCCACGGCAGGCGCGGCCGACCGACCTGACGGCGTAGCACCGCCACCTCGTGGCGCAGCACCAGCAACTCTGCGACCAGCGCGGACTCGCTGCGCGTGGCCAGCGGCAACCAGCCGAACATCCGCACCGCACTCAGGTACAGCAGCCGAACCAACACGCCTGCCATCCTGCGTCATTGTCGCGAAACAGCAGCTCACACCCTGCGCGACGAGTTTTGGCACGGTACAGGCCGCTTCGCGTGCGTCACTGAGCGGATCAGAGCGCGAACGCGGTCAGCGTCCTGTCGAGCCAGGCGATCAGCCCGGCGCGATAGTGGGGCCGGCCGTGTTGGGGGCCACCGCACTCCGGATTCGATGATCGACGCGGCGACTAACCTCGGTCTTTCATGAGTGATTGATCTTGGTGTTGTGGGTGCGGCTGGCGGTGTTTCTGTCGGTAGGCATGGTGTGGGCCCGACGCGTGGCCGGGTTCCTCGAAGCTGTTGCAGGGGCGGGATTCTGGTTCAGGAAAGCGGTCGGGGCAGGCTGG
>NZ_JBEXIK010000066.1:0-19635 GCF_040608515.1 Micromonospora sp. NPDC005173
TGCTCCGCTCACATTCACGACCGCGGACGTCGAACGACAATCCGTACTCCGAAGCGCAGTTCAAGACGATGAAATACGTGCCCGACTTCCCCGACTGAACCGCCCCGGGTTTGGTGGCGGCTAAATGGGTTGGGACGTCGCCTGGGTGAGGCGAGGTTCGGCGGGTTGGTGCAGGGTTTCGAAGTCGGCTGGTGGCAGGTCCGCGGCGCCGCTGTGCAGGCGGCGGTGGTTGTACCAGTCGACGTACTCCAGGGTGGCGATCTCGACCTGGTCGCAGGTCTTCCAGGGTCCTTGGGGTTTGATCAGTTCGGTCTTGAACAGCCCGATCGTGGACTCGGCCAGGGCATTATCGTAGGCGTCCGCGACGGTGCCGACCGACGCGTCGACGCCGGCTGCGGCGAGGCGTTCGGTGAAGGCGATGGACGTGTATTGGCTGCCGGCGTCGTGGTGGTGAATCAGCCCGGTTAGATCGGTGGCGCCGTGCCGACCGCGGGCCCAGATCGCCATCTCGAGAGCGTCCAGGACCAGGACGGTCTTCATGGTGGTAGCGGCCCGCCAGCCGAGGATGCGGCGGGAGTAGACGTCGATGACGAAGGCGACATAGACCATCCCGGACCAGGTCGGCACATAGGTGAAATCGGCGACCCACAACCGGTTCGGCCGGTCTGCGCTGAACCGGCGCTGGACCAGGTCCGCCGGCCGGGCGGCGTGCTGGTCAGCGATCGTGGTCCGGCGGGTCTTGCCGCGCACGACCCCGCGCAGGCCGAGTGCGCGCATGAGCCGTTCGACGGTGCACCGGGCCACCTCGATGCCTTCGCGATTCAAGGCCAGCCACACTTTGCGGGCGCCGTAGACGCCGTAGTTGGCTGCGTGGATCCGGCGGATCTGCTCGCTCAGCCAGGCGTCGCGGCGGGCCCTGGTCGTGGGCAGCCGCCGGTAGGCAGCGCGGTAGGTGCTGGACGCGATCGGCCACCCGAACGATGTCAGGGCCTGGCAGATCGGCTCGACGCCGAACAGGTGCTTGTGCTCGTCGATGTAGGTCACGAGCGTTGCTGTGGCCGGTCGAGCTCGGCCGCGAAGAAAGCCGACGCACTCTTGAGGATCTCGTTCGCGCGTCGTAGCTCAGCGTTCTCCCGGCGCAGCCGCTTCAACTCCGCGGACTCATCTGTGCTGACTCCGGGACGCTGCCCGCCGTCAACCTCGGCTTGGCGGACCCATTTGCGCAGCGTCTCCGCGGTACCGATGCCGAGTTTCTGGGCCACCGCGCTGATCGCGGCCCAGTCGGACTCGTAGTTCGGCCGCATCTCGGCGACCATCCGCACCGCCCGCTGACGCAGTTCGGCGGGGTACGGGGAAGGGCGTGACATGACTCGATCCTCCACAAGAGGTCGGGCGCTACCAACCCCGGGGCGGTTCAGATCGAATCTCTGCTCTTCGACGACGAGGGCTGGCAGACGACCGAGGTCACGAACACCCGGCAGGTCGGTCTGGACCGGCAGGTCGAGTCTGACCTGGAGGCACGCTTCCTCTCCGTGTTGCGGGACTGGGTCACCGTGACCGAGGACGCCTCGCTGGACGAGGACGGCCACGCCAGCGGGCACCTTCGTTTCACCCGAGGCGCTGACGTCGTGCACTGGAGGCTGACCGCCCAGGAACAGCTCCACAGGACACGCACTGACTTCACTTTCACGCGCGCGGACGGTCCGCACCAGAGTGTCAAAGTCTATCTGGAAGGCTTCGAGTTCCACGCCAGCCGAAGGCACAACCGCATTGCAGCGGACGCACGCCAGCGCACGATGCTACGGGCCGACGGGCACGTGGTCTTCGAGATCACCTGGGCGGACATCGATCTATTTGAACAGCGGCCAACCCCGGCTCGCCCGGCCTGGCCTCCCTACTCCAGTACCGCACAGGAGCAGGCGAAGGACGCTTACGAGCAGTATGGCGGGCAACGCGCCCAATTCGCTGGTGCGGTCTTCGTCAACCCCATCACCGCTCTGATTGGCTATCTGCGGGAGCCGGACAACGAACGCTGGGCCCTCCGCGCTGCGGCCATGGTCACCGGGCTGCTAGCCGCCGGCGGCACGACCCCGGTAGCAGTGACGAGCCGGCGTGATGACCTCATCAATGCGCTGCGATCCGAACTCGGGACCTTCGGTGAGCGCCAAGCCGTGCCGCCGCCACTCGTCGGCGGCACGAGCAGCCCTGTGCACGTCTACCGCTCCAACGACCTGACCGGTCTGCCGATTGTCGTCACGCTCGATACGGCCGACTCCGAGCACCTGCGCTGGTCTGCGCTGGCTGTTTTGGACGACAGTGACGCAGTGCTCGACACCGACGCGCACAAGGACCGATGGCGTTCCTGGCTCTATTGGACAAACCTCACCCAATTTCTCGCCTTCGACGACGGCGATGGCGTCCAGTTGGCTTACAGCACGGCGGCTGACTACGACGTCGAAATGCTCGCCGTCTGTGGCGGCCTCGGCGAGTTGAACACTCTCAGCGGAGCCCGCGCTGTGTCCGCTCCGACAGCTGGGACCCCGCATTCATCACCAACAGTCCCTGCACAGAGGCGACGCGACCCGAGCTGGGACGAGGACATCCTAGAGATTCTGCGTGACGAGCCGAATCAAGGTGGTGAGCTCGGGATCCTTGCGCGACAGCTGGCCGAGCGGGGCAAGCGCGCACCGGTGTTCGGCTACGAACTCGGTACCAGCCGCTGGATGGTCGACTTCGCGTGGACCGAGTCCAACGTCAAGGTGGCGGTGGTCTATGCGGCTGACGAGAGTGATCACGACGCGCTACGCCGCGACGAGGCGTACGTCGAGGACGGCTGGACCCTTCTGACGGCGTCCGAGTGGCTGGGACGCTTTGACGAACTGGTGGCACTGCTTCCCGACGTGGAGGACCCAACGCTATGACCGCACGACTCAGCCTGTACCGCAAGGCCGAGGAAGAGCTCTACAAGCTCGACCGGACGGTAAAGGGCCAGTTCTATGACTTCTGCCACCGCTTTCGGAAGAATCCGGACCAGCCTGGGCTCGATCTGAAGAAGCTCAAGGGCGATTCGCGAATCCACCGAGCCAAGATCAACCAGTCGTACCGGGCACTCCTGACTCCGGTCGGTGCTGATCAAGACGGCATCCAGCATTGGCTGATCATTGCGGTCAGGCACCGTAAGGACATCTACGACGAGCTCCAGGTTGCCGTCAACCGCATCACCGGCGAGATCGAGTTTGTCGACCTCGCCGTTGTGGGGGACAGCTCTCTCCGCCGGGCCGGCATTACGCTTACCCCGGCCGAGCCGGACGACGCAGATCAACCGCCTGCCAGCGCATCGGGCCAGCCGAGCGTTCCGCCGGCCGGGATGGCGGCGCCAGCACAGCCCGCTCTGCTCGCGGCTTACAACGCCGATCAGCTTCGAGAGCTCGGCGTCGCTGAGCAGCTCATCGGCCTTGCGCTGACCGTCACCACCGACGCAGAGCTCGACCAGCTGCTCGACGGAGCGCCGCTGCTGTCCAAGGACGTCCTCTACGGCCTCGCCGCGGGAATGAGTATCGACTCAGTCCTCGAGGAGGTCACCCGGCCCGTTCGCCTGCAGGCAGAACCCGATCTCGCCGACTTCGCGACGGCGCTTACCCGAACCAAGGTCACATCCGTCGACGACCACGTCCAAGCGGCAATCGAAGAAGGCAGCTTCCGGACCTGGAAGGTCTACCTTCATCCCGCCCAGGAGAAGATCGCTCACGCTGACTACAGCGGCCCCGCCCGGGTCTCCGGGGGGCCAGGCACTGGAAAGACCGTTGTCGCACTACATAGGGTTAAGCACCTTGTCCAACAGCTTCCTGCGGGATCGGACAAGCCGATCCTGCTTACCACCTTCACCGCAAACCTTGCTGCCGATCTCCGGCTCCGGTTGACCTCGCTGATTGATGATCCAGACCTGATCGCGCGGGTCGATGTCACGCACATCGACCAACTCGCTGCCCGGGTCATCGGCGAGAACACCGTCCAGAGCCATCGCCGAAGGAGAATCAGTGACCAGGTCGCCTTGACCGAGATGCGGCAGCTCCTAACTGAGGTCGACGAGCAGCGCTGGGACGCTGACTTCGTCCTCGATGAGTGGGAACAGGTCATCCTCGGCCAGGCGATCCCAACCCGATCCGAGTACTTCCAGGCTCGCCGGGCCGGCCGCGGCTGGGCGCTCACCCGCCCTGAACGCAGCCAGATCTGGAAGCTCATCGAGCAGTTCACCGCCCGCCTGGACAAGCTCGGCGTCGAGACTTGGGGGCAGGCCGCAGAACGGGCGGCCCGTTACGAGATCGAACGCGCTGCGAAGATCGAGGCGCGGCTTACCTCCACCGGGCCGGCCGACGACCGGTCGGGCACGTACCCTTCGACCTACCGTTACCGGCACATCGTCGTCGACGAGGCGCAGGACCTCCGCGCGGCGCATTGGAAGATGCTCCGCGCGATGGTCGCCCCGGGACAGCGCAGCGACCTGTTCATCGCTGGCGATACGCACCAGCGCATCTACGATCACCAGGTGTCCCTCGGTGCCCTTGGCATCAACATCCGGGGCCGGTCCACTCGGCTCACACTCAGCTACCGCACGACCCACGAAATCCTGGCACAAGCTGTGCGCGTCGCCGAGGGTAGCAATGTCCTCTACGACGACCTCGACGACGGAACCGACCACCTCGCTGGCTATCGTTCGGTCCTGCGCGGTCCACGGCCGATATTCACGCCTTACCGAAGTTGGGACGAGGAACTCGCCGGGTTGGGCAGCCTGCTGGTCGCTTGGCGGGAGGAACTCTCCACCGACGAACGTGGCGCCCCGCGCGATCCGGCTGGCCACGTCGCCGTTGGCGTAGCGGATCGTGAGCTGATGAGCCAGGTTATGAACTACCTGACTACCAAGGTGGGCCTGACCTGCGCTGAATTGACCAAGGACGGTCCGAGCGGAGACGGCGAGATCCATGTTGGGACGATGCACCGGTTCAAGGGGCTCGAGTACCAACGACTGGCCCTCGTCGGTGTGGGCGCGGGCGTCATTCCACGTTCTGCCATCGAGCGCTACCGGAGGGATGACCCCCAGCGGTACGAGCGCGAACAGCGCAAGGCGCGATCGCTGCTTTTCGTGGCATCGACGCGCGCCCGCGACGTCTTGGCGATCAGCTGGCACGGGACTCCAAGTCCGTTACTGGGCGACGTGACTTGAGTCTTCGCAGAGTCCTCGCGCTGCTGACCGCGCCCGCACCACGGTGGCGTGGGCGCGGCCGGTTGGCCAGCTGTCACTGCGACTTATCGTCGCGTAGCTGCACCCTGCAACGTTCGGTCCCGCGCGGCCGCGGGAGCCGGATAGAGGTCCTCCTCGAGTGCGTCGACGGCCGAAGTCCACGCATCGATATCCTTCAGGGGAGGTGCCGGATCTGGGTTGCGGCCATGCAGGATCTCGCAGATCGCGACGTATGCCTCCAGCGCGCCGGCAATCGCCCGCATGCGGCGAACCTGGGCCTCAGGCGATAGTCCCGGCTCGCCGATGCTGAGGTACAGCCGTCGTTCGATCATGGAGATGTCAGGCTTCGCAGCAATCACCGTGCTGGGCAGCCTGGCCGCTGCGCGCTCGATGCGAATGCGCAGCACCAGCGCTGCGAGCGCCGCCTTTTCGGCCGTGCCGCCGGGCCACCCTCGGTAGGCGGCCTGGAGATCCGCTAGCTCGACATCCGGGTAGGTTGCCATCTCAGCTCCCGACCTGTTGGACGGCTTTGATGATCTTCCGGGTTTGGCGTACCCAGAGCTGCGGCTCCCCCTCGGGGGCGCGGCCATGGGCCGCGCCGTTGAGTGCGTGCACGGTCGGAGCGAAGCCGTTCACGTCGAGGGTGCGCAGGCCCGCCCGGCGGGCATAGTTGTTCAGGAGCGCCAACTGGTCGAGAGTCTTCCGTGCGCTCCGGAGGTCGGCAACGACTGTGGCCTCGGGCAAACCGACCCGCCGGCCCAGCATCTCGATCTGTGCGACGACCTCGGTGTCGACGGCCTGCCGGCACATTGCCAGGGTCATCGCGGTGACGGCGTTGGGGGTTCCGATGGGTGCTCCCTTCTCGGCTCCGAGGATTCGCTGGATCTCGTCCAGGCGCTGAATCCCGGGACTGGCCACGTGCCTCACCCGGACCTGCGGCCGGCCATCACCGTGCCGGTCCATCCGAATGTGGGTTGGCATCGCGCCCAGACCGCGAAGCTCGCGCCAGAGACGGTCATCGTGGGTGAACACGACAACCTGGAAGCGCTCAGCGAGGGTCATCAGATGCCGAGCCAGGTACCGCACTCGCCAGGTGTCGAACGCGTGGATCGGGTCGTCGAGGATGAGGAATCCGAACGGACTTTCTGGCTGGGTAGCACGGGGCAGGTACGTGGCCAGCGAGAGTGCGTTGCGCTGGCCGGTACTTAGGACCGCGGAGCTGTTCTTGCCGGCCGGCAGCGCGACGTCGCCGTCGACGAGGTCCAACGCCACATTTCGCCGCATCTTCGTACCGCCGGTGAGGGCGATGCCGGTCAGCTTGAGGTCCGCGTCTGGGTTGAGCACGGACCACAACTCCATCACCTCCTTTCCGATGGGTGCGAAGATGTCCTCACGCGCGGTTCGGATCCACCGGTCGACCTTGCGGTCCAGCCGCTCGGCCACAGCGAGCCTTGTCAGCGCCGGCCGTTCCTGGCTGCGGACGTCCATCCACGATCCGATGTGCGCGCGGACCGTCGCCTGTGCGGCGATGACGTCGTCACGCCGGGCGAGAAGGTCGTCGCGGACCTTCGCGTACCAGCCGACTAGATCGGCGCTCTCGTCAAGCGCCTCAGTCAGCGACGCCACGGATGGCGCCATGGTGGCGAAATCGGTAGCCAGGCGGACGAGCCGGTCCCACTGCCTTATCCGTAGTTCAGTGGCCGGATCCGTCACCTGGGTGAGTGCCCGGCGCAGCGATTCGGTCAGCGTGGTCGGGAAGCTCCTGCCAAGGTCCCGCAGCGCCGCAGCTGCAGCGGCCGTCGCATTTCGCAGCTCCCGGGTAGCCGCCCTCAGCCGGTCAGCATCCTCGGAGGCGCGCCGCATCCACTCGTGCCCGGTCGTCCCGCAGACCGGGCACACGTCCCGGTCACGGAGGTCGTCGAGCCGCGCGTCACCGAGGGCAAGTGCCTTCTGAAGCACCGCCAGGAGCGCGTTTGCCCCGGCCGCATCCGAACCGACGGCGTTGTCCAGCCGGACGAGCGCGTTGACGGCCCGGACGCGAAGCCCGTCATCCACCGCCCAGGTATCGGGCAGACCCAGCGGCGGCGGTGCGGTCTCCGGCAAGGTCTCGGTCAACACCATGATCCGAGCCTGGGCGTCCTCGTCCGGGAACGCGCCGCAGTTCCGCACCATCCTGGCCAGTTCTTCCTGGCCGGCCTTGACGATGCCGTTCAGCGCACTCGTGTGGGCGGCCTCCACAAGGCGCCTGGCCACCGCGCCCTTGTCCCGGTCAGTTTTGAGCAGGGCCTGCAGTTCTTCGAGTGCGGTCAGCTCAAGCGCGTCTTTTAGGAACGTGTGCAGATTGCTCGGATCTTGAATGACCTGGGACATCTCCGGATACAGCAGCACTGGCATGTAGCGCTCGAATGCCTCCGTCCATTCGCTGGGCGGCGTACTGAGCGAACCGTCCGCGTTGCGCCATTGAACAACCTCATCTGCCCCGCAGAAAATCTCTATGTCGTGTCGCCCGTTGCTGACGGTGGCGACGATGTCGCGGTACGGATAATGAATGTTGTTCGCCAGTACCTGATAGGACCGCTTGGTTCCACTGCTTAGGGTGTGTCGGGCGCCGTCGGCGATGCTCGTCTTGCCGGTGCCGTTACGCGCGGTGACGATCGTGAGGCCCGCAGTAGGCTTTAGGGGCAGGTCAACGGCCTCCTCGGCGACTCCGATGTGACCCCGCACATGCACGTTCCGTACGTACCAAGGCCCGTCAGCGGTGGTGACGCTCGTCGCCAGATGCGGGTTCTTGGCCCGGATTAGCTCCAGAAGCAGGTCCCGCATATCCGGCTCAAGTTCCGCTGCGGCAGCAGTGATGTCAGCCCAGGTAAGCAGGACACGCTGCGAAGGGTGTTCGGCGGCCACGAAAGAGCCCTTTCGGCTTACCGGCCGTGGACAGTCGCCGCGTTTGTCTCGTGCCGGACAACGAATGGGTGGGCCGAGGGTCGGCCCAGCAGCGAGCCGCACAACATATCCCGCCCGTCGACCTCATGCCAGCGACACGCGCAAGCCAATGGCCAGGCCAACGCGTACTGATGTTCTAACCTCCAGGCAGACGGCGAGATGTGAGGTGAGAACGCATTCCGGGATGTCGCGAGTCGGAGTCAGCAGTGCTTCGGCCCTCGCGTGGCACTACGTGGGTGCGGCCCCGGTGGTCGGGCGCGGTCTCCGAGCGTGGCGGAGTGACCATGCGCGAGGTGAGGGAGGGGCCTCGGCTGCGTCGGCGAGTCGCGCGACGCGTGGTTTGCGGTCATTGCGCCTCCGGCGGGGGCGCTCCGGCTCCAGGATGGCCGGAGGCCGTCTGCGGCCGCCGGCTCCGAGGGTGGTGGCGGTAGGCCATCCTGTCTGCGATCGACCCGGGCAAGCCGAGCAGACCGCCGCCCCACCCGCCAGCGTCCGTACGAGCGGTCGAGGTCCGCAGGCCGTGGCGGGCCGGGCGGCGGCCCGCTCCCCGGCGGGCGGGTCGATGGCAGACAGGATGGCGGATGGCGTCAGGAGAGCAGCACTTCGCCGCGCTGCCCGACGTCGTCCGGTGCTGGATTGTGTGGCCAGCTTGGTTCTACCGCTTCGGCTAGACGGTATGAGCAGCCGCGGCGACGTAGGGGTGGTCGCCGGGTCAGCGGGAATGTTCCAAGCTGTGTCAGACTGCTGCGTGCACGTTAGCAGTGGCGCTGCAGATGACCCGATCGGCGTCAGCGACGCCTTCGATGTGCCTGTCTTTCTCCGGCACAGCTCTCCGCTAAATCCGCAGGGCAGGCCCTGGCCGAACGCTGTCCGTGCTGCCAGCGCCGCTTGGCCTATCACCGGCCTTCCAGACTCGGACGACTACCTAATTCGGACCAGCTGGCGCGAAGTCCTCCACGCGGCGATGACCGTCGGTCGGGATGTAACACCGTGGCTCGCCAATGTACCGAGACTGGCGGAACTGGAGATCATCTCCCGCTGCTCGCCGCTTCGTGCTTACCTGCGTCGCGAAAAAGGCATCGGACCCGACCGCCGGGTGGGCTATCGGGTTGTCACCAACGAGGTGTATCAGCGTGGTACGGAGATCACCGCCAAAGGAGCCTTTAGCTACCGTATCGGCATGACCATGGCCGAGTGGCTTTGTTGGGGTCAGCTCGGCATGGGGCACAGCCTGCACGCTGAGGATTCCTACCCACCGAACACCAATCCTGCTTTGTGGGATGTCACAGCTCGTAAACCCGACTTGCTTGGCGTGCACCCGCTCCAACCCGCCAACTGGTTGGTGGAGGCCAAGGCGCAGCGCCGATTGTCCAAGGGCAAGTTGCGAGAAGGGGCCGGGCAGCTCGATCTCGATGGAATCGTCAACGGCCCGCACCGCCGGGTGCTGTGTGGCACGAGCCTGGAGGACTGCCTCTTCATGACGGTGGATATCGACACGCGGGAGGAGCGTCACGCCGATCCGCGAGGCGCCAGCGTCCCTCCCGGCCCTGTCCTTCCACCTGACCCGGCAACGGACGACGAAGCGCTCTACCGACTCGCCCGGTCTAGCATGCTGATCTACCTCGCTCTTCTGAGCAATGAAGAGCGTGCCAGCGTCGTTCCAGTCGGCGCTGCGGTTGACCCGCGGCGTGCTCAGGTGCGGCGTCGCGCATCAGCGGTAACGCTGATTGAGTCGGACCAGTCGTCAGCAACGCTGCGGTCCCGCCTTGTGGACCTTCCCCGGGGTTCTGCAGAGCTGTCGGCGCTGGTCGGCGTCGACATGCTCGCTTCCGACGTGCCGGGCGCCGGCATCACCGTCGGGATGTCGCGCCGTCTGTACGCGGCCTGCCAGTCGCTCATCGGCGCCGAAGCGGTCTTAGCTGAGCGTGCCGATTCTGAGGCGGAGCAGGAGTATCAGGATCCGGTGGCCCGACGTGTCGTCGATGAGACGATGAGTTGGGGGATGGCCGCGGCGAGGCCCTCGGCCTCGCCGCCGCGGTGGGAGCGCGCGGAGCCGGAGGTCCAGAACTGGTGGCGGTTGCGAACCTACCGGCGACTAACGCAGCAGTACCGCCAAGACCTGCTGGCCGCTGCGCGTGGCGGATTCGAAGAGGGCAACGAATACAATTGGCTCAGCCTCATTGATCGAGAACCGCCGATTAGTCTTGGGCGACCGCAGCAGCTTGAGTCTGCGACCGCTGACACCTACCTGGCCATCGACCGTGGGTTGATTATCTAGCTTTCACCCCCCTGCCCGGTTATGCCGTAGGCCGCTGCACTCTTTCGAAACATGCCAGCAGCGCGGCAGGGCGGCCGATGACGCTCCCCCAGCAACTCGTCAGCGGGGGTATCCGGCGGCGGGTGTCGCGGCGCAGAGCCAGTCCTCGGAGGAGCGCTGGCCGATGAACTGCAGCGCCTCTCCCAAGCCAGGCCGCCGTGAGATCTCACAACCGTCTCACGGACGGCCCGTCAGAGTCCGGGAGGGCTCGGTTTGCTAAGGACCATTACCGGGCCGTCGACCTGCATGCCCGGCATGGTTCGGTATCAACCGGCAGATGCCGGTAGGCCTGCTAGTTCACTGGGGGTCAAGGGGTCGTCGGTTCGAATCCGGCCGTCCCGACGCAGGTCAGAGGCCATTCGGAATCTTCCGGATGGCCATTTCTGATCTTGTACAGCAGCGAAGTACAGCAACGGCTCATTGACCGAGGCTTTCGCCGAGTCTCCGCAGGGCCTCGCGGGTCGTCTTGGACGAGACTTGGCTGTAGATCTCCATCGTGATCGAGAAGTCCGCGTGCCGCAGGATGGCCATCGCAACCCGGGGGTGCACGTCCAGGTCGACCAGTAGCGAACCGCAGGTGCGGCGGGCGTCGTGAACGGTGATCTTTCGGATGCCGGCGCGGACGATGCGGCTGTCATAGGAGCGGTTGAAGTTGCGGGGTTCGACCGGCAGTCCGTAGCGGGTCGTGAAAATCATGCCGGTGTCGTGCCAGGCGTCGCCGGCTTTCTCGTGCGGCCTGCTGTTGTTGGTGGCGGTGCCGCAGTGCGGCGATGCAGATCGCCGGTAGCGGTAGGGGAGCGTCGGACTCTTCGGTCTTGGTGGCTCGGTGCAGCAGTTGGCCGCGTACCCGCCAGCTGAGGTTGACGAAGCGGCATCGCAGGACGCTTGACACCCCTGACGCACCATAATTGCCGACCATGTGGGACCGCCACGACCAGATGAAGCGGTTAGCGTGCATGGGTGCATCCCGATCCCGCCGGCCTGCAAGGTCTGCCTCAGCTTGTTGGGGTCCAGATCGTCGAGGTGTTGGACTTCTACGACGGACCGCTAGACGGGCTGGCCCGCTACGGGGATCGGGAGTACTGGTTCTCGGCCGGACCCGACTGGGTTCCGTCAGAGCCTCGGCCGCTCGTTCTGCACCTGATCACAGCAGAACAGGCGGCTCAGGTGCGGGCACAGGCCCGCCAGTTCATGGCATTTGCAGCCGGTGTCGGCAACGGAGACGCCTGGGGGCAGGCGTGGGATGCCCGATCTACCTACGACCAGGCACCGGCGGTTGGTTGGTTCCTGGCCGCTACCGAAGCCGAGTAGTACCTGTCGGGCTCCGCTTGATGCGTTACACATCGGTTTCACTTGACGGGTGACAGTCAGCGGTCCCCTCCGGCGGCCGGCATCACGGTCCGTTACTGGTGCGCTGCCGGGTCGGCATCGCTCAGGCGTTGCTCGCCGATCCGCAACTGCTGATCGTGGATGAGCCGACCGCGGGACTCGACCCGGAGGAGCGGATCCGCTTCCGTACGCTGCTGTCCCAGTTCGCCGGCCGGCGGACCGTGCTGCTGAGCACGCACATCGTCGACGACATCGCGCAGACGTGCCAGGAG
The DNA here is from genome assembly GCF_040608515.1 of Micromonospora sp. NPDC005173. Classification (NCBI taxonomy): domain Bacteria; kingdom Bacillati; phylum Actinomycetota; class Actinomycetes; order Micromonosporales; family Micromonosporaceae; genus Micromonospora; species Micromonospora sp. NPDC005173. Next base: position 12,101 of record NZ_JBEXIK010000066.1, read on the forward strand.
GTGGCGGTGCTCGCCAAGGGCCGGCTGATCTTCCGCGGCACCGTCGACGAACTCACCCGCCGGGCCGAGGGTCGTGTCTGGTCGGTGGTCACGGACGGCCCGCCGCCCGCCGAGGGCACGGTGGTGTCCGCGTTGCCGCACGAGGACGGCATGCGGTACCGGATCGTGGCGTCGGCGGCGCCGAGCGCGCAGGCCCGCCCGATGGATCCCGGCCTGGAGGACAGCTACCTCGCCGTCCCCGCGCGATGAGCCGGGCGAGTGACGCCTGCCGGTTCCCCAACGTCTGCCTGCTGCTTAAGTTTCCGCAGGCCAGCCCACATATATTGCAAATATACGCAAAATATAGGTGAGGCTCTATACGATTCCCCCACGTTGAACCTCTTCGACGCGGTGGGGCCGGCAGTGGCCGGCGCTGTTCTGCGGTCCGGTGCCGCCGAGCTCGATGCCAGGTTGAAAAAGGGTTCATTGGGCAACTCGCCACACACTGGGGGAACATTGTGAGACGTGGTATACCACTACCACTACGCCGGAGAATGACGGCCGCGCTGTCCGCGGCCGTCGTTGCTCCGATAGCCCTCCTCGGCACCCCGGCGGCCGCCGCCGAGACGCCGTTCTGGCAGGTCGAGATCGCCAAGATCCCGGCCACCAGGTACCAACTCGACGCAAAGGCGTCCGTCATCGAGGGCACTGAGGCGCTGCGCCCGTATGTCGGTGACGATCTCGGTGAAAGCCGGCTCGAGCCGGTGCAGGCCGACGTCAAGAGCCGGTACTTCGACGGCGCGCGGCTCAACGGGCCGGCCGACGCCGCCGCGGCGTTCGACAACCTGAAGCACCTCGAGGCCTTCCTCAAGAGCCGGATGACCGGCGCCAGCCCGCCCAGCGGCGAGGCCGAGCAGGGTCACGTCACCGCGCTGGTCAAGTCGCTCACCGGGGTCCGGCTGCTGGCCGACGCGGCGATCCAGGACGCCGAGGCGACGATCGGCCCGTTCCGCCGGGTCAGCCCGCCTCCGCCGCCCGCTCCGGCCGGCGTCGACGAGGCGTTCGCCGACCTCGAAGCGGCCAAGGGTTACCTGGCCAAGGCCGACGAGATGCTTGTCAAGGCCAACGTTCAGCCCGCCACCATCCAGGCCGAGGACGCCTGGGAGAGCGGCTTCCGGGTACTCACCCGGTTCGGCATCACGTACGAGGGTGACCACGACAACGACGGTGTGGTCGACGTGGTGGAGCTGCGCTTCGGCTCCAGCCCGCTGCTGGCCGACTCCGACGGTGACGAGCTCACCGACAAGTTCGAGATCACGGCGCTGGCCGGCTGGACCCGGCCGAACGCGTACGACACCGACAACGACACGGTGAACGACGGCGCCGAGGATCTTGACGGGGACGGGCTGACCAACCTCGAGGAGCAGCGGCTCGGCACCTCCCCGACCGAGGCGGACACCGACGGCGACGGCCTGAACGACGGCGCCGAGGTGGCCAAGGGCACCAACCCGCTGGTTCCCGACCAGCCGCGTGCCCCGCCGGTCCCCGGCGACGGCCAGCCGATCAACCCGAACCCCACGCCGATCGACACGGACGGCGACGGCGTGCGGGACCTCGCGGAAGAGGACCTCGGCTCCGACCCGACCAAGGTGGACACCGACGGCGACGGCCTCTCCGACAGTGTCGAGCTCGATTACCTGATCAGCGCGCTGAACCAGGACACCGACAACGACGGCCTGCGTGACGACTACGAAATCTCCAACGCCGAGTCGAAGGGTCTGCACCCGGGCCGCTTCGACGAGCAGATCAGCAAGTGGACGTACGTCACCGACTTCCTGCTCGGCATGTTCGCCGGCGACTTCGCCGAGAAGGACTCGATGGCCTGGCTCGCCGGCAACCTGTGTGCCAGCGCGTCCAGCGTCATCCCGGTGGTCGGCTGGATCACCGGCACCCTGGCGGACATCCGCGACACCGTCGCGGCGATCATCCACGGCGACTGGGTGAGCGTCGGCTTCAACGTTCTCGGGCTCGTCCCGTACGTCGGCGACGCGGTTGCCATCCCGGCCAAGGTCGCGAAGTTCGTCACGAAGTACGCGCACCGGCTCATGGACGCGGCGCGCTACGTCGCCCGGTACGACAAGATCCCGGACACCGTCAAGGAGCTCACCTACGAGCTCATCATGCCGGAGGTCTACAACGCTATCGTCGCGGAGGACGCGGCAGCGGCGTTCGCCGTGACCGCCTCCGCCGTCCCCGACGGATGGATCAGCAAGAAGACCTTCGACCGGCTGCTCAACGGCAAGCGGACCGACCTCAAGCGGACCCACGAGATGATGACCGACCCGGACGCGCTGCACGTCGACGGGCCCAACCTGCGCTGGGCGTACGGCTGGCAGGACGGCGAGACGATCCTCAATGAGCTGATGGCCAGCCAGGGCAAGGTGGGCCGGCCGCAGCTGCCGCTGGCCAGGCCGGACGACGACAGGTTCAAGGGCGGCCGGGACGCCGACTTCGGCGAGGAACTCACCGACGGCTGGATCCTGCACGAGGTGAAGTCGGGCTTCGCCCAGGGCGACGACCGGATCCTGGAGCAGGTCACCCAGTGCGAGAAGGATGCCTGGTACATGAACCCCGACAACCAGGAGAAGATCAAGGCGGCCAACGCCGGCAAACCGGACATGAAGGGCAAGGGTGTCAAGGGCGTCCACTGGCACTTCGTCGGCAGCGGTAGCGGTCAGCCCAACGTGAACGACCTCGGCATGACCGAGAAGCTGTTCAACTGCCTGAAGACGAACAAGATCCCGTTCACCATCCACTTCCCGGTGGAATGATCCCAGGTGTCGCGGGGCGGGCTCCGGCCCGTCCCGCGACACGGCCTCCGATACGAAGGACTGAGAAATGAGTGCTTTCCCGCCGTTCGCGGTGCCCGGCGTCGAGCCGGAAAGCGGCACCCCGGGCCAGGGCAGCGTGGCTTACCGCGGTGACCAGCTCGCTGATCTTCCCACTGCGGCTGCTGTCCTCGACCGGTTCCCGGCCGAGCTGATCGGCCTGGCCGGCCCCGACGAGACCCGGGACGAGCACCCGATCGCCCGCGCGGACCTGGTGGCGCAGATTTACGTCTCGACCGGTGACGGCCTGCGGTGGGGCCTCGGTTTCGATGACGAGGTCGGCCATCTGGTCCAGCCGAACCTCGGGTCCATCGTCGAGGACTACCTGGAGAACGCACTCGCCGCGCAGCCCGACGTCGAGTCCGCCTACCACTACGACCGCGAGTCCTTCCAGGCCGAGACGACCCGGGTGCTCCGGGCCGACGAGATGCTGGCCCGGTGGCTCGACGCGATCCTCATCGCACACCGCGGCTACGCCCAGCAACTTGGCCGCGCTCTGCCGTACTGAACGGCGCTCACCGGCTGAAGGCCCGGGCCAGGCAGCCGGGCCGAGTCCCTCATGCCGAGGTAGTTCTTGTGTAACCGAGAGTGCTGGCGTGGCGCCGTAGAACGAGGAGAGCAGAACAGTCTTGCCGCTGCATGTGGGGATCTTACGGATGAGTCCTCCGCAGCGCGCCGCCACCTGCGCCGCCTGCGTCCTCTGCCGCGTTGAGGCGTGCTGTTCTCGGCCATGCGTGTTCACCGACCGTACTCGAAGGCCTGGTGGACGCGCTCCGCGGTGTGGCGCGTCTGCTCGTCGAAGAACACGAGACGGACCACTTCCACGGTGGTCGGCTCGGCGTGCAGCGCGGTCAATGCTTGGGCGACGGCATCGTCCTTCGGCCACCGGTACACGCCGGAGGAGATCAGCGGGTAGGCGACCGACCGCGCGCCCAGGCCAGCGACGCGGTGTAGCAGCTCCCGACCTCGTGACAGACCAGTCTCGGGACGTGCGTGACATGTCCGGCTAGACGATCATGTTTGTGGTCTCGGGCTTGCCACCGGCTGGGCTTGACCTAATCCTCGACCGGAGCGTGCGAGGCCGGCCAACTGGGAGGCTCGTAGGCAGGTAGTGTGCGGGCGCTTGTGCGCAGCCGAAGACCTGGAGGAGCGACGTGGGCGCGAAGACAGCCCTACTGGCATTCGCCGATGGAGAGATCCGCTCCGCGTTACTTGGTGCGACACGCTCGGAGCGAGCCGAGACCGAGGCGCTGGTACGTCAGGTCCACCCGGGCTACGTCGTCGAGCCCGCCGACGACGGTACGTTGCTCGACGACATCAACCCGCCAGATGACATCACGTACGCCACGAAGTTGGCTGGGTTGGAGCTGTTCTGCGACTGGCGGCTTGTGTTCGACCGTCCGTCTGAGCTGCCGGAGCACCTGCGTCAAGCGGGAGTGGGCAGGCGGATCGTCATGCACGGGATGCACTCGGTCTCCGGTTCCCTTGCCTTCGCGGTCTGGGAGGACGGCGTGTTGGTCAGATCGCTGAGCCTGTCCGGTGGCGGCATCCGGGAGAACATCGGCGAGCCGTTCGACTTCGAGCTGCCCTACTGGGCGGGCGAGCACCCGGTCGAACCCGTACCGGGCTGGCCCCACCAGGGCCCTTATCCTTTGCCGTTCCATCCCCTTGTGCTGGGCGAGGAGTCATTGCGCGCGCTGTTCGGCTTCGTCGTCGAGGGGCGCCCGGAGTCGGACGACATCGATACGGAGGCGGTTCATCTGCACGGCTTCCGCGTGACCGACCCGTCCGGTGAGGAACAGGCCGCGCGTGAAGCCCGGTACGCGGAGGTGCTGCGGGCCATGGGCGCACCGCGGAGGTTGCGGATGGGACCGGACGGGGCGATGCACGAAATCGGCGTCGACAGCTTCTGACTCGCTGCCTATCGGTGAGCAGAGTGTCACGCAGGTCCTGATACCGACTTGTCACGCAGGTCCCGAGACCGGACACGAGGGCTGGCGACACTTTGTGAGAACTTTCTGTACGAGATCGAGATCAAGGCGGCCCTGAACGGGCCGCACGCGCCGCCGCCAGGGCGCGCGCCCGTTCGCTCCGCTGGCGCTCCGACTCCGGCCACGCAACACGCCCGACGGCTGGCGCGGAGGGCGGGTAGCCCGGTGGGCCGCCGGATGACGACAGACCGTTTCCCGGTGGGGTGGTGGGCCGGGAGCCAGCCGGACCGCGCGGCCAGCAGCCCGCGCGGTGCAGGGGAGCGCACGCCGGGTTCGTCGGCGGCTGCCGGGTCGGTGGCGGAGTTGCGGTTACTGCGCCTCCGGCGGGGGCGCTCCGGCTCCAGGATGACCGGGGCTCCGTCGGCGGCTCGCGGTCCGTGAGTGGTTGCGGTGGGGAACCATCCCGCCCGCCATCGACCCGGGCGAGCCGAGCAGACCACCGCCCGACCCGCCAGCGTCCGTACGAGCCGTCAAGCCCGTCTTGACGTGGCGGGCCGGGCGGCGGCCCGCTCCCCAGGAGGGCGGGTCGACGGCAGACGGGATGGCGGGTGGGTTGTGGTTGTGCTTGCGGTGGTCTTTGGGTGATGTGACGGTGCGTGCACTGGTGTGGTACTGATCGAGGTCGCTGAGGGTTGGCTCGGAGGGTGGGGGTTCATGGATTCGGATGTGACTTCGTTGGCTGGTGTGGTGGTGCCGTACGTGGCTGCGGCTGCCGGTGCGTACGGGGCGGGCGTGGTGGCGCGGGTGCAGGAGGTGGCGGCGGACGCGACGGTCGGCCTGGGTGGGCGGCTGTTGCGTCGGTTGCTGGGGCGGGAGGAGTCAGCGCCGATGGTGGAGGCGGCGGTGATGGATGTGGCCGAGAACCCGGCTGATGAGGATCGGTTGGCGGCGTTGCGGTTGCAGATCCGCAAGGCGGTGGCTGCCGATGCGCAGTTGGCTGCCGAGTTGTCGCAGATGCTGGCTTCGGCGGGGGTGACGATCACGGCATCGGGTGCGCGGTCTGTCGCCGGGCAGACGATCAGTGGGGTGGTCATCACCGGGGATGGCGGCCAGGTGACTGGATGACACATCGGGATGCTGCCGGCACTGGTGGGGAGTCTGATGAGGTAAGCGCTGAGGGCGGCCGGTCGGTCGCCGCAGGTGAGATCAGCGGGCTTGCCATCACGGGGGACGACGCGAAGGTCGATGCGCGACGGATCGAGCTGCATCGGCCGTCGACGGCACCCGATACGGGGAAGCGGTTGCACAACCTGCCCAAACCGCCGATCCGGTTGTTTGTGGGCCGTCAGGAGGAGTTCGCTGAGTTGGAGGAGGTGATGTCAGCCGGTAGCGGGGTGATTTGTCAGGCGGTGCATGGACTGGGTGGAGTGGGTAAGACCGAGTTGGCGTTGCAGTACGCCCATCGATGGCGCGACCGGTATCTGGTGCGGTGGTGGGTGACTGCTGACAGCCCGGCGACGATCGAGAGCGGTTTGGCGGCGTTGACGGCCCGGATGAACCCGGAGCTGGTCCTGACGGCGACGGCAGCCGAGGCTGCGGGGTGGGCGGTCGGCTGGTTGCAGAACCAGTCGGGTTGGTTGCTCGTGCTCGACAACGTGGAGCAGCGTTCGGATGTCGAGCCGCTGTTGGCGCAGCTGGACACCGGGCACCTATTGATCACGACGCGGCGTGACGTGAACTGGGAAACGCTGGTCGACGGGTGTCTACGTCTGGACATGCTGGATCGTAAGTCCGCAGTGCGGCTGTTGCTGGGGAGTGGGGGACAGCAGGATCTGTTGGCGGCGGCGGTGTTGGCCGACGAGTTGGGGTACCTGCCGTTGGCGTTGCAGCAGGCGGCCGGCTATCTGAGGCAGACCCGCCTGCCGGTGTCGGCCTATCTAGATCGGCTGCGGGCCCAGCCCACCGAGGTGTTGAATACCATCGCGGAGGGAGACCAGGCGGAACGGGCGGTGGCGGAGGTGTGGCTACTTACCCTCGACCGGCTGCGCGAGAACCTACCGGCAGCGATCGATCTGCTACGGATCTTGTCGTGCTATGCGCCTGACGATGTGCCGCGTTCAATTTTGACCGGATACGCCGAACAGCCAGGCGCTGTCGACCAGGCGCTGTCGGCGCTAGCGTCGTATAACCTGGTCACGCTCACACAGACGACCGTCAGCACTCACCGACTTCTTCAGACGGTGGTCCGCAGCCAGGCGCAGATGCAGACCAAGGATGCCCACCACGACGAGCGCAGCGACCTGCCCGAGCCGTTGTGGCAGCAGGTCATTGACCATGCGTTAGCTCTGCTAGGCCAAGCCCGTCCATCAGGCAATCCATTGGAAGACGTCGACACTTGGCCGCAGTGGAGGGTGTTCGCCCCACACATCGAAGCGCTCGCCCAACACATTCCCGAGGACACCGCAGATCTGACCTTCGCGTACCTGCTGGGCCAGCTTGCTTCCTATCACTACACGCAGGCCAGGTACCACCAGGCCCTACAGGCCGATAAGCGGGCGTTGGAGATCAGTGAGGCGGCGTTGCCGGCGGGGAATCCCTATATCGCGCTCCGATTGGACAACCTGGCGCACACGTTGGGGGAGCTGGGGCAGGCGGGTGAGGCGCTGCCGTTGCGGCGGCGGGCGTTGGAGATCAGTGAGGCGGCGTTGCCGGCGGGGCATCCCACTATCGCGCTCCG
>NZ_JBEXIK010000066.1:19733-30218 GCF_040608515.1 Micromonospora sp. NPDC005173
CTCCACGTTGGGGGATCTGGGGCAGGCGGGTGAGGCGCTGCCGTTGCGGCGGCGGGCGTTGGAGATCAGTGAGGCGGCGTTGCCGGCGGGGCATCCCACTATCGCGCTCCGGTTGGACAACCTGGCGTCCACGTTGGGGGATCTGGGGCAGGCGGGTGAGGCGCTGCCGTTGCGGCGGCGGGCGTTGGAGATCAGTGAGGCGGCGTTGCCGGCGGGGCATCCCGACATCGCGACCCGGTTGGACAACCTGGCGCACACGTTGGGGGATCTGGGGCAGGCGGGTGAGGCGCTGCCGTTGCGGCGGCGGGCGTTGGAGATCAGTGAGGCGGCGTTGCCGGCGGGGCATCCCGACATCGCGACCCGGTTGAACAACCTGGCGCACACGTTGGGGGATCTGGGGCAGGCGGGTGAGGCGCTGCCGTTGCGGCGGCGGGCGTTGGAGATCAGTGAGGCGGCGTTGCCGGCAGGGCACCCCGACATCGCGCTCCGATTGGACAACCTGGCGCACACGTTGGGGGAGCTGGGGCAGGCGGAGGAGGCGCTGGCCCTACGACAGCGGGCGGCTCAGATCAAGACCAAATTTCAGCATAAGCGGTCTGCATCGAGTGATGCAGACTGATTGCAGCAACCTTGGCTCCGACGAGTGACTAACTGGGTGACGATCGGGTCGTACGCTGGTGGACAACCATGGACTTCGAGGGACGTTCGGAACCAGCTCAGCGATGCGTGATGGCTGATGAGAGGGACTTGGCTGTTGCCTGGGGGTCAAGGGGTCGTCGGTTCGAATCCGGCCGTCCCGACGCAGGTCAGAGGGCTGATCCGGAAATCGGGTCGGTCCTTTCGCCGTTCTGGGGACCAAGATCAGTCAAGTTGGAGCGTGCCTAGCGCTGCTTGACCGTTGGTCAAGTTTCAGGTGGCTACCCGGGTCATTTGCCGAATTGTTCGTTCTCTGGATCAAGGCGGCCCGCAAAGCGGGCCGCGCCGGCCCGGCCCCGGCCTGCTGGCGACCTCCGGCCGGCATCGGCCGGACCGGCCGGCCACGCTGACGGACGACAAGGGGCCATGAAGACCTCGGGGCTCTGCCCCGAACCCCGACCCTCCTCAGAGATGCCGCCGCGGCTCACCTCGCCGGGCACCACAAGGGCTACCAGCCTCCCCGGACGGGGACCAGGTCGTTCGTCCGGTAGGGCGCTCCACCTGGTCCCCGTCGTCCGGGGAGGCTGGACGGTCTACGACTGCCCGACGAGGAGATCCGCCTTAGCCCAGCGGGGTGCCCACAAGGGCAGACGGATCCAGCTGTCGTCCGGTACGTGGCTCGCGCCAGCTTTACCGCCGTCACCACTCGAGTCGTTGAAACGAGCGAATTCGACGCATGGAAGACATTCATCCGGCGAGCATGGGCGGGTGGGACGACCATCGGAGCCGGCGCAGGCCGGGAGCATCCTGCGCGGCGAGGAGGACGCCCAGCAGGTCAGCTTCCTGGAGCTGTTCTTCGACCTGGTGTTGGTCTTCGCCCTGCTTGGGGTCGTCAGCCGGATGGTGCCGGACCTTCTCTCCGACGACGTGCGCCTGCGCTGGCTGTCGCTGCTGGACACGGCCGTCTTGGCCCTGCCGCTGCTCTGGCTGTGGACGACCACCGCGTACATCACGAGCCGGTTCGACTACCGCAACCGCTGGATTCAGCTGCTGGTCCTGGTCAGCGCGTTCGGCCTGCTGATCATGGCGACGTCGCTGCCGTACGAGTTCGAGCAACGCGGCGCCGCCTTCGCCGTTGTGTACGTGGTGCTGCATATCGGACGCCCCTTGGTGCTCCGGCCGTTGTTACGGGAGCACGAGAACGTACAGGCGCTCTACACCCGGCTGGCCGTCTGGGCCAGCGTCTCCGGCGTAATCTGGCTCGCCGGGGCGGTGATGCGCGGAAACCCCCGGATTGTCCTGTGGTTGATCGCCATCATCGTGGACCTGGTCGTGGCGCGGTTCAACTGGCCGGTACCCGGCCTGCCTCGGGCAACGACCAGCGCGTGGGCGATGGCCAGCACTCGACACCTCCCTGAGCGCTATCAGCAACTGTTGCTGATCGCGCTCGGCGAGACGGTGGTGTCGATAGGCCTGACTTACGCCAACCATCCCGCCACGCTCGCCGCAACGGCGGCCCTGGTGGTCACCTTTCTGTCGTCCGTGCTGATGTGGCGGATCTACTTCTATCGCGCTGGCCAGGTGCTGGCCGAGGCGGTCGAGATGTCATCGAATCCGGCAGTTGCCGGCCGGAGCGTCGGCGCGGCCCACGTGCTCATGGTGCTCGGCATCACCTTGGCCGCGGCTGGTTCGGAAATCGTGCTGGCGCATCCCGAGGGGCCCTCCGCGCCGGCCTGGCTCGCGGTCATCCTCGGCGGGCCGGCGGTCTTCCTATTCGGCCGCAGTCGGCTGGAACGGGTCGTCTTCAACCGGCTCGCCGTGCGCCGGTTCGTCGGCATCGGCGTTCTGGTCCTGCTGGCGTCGCCGCTGTTCTTCGGCCCACCACTGCTCGCCGCTATCACGGCTGCCGTCGTGCTGCTCGGGGTCACCCTCGCGGACGCTCGACGCGCCGCCGGCCAGCCACCGGAGGCCCCTTCCCCGTCCGCCTAGCGGAGGCGGTCCGTATCCAGTCCGCAAGAGGTCCACGGACGGCAGGGGAGTGGTGAGAGATGCCGAAAGGTGTTTCCGCTGTTAGGAGCCAATCCACACTGCTTGCCGGGTCGCCCGTTCTGATCTCTCAATCCCTCGGTCGCCGTGCCCGTTGCGTGCCCGTCGGGATGGGCGACGGGTCAACCGCGGTCAGCTTCTGGACGTGGCGGCCAGCGTGGCGAGGCAGGTCAAGTCAGGTCGCTGCCGAGCAGGTTCCGGCCGTATCCACACTTCCTAAACAGTGCGCTGCGGTCATTGAGCGTGTCAGCGTCCCGGGGACCAAGTAGGGACCACACGGCCTGCGCGATGGTGCGCGGCACGACGTCGACCGCACGGCCTGATCTTGGGCATGGCGTGTGTGACGTGCATGGACGTGTGGCGAATCGTCCTGGGGGTCAAGGGGTCGTCGGTTCGAATCCGGCCGTCCCGACCAGCACAAGAGGAGATCATCTTCTCTGGTCGGAAATTCTTTGGGGGCACGGCGGGGGCAGTGCCCCCAACCGGGGGGGGGGGGGGGGGAATACCCGGGCGTGTCGCGGACAGGAAGAAGCCCGGGGAGCGGAGCTCGCCCGGGCCTCTTGCTAGTGACGTCAGTGGATGCGCCGTACGGGACGCAGTCCGGCCGGTCCCGGGCCGGAGTTGCCCGCGATGATGCGCTCGCTCTCGCGCAGGATCTGCTCGGCGTCCCGGTCGCCCTCGGCGAGGAAGGTGACGACGGCCTTCTGCAGCGCGTCCGTCTGGTCCTGCGACTTCTGGAGCAGGGTCTCGTTCTGCCGCCTCAGCGCCTCGCCCAGCGCGCGCAGCTCGGCGATGTCGCCGCGGACATCTCTATGGATGCGGTCGATGCGTGCAGCGTGGATCCGGTGGTACTGCAGCAACTCGAGGTCAAGGTTGAGGTGCAGCTTGTGGGCGGCGGCCGCCACGATGCGCACCGAGGCCGCGGTGGCCAGCGTCAGGCCAAGCCCGACGGCGAAGGCGATCAGTAGGTCCATGAGCGGGGACGGCGTCTTGCCGGCCCAAGCGGTGGGCATGACCACGCCGGCGGTGTACGCCACGCACACCGCGGACAGGATCACCACCCCGATGTCCCACTTGCGCCTCCAGGCCTTGTAGGAGGCACGGCGCTTGTCCAGCAGCTTGCTCTGGGCCCTGCGCATGCTCTCCTCGCCGATCATGAGGAGGTCGATGTTCCAAGCGTCGCTGTCGTCGTCGGGGCCGGCGCCGCTGACATGCATAGAGTCCTCCCGGTCGATCCCGTCTACGGGACCAGTCTGGGGCTGTTGCGGTTAGCCCCCCGTAATTTCATGCTCTGTGAAGCCCTGCGGGCCCGAGCGGGGCCAGTCGTCCGCGACCAGCGAGCTGTACGACTGCCTGTCGCAGGCGTTCCTGCGCTGCTACCCCGACGGCGTCGACGAGTACCTCGACAGGGACCACTGACCATGATGGGCAAGAGCCATGCCCTGTCTGGGGCGGTCGCCTGGCTGGCGGTGTGCGCCGGCGCCGAGCAGGCGGCCGCCGCAGGCCTCGGCGTGCCGGACCCGGGTGCGGCCGCCGTGGTGGTCGGCGCCGCAACGGCCGCCGGGTACGCCCTGCTGCCCGACATCGACCACCCGCAGTCCACCATCGCCCGCGCGCTCGGCCCGATCACCGGCGCGCTGGCCTGGGCCAGCTCTCGAGGTGCGGCCGCCCTGCGGCGGGCCGGGTGTGCGCACTGCGCCGACGGACCGGACCGGGGCGGGCACCGGGCGGTCACCCACACCGCGGTCTTCGCCGCCGTCCTGGGCGCCGTGCTGGCGGTGATCGGCTGGCACTTCGGCGCGCCGGCCGGCCTGGCCGTGGCCGCCGTGGGCATCTGGCTGGCCAGCTACCCGGCGTTGCGCTCCGGCACCCGGGCCAAGGTGGGCGACATGCTCCTGCCCGGGTCGTTCCGCCGGCTGGGCCGGGGTGCGCACCGCTTCGCCGCCACCCTCGGCTCGCTCCTGCTGACTCTGCTCGGCCTGATCTGCGTGGAGGCGCTGGTGCCAGGCGCCTCGTGGTGGTGGGCCGGGGCGGCCGCCGGCGTGGGCACGTTCACCCACTCCCTGGGCGACGCGCTGACGCGCAGCGGCTCGCCGCTGTGGTGGCCGCTGCGCATCCGCGGCTGCCGCTGGCGCAGCGTCGGCAGCCCGCGTGCCGTCCGGTTCACCACCGGCGGAGTGGGGGAGAAGGTCGCCGTCGTCCTGATGCTGCTGGCAGGTGCGGCAGTCGCTTACTACCTGGTGGTCAGCGCCCAGTCGGGTACGGCGGCATGAACCCACGGGGGACAGCCGATCGGCGTCGCACATGGCACGGTGGACACTCGCACGGCAGCACGGTGAGGAGACGCATGATCCCGCAGGGTTACGAGCTCTGGCTCGCCGAGGACCTCGACGACGGCGGAGCGCCACTGATTGGCCGCATCATCGGCTGGCACCCGCCGGCGAAGGTCGACAGCGCCGACGACGCCGCGAAGATCACGCCGATCGTGGCGTATGACTGCGCCGGCGACCGCACGGGCTTCGTGGGACTGGCCAACGCCACGATCTTCTTCGGTTCTACCAAGGAGGAGGTCACGCAGCTGGCGGCCGAGCACCGTGAGCGCCAGGAGCAGCCGGAGCTGGAGGCGCGGATGAAGGACATGGAGGCGCAGCAGCGTCGCCGTGCCTGGGACATGGCGCGCGACGATGCCGAGAAGGGCGAGCTCGACACGGTCAAGGAGTGCGTCGCCACCGCGCTGGACCGCCTTGCGCCGCGCCTGCGGCCGGTCGCTGAGTCGGCCGAGTGGACGCTGACGGCACCCCGGGAGATCGAGGTGAAGGTGCCCCGCCGCCGGGACGTCGAGCTTCTGCCGATCTACGAGCAGCACATCTCTCGCATCGTGAACCTGGTTCTGGGCGAGGGATGGACGGTCAAGATCACCAGGGCTGGCTTCCTGCGGAGCCTGCAGTGATGCGATCCGGACAAACCGCTGATACGGATCTGGCAGTGCCGATCCGCTCTAACGGTTCGAGTAAGCCCATCTGTAGTTCCATATAACGTAGGAGTTCTACGTGAGCTATAGTGCAGGTGCAGACGAGTGGCGAATCGACACCACCGAAGAGGTCGACGAGTGGCTCGTCCGTCTAGGTAAGGAAGATCCCGACACGGCGAACCAGGTGGCCGCTGCCATTGACATCCTCGCCAGGGAGGGCCCGACGTTGGGCCGCCCTCTGGTCGATCGGGTCAAGGGCTCGGACTACAAGAACATGAAGGAGCTCAGGCCCGGCTCCTCGGGCAACACCGAGATCCGCATCCTGTTCGCCTTCGACCCCACCCGAGCAGCCATCTTGCTCGTCGCAGGGAACAAGGCAGGCAACTGGAAGGGTTGGTACGAGACCAGCATCCTCGAGGCCGACAAGCTCTTTGCCGAACATCTTCGGACGTTGAAGGGACAACGCTGATGGTTCGCAGTTGGCGGGACACTCGCTCCCGCATGAACCTCGACGAGGCCAAGGTCGCCGAGCACACCGAGCGGATGCTCGCCGAGGTGCGCGCCGCCCGGCTGCGTGAGATGCGCGAGCGTCGCGGCTTGACCCAGCAGCAGGTCGCCGAGCGCATGGAGGTCTCCCAGCCGCGCGTGGCTGCTATCGAGAGGGGCGAGGTGCCGACGACCGAGGTTGGCACCATCGAGCGGTACGTTGCCGCACTCGGCGGCAAGCTGGAGATCGTCGCCGACTTTGAGGGTGAGCGGCTTGCCCTGAAGTGACCCAGGGCGAAGGCAGAACGAAAGGGGGCGCCGCTCAGGCGGCGCCCCCTTTGTCGTGGGTGCCATGCCCGGCGGGCACGACGTGGCGATATCGGCTTGGTGGGACACCCACTGTTGTCTATGGTTTTGACGCGGACGGCAGTTGACGAGATGCCGGCCCGGAACCGGTGGGGTGTATCGGCGTGGTGAGCCAGGGACGGGGTCGGCAGCGGGTGCGTCCGCGAGCGGCTCGCCGCGCCGCCGAACGGGCAGCGCAGAAGGTTGGCGGCAGGGCTGAGCGGCGCGGACGTAGCGTTCCACCGACCGTTGCAGGCTTCGAGGCCGCACTGCACGACCGTGGTCACGACGGCGTTGCCGAGGCGTTGATCTCGCGGCACAACCAGCGCATGGAACGTATCGCCGACGTCGGTCACACGATGCAATGCATCGGTCTGCCGCTGCTCGCGAGCTACCTGCCGTTGGCGCTGGCTGCTGAGGAATTGGGGGCGCACCCAGGGCGTGCTCCCATTCATTCAGGTCCGACCTGGGAAGACCACCTGGCGTGGGGGCTGGACAGCGTCGCCGCGGCGGTGCGCCTGATGATGAGTTTGCAGCCGGTCGGTGCGAGCATCATCGCCCGGACCCAATTGGAGCGTTGGTCGTCGAACCTCGAATTCAGCAGCCTGATCCGCCAGGAGCCGGGCGAGACGACCGTCGCCTGGCTCAACCGGCTGTGGAGCGCGCCGGTGGTCTGGCCAGACGGAGTCGCAACCCCGGTGGGTGATCTGTTCGCTGATGTCAGCGAGCTGCTGCATGGGCGCGGCCGGCTGATGCCGCTCGTGTGGCTTGATATCGCCGACGTCACGGATGCCCCTTCAAGCGAACACGTGAGGCTCCTCGACACCATCAGCGACTCACTGGTGGTCAGCCTCAGCCACATCCGTACGTGCCTCGCGACCGTTGCCGAAGCAAGGGGCAGGGGCTATCGGGCCCAGACGATCAACATGGTTCGGCTCGTCTCGCCAGCCCGAAGCTGGGTGCCCGACCTTCGAGCCTTCCTGTTCCCTCTGGTGCCGGATCACTTCCGGGGCGTCGAGGGGCCGCTCGGTGCGACGGCCACCGAACACCGGCGTGTGGTCTCCGCGCTGCGCGCCGGTCAGCGCCCCGATGCGCCGTCGGAACTGTGGCCGGTCCTGAGCTTCGGCGCTCAGCGGTTCCGGGCGCTCATACTCGCCGAGCACGCCCACAGGACGGAGCGGGAGGCGCTTGGTGACCGGTTTGATGAGCAGGGCATCCAGAACCATGCAACCGAGGCTGTGCTGGCTGGCGAGATGGCAGCGGTGCTCGCCGTGTGGCTGCGTCAGGACCCCGCCAAGCGCTCAGCGGCAGACGCATTCGCGGTCTGCGCATCTGGCCTGCGATCGGCACAGTGGCTCTGGCTCGAAGACGACGACCGTGGCATGGGCTGCCTGCGGTGTGTGATCGAACAGGTGGCACGAGCACGCACCTGGCGGGTGAGGCCGGATCGCGCTGCCAGGATTGAAGCGAACCCGAAGTCCACCCCTCGCGACTGGGTAGAGGGCGCTGGTTGGAAGCGCCTGAACCTGTTGAACCGGGCCCTCGGCGAGTTCGCGCACGGGTCGACAAGGACGAATTGGAACGCCGCCCGTGGTGCACTCGTCGCGCTTCAAGCCAACGCAGAGGCAGATGAAGAAGCGCAGTACACCGGCCGCACCCACGCACTGGCCGCGATGATCTTCATCGTGTCCGTGGAATGTGCGGCCTGGGTCGACAGCTTCAGCAGTCAACTGGGCGAGGCGTACCGCAAGGTCATTCGTGTCGACGACGCGGGGGCCGACCGCGCCATCGACGCACTGATGAATCGAGCGTGGGAGAAGCGCGGAACACCGCTGCGGTGAGGGTCACGATCCGATGGGCGGTCATGGCCGGGACCACCCCTCGGCTTCGTCGGCCCCTCGCGCCAACGCGTCCGGATACGGATCGCCCGCCCACTCCGCCATTGCCGCGTCGTCGTAGTCAGGCAGTCCTCGCTCCGGCTCGTGCACGTGGGCGTCCGGATCGACCCCCTCGGACGTGGCGATCAGCCGCAGCAGGAAGTCCTCCGCGCCGCGCAGCAGGACCGGGTCCTCCGTCCAGAACCCGAACTCCAGGCTGCGCCGCGACGCCACCGTGAAGTTCGCCGACCCGATCCACAGCCGCTTCGCGGTGAACCGAGTGACATCGGCCGGGCCGAAGTCGTCCTCGTCGTGCTCCCACAGTCGGCCCAGCAGCGCTAGCTTGGCGTGCAGCAGCGGCGGCATACTCCCGTTGCCGCCGATACCCTTGCGGAAGCCAATCGTCCGCACTGTCGGGATGGTGCGGTCCCGCTCCGCCGGCGTCCAGCCCGGACCGATGATCGCCGGCTCGCCATCGACCACGGTCGCCAACTGCTCCAACTCAGGAAAGTACGCAACGGGTAGACCGTCCGTACGCTCGTTGAGATCGGCGAGGACCTTCAGCTTGTAGGGCAGCGCCGATGGCTGCCAGTGCTTGGTGCGAGACTGCTTCGTGAGCACCACGCACGCCGCCTCCAGGCCGGCGATTTCCTCGAGCAACTCCGGGTCATCCATCCACATCGCGCAGCCCAACAGGGTGGTGCCCGGCCCGTGGTACTGGTCCCAGCGCGCGTGACGGTGCTCGCGGAAGTCACGGATGCCCTGCACCAGACCCGCCAGCACATCTCGGCCGAAGAACGCCTGATTGCCCTCGGTGCCGGCAGCCATCACCGCGTCGTACCACTCGGCGAAACGCGGTGTCGCGTGGTCCTCTGTCACCCCCGACACATTAGGCCGGCCGGCGCCGGGCGGCTGCCCGGCCGTGGTCGAGGTCGGCATCGCCCATCCCCACGACGCACTGCGCCCCCCGCTGGCCTCGGCCGGCGGGGGCGCCACTTCGTGTCTGCGGTCAGGGGTGCAGCCACTGCCAGCCGGCCGCACAGTTCCGGGTGCTGAAGATGGCACCCTTCGGCACCGCCACCTCCAGAGGCCCGATCGCGTAACCGCCGTCGTCGACGCCGTACTCCGGCGGCAACGACAGCCCCCACATGCAGTCCGTCGCCCCTGTCCCACCGTCCGTCGCCCATGTACCGGGCTCGACGAGGTGGGACTTCTTGCACCACTCCACGTTCTTGCAGCTCGACCCGGCCACGTAGTACCCGCAGCGGCCCTCGGACACGCAGTTGCCACCCTCGTCGGTCATCTCGATGGGCAGCGTCGGCTTGTGCGACGGCGACAGGCTCGGAGACGGGCTGGGCGACAAGCTGGGGCTCGGCGACGGCGAGACGCTGGTGGCGGCGACAGTGGAGGACGGGGCGGCGGCCGGCTCAGGGTCACCGCCGCAGCCCGTGACGGCGGCGGCCAGGATCACGACGGCGGCGAGGCGGGGGATACGGGTCATGCCGGGCAGGCTATCGACCACCCGCGACAGGCAGGCAGCGTTCAACGTCGAGATGCGAGTCGACCGCACCCCCTGAACACCACCGACGAGGCCCTCGGCGGATCGCCGGGGGCGTCGTCATGTCCTCGGAGTCCAGACATATATCCATGGCGGGCCGAGGCCGGCAACCGGCTCCAGCTCGTAGACGCCGTTCATGTCGGCATCGAGCAACTCGCCGCCGTACTCAATCCACAACCAGGTCTGATCGACCACCTCGGGCGGGACGCCGTTCTCGTCGAGGGGCACGGTCAAGAAGCGGCCATCGACCGGGCCTCCCTCGCACAGAACGTCGACCTTCTCCCACACGCTTCGATCATCGAACGGATGGGCCTGCCGCGATCGGCCTTCGAGCCCGACGGCACCCTGCGCCTAGATCTCCGGACGAGGTCGATGGTTGGAGCGAGGTCCCGATGGTGGGGGAGCGGGGCGCGGCGGGGACCGTGGTGACCCTGTCGGCCTGCCCCCGTTTACCCCCCGAACACCCCTGCCCCCTCTTGGTCAGGATGGGGTGAGACACCGCGTGTGAGTGCGGGGTGCTGACCGAGGGCGGGATCGGAGATCCTGGTGTACGTGTCGACATCTTC
>NZ_JBEXIK010000067.1:0-27935 GCF_040608515.1 Micromonospora sp. NPDC005173
CGTGATCTGATCCCCGGTGGCGCGGCGCTGGACCTGACCGCGGACAAGGCCGCCGCGCTGTTGCGCAGTATCCGGCCGGTCACCGCCACCGATCACTGTCGCCGCGAGCTCGCCCGGGACATGATCGCGGACCTGCGCCACCTGGACCGGCGGTTGCACGCTAACCAGGCCCAGATCCGGCAAATCCTGGCCGAGACCCACTCGACCATCGTCGACATGCGAGGCGTCGGGCATCTCATCGCTGCGAAGGTCCTCGGCCACGTCGGCGACGTCACCCGCTTCCCGACCGCCGATCACTTCGCCAGCTACGCCGGCACCTCGCCGGTGGAGGCTTTCAGCGGCGAACGTCGCCGCCACCGGCTCAACCCCACCGGCAACCGGCAACTCAACACCGCCCTGCACACCATCGCGCTCGTCCAAGCCCGAGATCCCGGCCCCGGCCGCGTCTACTACCAGCGCAAAATCGCTGAAGGAAAGACACCTGCCGAGGCGCGGCGCGCCCTCAAACGACGCCTCACCAACGTCCTCTACCGGCGCCTCATCGAAGACCAACTCAGATGCACTACCGGCGTGGCTTGACACACAGAGGCGCTCTTGAGCCTCTCACCGCCGCGGTGACCGGCGGGGCGCACGCCAGATGAGAGCCACACCAACCTGCGGTGGGCAGCCGCGATGAGAGCGACCTCACCGTTCACCTCGACCAAGCCTGGCCGGGCTGCGGTCGTACCACCAGCTAACAGGTAGCCGCGAACCGCGCGTCACGCTATGTGACGGCGGACGGCGCACCGCAGGCGCCCGGAACTGCCGAATTGAGGACGTTCGTGGGCACGGATATCTCATTCGAGGGTTGCCCTATCGGACGGTAGGGACGAGTCGTTCATGGCCGCGGCGGCGGCCCTCTTCGGCTGGGGGCGGCTGCAGTCAGTACCCCGGTCCCAGGAACGACCCATGACGCGTGCATGGCTTTTGCCAGCCCCGAGTTGCCGCATTTCGCGGCAGCGTGTCCTCCAGTGTCGGAAGGCGGTCCTCAGGTCGGTGCGGTGAAACGGATTTCGTGTGACGCTTTGGGGGCGAGCAGGTCCAGCAGCTCGCTGCCCTCGGTGGTCAATGCCTCGCGGTCGGACGCGGACAGTGGTTCGAACGGGTGCACGGTCAGGGTCGCCGCGCCTCGTGCCGTGGCGAACGTCCAGGTTGCTGCGGTGAAGCCGTCGAGGAGTACCAGGCGGGGGACGGAACCGTGCGGGACGAAGTTCTGCTGGCGGAGGCCGTCGGTGACCACCCTGGACCGGAGGTGGTGGGACAGCAGCAGGTTGTCGAAGTCGTACAGGTACCGGGCAGGCGCGCTGACCTGGGGGTCGGGTCGGGGTGCGTCGGGTAGGTCGAACAGTTCGACGCCGTTCTCGTCGCGGAACGTGGCCAGGCGGGGCCGGAGCCGGTCGAGCACCTCCGCCAGCCGGGTGAGACCGCACCAGGTCTGCACGTCGCGTACGGTCGCCGGGCCGAACGCGGCCAGGTATCGCAGGACCATCTGGTCGATCGGCTGGTCGGTGCGCAGCGGCGCGCCGACCCACGATTCGACCGGCGCGTGGACGGTCTGGCCACTGGCGCCCCACACGCCGCGCGGCGGGGTTTGCACGACCGGCAGCAGGTTGCGCACCGCGTAGGCGAGGCTCGCTGGGTTCCGATCTGGCCACCGCTGGGCCAGCAACCGGCCCAGTTCGCCCGGGGTGCGCGGCTGCTCGTCGAGGAGTTCCCGGCCTGCAGCGACGAGCTCTGCGGTGTCCAGTCCGCGCATGGACCGGCCGTGTGTTTGGTTGGTGAACAGGTCGCGGTCCAGCGCCGGCTGCACGAGCGGGCGTAGCGCCAGCGCGTCGGACGCGCTGACGAGATGGATCGTCGAGCGCATGAGCGCGATCCGCACCACCCGTCGTTGGGTGAGCAGCGCCCCGATGTCCTCGGGTCGGCACTCGGTGAGTCGGGTCCACAGCCCCACGTACCAGGTGTGCGGGGTCTGGGCCTGCAGGCCGACGAGGTGCTCGATGGCCTGCAGCGGGGTGAGGTCGGCGCGGCGCAGGAGCAACTGCCGGTCGAGGGTGGCGCGGTTGAGGGCGCGGCGGGTCAGGGTCTGCACGGGTGGCCTTCCCGAAGGGTTGAGATCAGGGGTACGCGCGGCGGGCGCCCGCCGCGCGTACCTGCTGGGTGTGGGTCAGTGGAGTTGGCGGAAGAAGCCGCGGATGTCGCTCACCAGCAGGTCGGGGGCGTCGTGCGCGGCGAAGTGGCTGCCCTTGTCGTACACGTGCCAGGACACGATGTTCTTGTGGTCTCTTTCGGCGAACGGGCGGATCGACTGGAAATCCCAGGCGAAGTTCGCCAGCCCGAGCGGCACGGTCGTCGGCTCGGTCGGCTTGTCAGCCGCATGGAAGTCCTCGTAGTAGAGGCGGGCCGACGATGCGGCTGTGTTGGTGAGCCAGTAGATCATCGTGTTGGTCAGCACGTAGTCCGGGTCGAGGTTCGGGCCGAGCAGTTGCGCGTTCCAGCCGAGTTGCCCGACCGGGGAGTCGGCGAGGGCGTGGGCCAGGGCCTGCGGCGCGGTGGACTGCAGTTTGTCGTACGCGCCGCCATTGTCCAGCCACCACTGCAGGAACTGGACCTTCTTTTGGTCCGCCTCCGAGAGTCCGGCCAGCTCGGCCGGGTCGCCGGACGGGAATGAGAAGACCTGGGTGACGTGTACGCCGATGACGTGCTCGGGATCGTGGCGGCCCACTTCGGGCGAGATGAGCGAGCCGGAGTCGTTGCCGTGCGCGCCGTACCGCTCGTATCCGAGGCGGTGCATCAGCTCCGCCCACGCCTTCGCGACGCGGTACCGGTTCCAGCCACGGTCAGCGGTGTGGCCGGAGAAGCCAAAACCGGGTACCGACGGGATCACCAGGTGGAACGCGTCGGCTGGGTCGCCGCCGTGGGCTCGTGGGTCGCTCAGCGGGCCGATCACGTCCAGGTACTCCACGATCGTGGTCGGCCAGCCGTGGGTGAGCAGCAGCGGCGTGGCGTCCGGCTCGGGCGAGCGGACGTGCAGGAAATGTACGTTCTGCCCGTCGATGGTCGTGGTGAATTGCGGGTAGGCGTTGAGTTTCGTCTCCCATGCGCGCCAGTCGTACCCGTCGCGCCACCGCTGGACGAGGCTCTGCAGGTACTGCAGCGAGACGCCGTAGTCGGTACCGGCGTCGGGCAGCTCGTTGGTCCAGCGGACCCGGGCGAGCCGCTCGGTGAGGTCGTCCAGGTCGGCCTGCGGGATGTCGGTGCGGAATTCGCGGATCTCGGTCATGTCATCGACTCTGCCAAGTTATTAGGAAGACTCCGCTCCTAATTACCTGCGATCCTTGAGGAATGTTGGAAACCTCCGCCCGCCTGCTGCGGCTGCTCTCCCTCCTGCAGACCCCACGTGACTGGACCGGCGCTGAACTCGCCGAACGCCTCGGGGTGAGCGGGCGGACCGTGCGTACCGACGTGGAACGGCTGCGCAGCCTCGGCTACCCGGTCTCGGCCACGCGCGGCGCCGTCGGCGGCTACCGCCTCGGCGCCGGCGCGGCCCTGCCGCCGTTGCTGCTCGACGACGAGGAAGCGGTCGCCGTGACGGTCGGCCTGCGCACGGCGACCGGCGGCGCCATCGCCGGGATCGAGGAAGCGTCCCTGCGGGCGCTGACGAAGCTGGAGCAGGTGCTGCCGTCCCGACTGCGGCGCCGGGTCAACACCCTGCAGACCTACACCGTGTCGGTCCCCCGCAACGACCCCGGCCCAACCGTCGACCCTTCGGTCCTGACCACCCTGGCCGCGGTCTGCCGCGACCGGGAACGGCTCCGCTTCGACTACCACGATCATGCCGGTACGGCGACGCTGCGCACCGTCGAGCCGTACCGGTTGGTCAACTGGGGCCGCCGCTGGTACCTACTGGCGTGGGACGTCGACCGGCGCGACTGGCGGACCTTCCGCGTCGACCGGATGCAACCGCGGACCCCGACCGGACCTCGCTTCGCACCGCGCGACCTGCCCGACGAGGACGTCGCTGCGTACGTGTCGCGCCGGGTGTCCGCCGCCGCCTGGCGGTACCGGGCACAGGTCACCGTGCACGCGCCCGCCGAGGTCGTCGCCGACCGGATCAGCCCGGCGGTCGGCATGGTCGAACGGATCGACGACCACACCTGCGTCCTGCACACCGGCGCGGACACGGTCGAGACCCTCGGCGTCTACCTGGGCCTGCTCAGCGAAGACTTCGACATCACCGGGCCGCCGGAACTCCTCACGCACCTGCGCCGGCTCGCCGAGCGGTACGCACGAGCGACCGCCTGACAACCTGTCCCACGAGCCGGTCGATGTTCGGCGATCACTGATCGAATACGACACGGGTCAATCCAGCAGGGCGCCCGTAACTCTCACCGATGCCAGTCGACACCCAACCACAGCCGGCCGACAGCCCGCATCCGCACATGCCGCCGACCGAGCGTGCGTAGCGTCCGGGTCAAGGTCTCCCGGCTCCCGGTGCGGGCGCCGGGAACGCCACCATCCTCCCGCTAGGTTGCGACGGCTCCGGTCCACCCCACGCCTGGCCGACGACGAACAACCGCGGGTCCCGCCCGCGGCTGAGCACGCAGGCGAAGGCTCCGCGATCAAAGCCGACGGTGGCCAGCACCTCGCCGCCCTCGTGTACCCGAACACAGCGCTGGTTGCCGACGTCGGCATACCAGACGGCGCCCTCGGCGTCCATGCAGATCCCGTCGGGGTGGTCATCGGGCGTCTCTGCCCACACGTGTCGATTGCTGAGGACCCCGTCGCTGCCGATGTCGTAGGCGGTGAGCCGGCTCGCGTACGACTCGGCAACGACCAGGGCCGCGCCGTCCGGGCTGATCGCCATGCCGTTGGGGAACGCGAGGTCGTCGGCTACCTGCTCGACGTCGCCCTCGGGGGTGACAAGCACGACCAGGCCCGGTGCGAACTCGCCCCCGGGAAAGTCGAAACCGATGCTGTTGACATAGGCGTTTCCCCGGTCGTCGACCACGATGTCGTTCCACGGCTTGTCCGAAACCGCGGACAAGTCGGCATGCTCGACCAGCGACCCGTCCGGCTCACGGCGCAGCAACCGACGCTGGGCCGAGTCCACGACGAGCAGCCGCCCGTCCGGCAGGAAGTCGATGCACATCGGAAACGACGCGACGGTTGCCACCACTTCGTGGCTGCCGTCGACGTCAAGCGAGATCACCTGGTTGGCGCCCCAGTCGGAGAACCAGACCCGCCCGTCGTGCCAGCGCGGTGACTCGCCGAAAACGATGCCTTCCATCAGGACTTCAGCTTCGCTCATCACGTTCTCCCTCTGCTCGGCACTGGAGTAGAAACGATTCGGCACCGGAACTCATCGCCCATCCTGGACCCGCCACCACCCCGAGCCCCCGGACACCTACCCCGCCGTCGCCGGCAGCTTCCTTGTCGGTCAGTCGCTCGTCTCTGTGTGCTACCAAGAAGCCGTAGCCTGCTGGCCTTGGACGTACTGCGGCTGGACTATTTCCACGAAGGGCTAGGGGTACGCGGATGAGAGCGATCGTGTACGACAGGTACGGGCCCCCGGATGTATTGCGGATCGAGAACGTCCCCAAGCCGTCTCCCACTGCCCGGCAGGTGCTCGTCAAGATTGCGGCGACCTCGGTCAACCTGAGCGATTGGGAGACCCTGCAAGGCTCACCACTGTATTCGCGCATCGGTGGGCTGCGCTCACCGGCGCGCCGGACACTCGGCTCGGACATCGCCGGATGGGTCGAGGCGGTGGGCCCGGCCGTCACCCGGTTGCGACCCGGTGACGAGGTGTACGGCGACAACCTCATGCTCAAGGGCGGTTTCGCCGAGTACGCGATCACTCCCGAGTCGGTTCTGGCCCGCAAGCCCGCCGCCCTTACCTTCGCCGAGGCCTCGGCGATCCCGCAGGCGGGCGTAATCGCGTGGCAGGGGACCAAAGGCGCCGCAGCCGGGAAACGGGTCCTGATCAACGGTGCCGGCGGAGGATCGGGCTCATTCGCGATTCAGCTCGCCAAGCGACTCGGCGCCCAGGTGACCGGCGTCGACAACGCCGGCAAGCTCGACTTCATGCGGTCGGTCGGCGCGGACAAGGTGATCGACTACCGCAGCCGGGACTTCACCCGCAGCGGCCCGTACGACCTCATCCTCGATCTGGTCGCGCACAGGTCGGTGTTCGCCTACCGCCGGGCACTGGCCCCCGGCGGCCGTTACCGGTGCGTCGGCGGATCGGTCTCGGCGCTGCTGCGCATACTGACGATCGGCGCGGCGGCCGGCCGACTCACACACCGCCGGCTGGGCGTGCTCGCCGTCAAGGAAGGGCCGACCCACTTCGAACCGGTGGCCGACCTCTGCGCCACGGGCAACCTCGCCATCCACATCGACCGAGCCTTCACCCTCGACGAGGTGCCCGAGGCGTTGGCCCACGTCGGAGAGGGACGCGCCCTCGGAAAGGTCATCGTGACCGTCAACTGACCAGCGACTGCGCACATCTGCCGCCGACCGCGCCCCACGCAGCGTCACAGCCCGTTGAGCAGGTCAACGTCCGGGCGTGCCGATGGGCGCGCCGGGAGTGACAGCACGGTACGACGGCGTGGGGCGGTGTCATGTTGGCCCAGCAGCAACCTCGGCGTTACTCCGGAGAATGCAGAACGCGTTTCCCTCGGGATCCGCGAGCACCGCCCATCCGGTTCCGTCTGCGTTGCGTCGGTCGTCGACGGTGGTCGCACG
This sequence comes from Micromonospora sp. NPDC005173, assembly GCF_040608515.1. Classification (NCBI taxonomy): domain Bacteria; kingdom Bacillati; phylum Actinomycetota; class Actinomycetes; order Micromonosporales; family Micromonosporaceae; genus Micromonospora; species Micromonospora sp. NPDC005173. The sequence continues at coordinate 6,787 of NZ_JBEXIK010000067.1, forward strand.
CACCCAGCTCGATCAGTCGGGCTAGTTCGGCATCGCGTGAGCCTTCGACTGGACGCAGGTCGAAGTGGATTCTGTTCTTGACCTGCTTTGACCCTGGCACCTCGATGAAGAGCAGACGACGCGTCCGGTCCCGAGAGAAGATCATGCATTCCTCGTGTCCCGGCTCGTTCGGATCATCGGGGTCCTCCACGTAGTCGAGGACGGCCTGCCATCAGCGGCACAAGGTATACGCGTCGGCACAGTCGACGCTGGTATGGGAGATGAAGGAAGTCACTCGGGCATCGTTGCAGGACCTGCCGAGACGATCGAGCAGATTTCGACCCCAGCAACGCACTCAACTGGCGCTTAGCGCATGGCTTGGCGATCGGGTAGCAGGTCGCCGCCGCTACGAGTTGGAGAGCGGCGACCCCAGCCGGGAAGATCAGTGGCTGTGGGTGGCCTGATGGAGGTGTCGAGTCCGATCGACGTGCTGCGGCTCCGGGCCGGGCTCGACACGGTTGCGAGGGTTCAGTTCCAGGTGCCGCTCTCCGAGGCGGACTACCGTACGCTCGCCGCGATTCTGGCGGAGCATCCATCCGTCACCCTGCGCGCGTATGGCTCTGATGCCGAGTTGTCCACGCTGCGGTTGCTGCGCCAGTCACCTGTGCGCCGGCTACGGCGGCGATCCGGACGACATCGGCGCGGAGGTCCTCACCGGCTTCCTGGCCGCGCTGCGCGACCGGGTCGACCTGGCCCGCGACGCTCCCTACGCGGCGCTGTGCCGGGCGGCGTTCCGGGACGGCTACGCCCTGCGCCAACAGGCCGGCGAGTACACATCGATGGACAACGTCGACCACATCACCGGTTCCCGCACCCCCGCCATGCCCTACGGGCACCCGGACCTCCTCGTCCAACGGGCGGTCGGCCTGGGCATCCTCGACCGGGAGGACGAACAGTCCTACATCGACATCCGGCTCGGGCGGCGCGCGATCGAACCGGTCGCCGCCCGCCTCGGCATCACCGTCGACGCGTTGCGCATGCGGCTGGGACGCATCGACACACGCCTCGCCGACGCCCTCGCCAAAGGGCTGCTGACCGGCGTGACCAGCCAGCAGACGGCTGACGAGCTCGCCCACCAAGCCGTGCACCGCTCGGCCACCCGCACTGGCCTCGCCGCGGTTAGCGGCCGCATCGCCGATCAGGTGCCGGTGTCCACGACGGCGGGGATCGCCGCCTGAGTCACACCCCCGCGCCGCGTCAATCCGATGCCGCCACACGAGAGACCCCTGAGCGTCCTCGCCGGCCGCATCGACCCGCCGGCGAGGACGCTCGGCTGTGCCGGCACGTTGGGGGGAGGGGCTGTCGGCAGCGTCGATACTGCTGAACGTGTGCGCACGGCCGAGCCACAGGGTTCGAAGGACGCCGACTCACGACATCGGTCGCCCGCTTGATCTTCGGACGCCCCGTTCGGCGTGCGGGGGTCAGCTGATTAGTTGGCGGATCACCAGGATCGCGATGAACACGACGATGAACGCCAAGTCGATCGAGACCGTGCCCAACCGCAACGGGGGCAGGAACCGCCGAACTGGAGCAAGGATCGGCTCGGTGACCGCTCGCGCTCCGGCGGACAGCCGCGACCGGATCGACCCGGGCGCCGCGGGACCGGCGAGCGCCACGCTCCAGTCGAGCACCACGCGGGCAACCAGCAGCAGCTGCATCAGCAGCAAAATCAGGCTCACGATGCCGAGCACAGGACCCATGAGATACCTCCAGAACCAGTTTGACCCAGCTCAACTGTGCGTCACCTTGTTGTGAATCCGCTGAGCGACAAGCTGTTACTCATGGCTGAACGCGCCGTACGGCGGGGCTGTCCTCTACCTCGCCGGCCGACTGCTGTTCCTGAGGCTTGCCGTCCGATCCGCCCCGCCAGCGCATTTAGCCGCCGTCGGCGTGGCGCTCCTCCTGCTGCCGGCGGCCCGGGGCCTGCCCGCCCTGGCCGCACTCGGCCTGCTCACCGCCTTCCCTGTCGAGGTCGCGGGCGAGGATGTCTTCGATGGTCTCCCGGCGCATCACGGGCCAGGCATCCCCGTAGTGCACGGCTATCACCGGCGGTCGGGGTACGAGGTTGTAGTTGGAGGCGAGCGGCACGTGGTAGGCGCCCGATCCGGGCACGGCGAGCAGGTCGCCGGGGCGCATGTCGCCGGGCAGCTGCGCGTCCCGGACGATCACGTCGCTGGCCTCGTCGTGCCGCCCCACCACGGTCGTGGGGCGGGTGGTATGCCGGCTGGCCCGTCCCGCCAGTGCGACGGTGTACCGGGCGCCGTACATCGCCGGGCGGGGGTTGTCGCTCAGGCCGCCGTCGACGGCGACGAGCTGGTGGCCGTCGACGTCGCGGCGCACGGCCAGCACCCGGTACAGGGCCACTCCGGCCCGCGCCACGATCGCCCGGCCGGGTGTCACCACCAGCCGGGGCATCGGTACGCCGTACCGCTCGCACGCGATGTGCAGCACCGCCCGGACCCGGGAGGCGAAGGCGGTCAGCGCGAACTCGGCCTCGGCCTCGGTGCCGGGCACGGCGTGGCCGCCGCCGAGGTTGATCTCGCGCAGCGCGATGCCGTGCTCCCGGGCGGCGTGCCCGATGATCGACACGAGCTGGTCGATGGCGCGCTCGTACCCGCCGAAGCCGGCGACCTGCGAGCCGAGGTAGAAGTCCAGGCCGACCAGGTCCAGCGTGGGCTGGTCGGCGATGCGCCGCAGCGTCTCGGCGAGCTGGTCGCCGGCGGGCAGGCCGAAGCGGTCCCCGTCCGGCCCGGCCGGCAGCGCCGCCGCCGCGTCCAGCCCGAACCGGTTGGCGCCCGGCAGCACCCGCAGCAGCACCCGCTGCCGCCCGCGGGCCAGGGCCGCCAGCCGGGCCACCTCGGAGGCGGACTCGATGACGATCGTGCCGACGCCGTACTCCAGCGCCCGGTCCAGATCGTCGGGCGTCTTGGCGTCGCCGTGCAGGATGATCCGGTCGGCCGGGAAGCCGACCGCCGCGGCGGCGGCGAGCTGCCCGGCGGAGCAGACGCTGAGCGCCAGGCCCTCCCGCTCGATCCAGCGCAGCACCGCCCGGCAGGCCAGGGCCTTGGCGGCGTACGCCACGTTGGCCGCTCCGAACGCCGCCGCGTACTCGCGACAGCGGGCACGCACGTCCTCCGTGTCCAGGACATAGGTCGGCGTGCCGAACTCCTCGGCGATGTCCGTCAGCGCAACGCCACCCATGCGGATCCCGCCGGACTCGCATCTGGTGGTCGCCGGCCACAGATGCACGGGCAGGCGCGGTGGCAGCGACGCCCGTGACGGCGGGATCGCGTCCAGCAGGGTCATGATTCCTCTCCCGCTTGGGTCAGATCCGGCTGCCGCAGCAGCAGATGGATGATGCACTTCCGACTCCCGCCACGGCGCGATGCGCAACCACATCCGGCACCCGACCAACTCGGTGCTACGCCGTGCCTCTGGATCGGAGGTCCTGAGGGCCACGCCTCACGGTGCCGCACGATCCCGCCCGAGCGCGAGAATCAATACGCAATCGCTATGGCTCTCCCCGTTTTCTTGACGCTTTGGCGACGCCGGCAGGCGTCAGGGGGCCGGCGCGACCGCCCGGCGCCACCATCGCGGCGGCCGAACACGACAGCCGGCTTGCCATCGAACTACGCGGACGATGAACCTGGGTGCTCAGCGCCGGACGGTGAGCGTCACGGACACCGCGACGATCTTGGTGCGGGAGTCGGCCGGGAACGCCTCGTACACCTCGACCGTGCCGGCCTGCTCCCGGTCGACCCGGTAGCCGACAGCCACCCGGCAGCCTCGCTAACGATCGCTGTAAGTCAGCGTTGTCGAGGTCGGCGTCGGGTCAGGTTCGGAGTAAAGCGACTTCAAGCCGTCCCGGTGGACCGGCTGACCGCCAGAATCAGCCCCCGAAAGGCCGGTGCCACGTCGCGGACCGGGAGACCCGCTCTGACCTGCGGTGGGAGACATATGGGTGGCGCTGTGTGTCCACATAGCGCAACCCACGTGCAGGCGCACCTGACCCTCTCCACCAATTCATCGTTCGATATGGATGTCTGACCTGGTGTAACGCATTTGTGGTCGGCAACGCTGCCGACTTTCGTCGCTTTAGAGAAAAGTAGAGCCGGGGGCGACGAAAGATCTGGACACCTCGAGACGAACTTAGTAGTGTCCGTAACCATCAATATGTTTCATCGAGATTAACCGACGGCGCGGTGAGTCTCGATCGATGGCCCCAGGCGGCGCAACACGTCCGGCGGCCACCGACCCAACCAGGGATGGCACCCCGGGTCAGCGGTATGACCCGTGGCCCGCAGATGCGGTGGGTTTGACCGATGTCCGTCCCTACTCGATGACGCCTCCTCAGCTCCGAGGCGCAACCCTCACCCCATCAGCTCCACGCTGAACGCCGTCCGACGACGCGTGCGATCCGGCTCGCCCGCGGACCAGGACGGAGTCCATCCACACCGGACGGCCGTGGCATCCGCCTCGGCCGGGGATCCCGTGCGGCCAGGAGGGGGCCACGCGATTCGTCGCTCGGGCGACATATCTCGACAAGAGGTGATCTGGCATCGACGGGGGACGTCTGCCCTGCCGGCGCACGCCTCGAACCTGGGAGAGAGGCATTGATGAACGGATACCCACCTCCCGGCCGGCTCCCGGCCGGCCGGTTGCGGAAATCGATCGCGGCCGTCGCCACGGCCGCCCTGGTGTGGGTGACCGCCGGGCTGGTGGCGGTGCCGGCGAGCGCGCGCCCGGTCGACCCGCAACCGTCGACCACCGCCGTCGCGCCGTCGCCGCCGCGCCAGTTGCAGGCCCAGGTGCTCACCTGGACCGCCGGTGACAACTTCCTGGCGTACCGCTCCGCCCCGACCACAGCGGTCGCCGGGCCGACGACGCTCGTCTTCGAGAACAGCGCCGCGACCGGCAACACCACCGGCATGCAGCACACCCTGACGTTCGACACCGGCAACCCGGCGTACAACAGCGACGTCGACGTGAACATCCTGGCCGATCCGACGGACGCCAACGGCGGCCGATGGACCGTCGACGTGGTCCTCTCCCCGGGCACCTACCGCTACTTCTGCGCGATCCCCGGCCACGGCGGAATGACCGGGCTCCTGGTCGTCACCGGTGGCAACTCGGACACCACCCCGCCGACCGTGGCGGCCGCGGTCACCGGTGAGCGCGACGGCAACGGCGCCTACCTGGGCGCGGCGACGGTGACGCTGTCGGCGACCGACAGCGGATCGGGAGTGAGCCGGGTCGAGTACTCCCTGGACGGCGGGACCTACGGCACCTACTCGGCGCCGGTCACCGTGAACCAGCCGGGCTCGCACACGCTGACCTACCGGGCCACCGACCAGGCGGGCAACACCTCGACGCCGCAGTCGGTGTCGTTCACGGTGGTGGAGCCGCCGGCCCCGGACACCACCCCGCCGACCGTGACCGCCGCGGTCACCGGCCAGCGCGACGGCGCCGGCGCGTACGTCGGCACCGCCACCGTCACCCTCACCGCTGTCGACACCGAGTCCGGTGTCGACCGGGTCGAGTACTCCCTGGACGGCGGGCCGTACGCCGGCTACTCGGCGCCGGTCACGGTGAGCCAGTCGGGTCAGCACACGGTGAGTTACCGGGCCACCGACAAGGCGGGGAACACCTCGGCCGCGCAGTCGGTGTCGTTCACCGTGGTCGAACCCCCGAAACCGGACACCACCCCACCCACCGCCTCGGCCGCGCTCACCGGTGAGCGCGACGACAACGGGGCGTACGTGGGCTCGGCGACGGTGACCCTGTCGGCCACCGACACCGAGTCGGGCGTCGACCGGGTCGAGTACTCCCTGGACGGCGGGCCGTACGCCGGCTACTCGGCGCCGGTCACCGTGAGCCAGCCGGGTCAGCACACGCTGAGTTACCGGGCCACCGACAAGGCGGGCAACACCTCGGCCGCGCAGTCGGTGTCGTTCACCGTGGTGCGGCCGCCCGCGCCGGACACCACCCCGCCCACCGCCTCGGCCGGCGTGACCGGCCAGCGGAACGACGCCGGCGCGTACGTGGGGTCGGCGACGGTGACCTTGTCGGCCACCGACACCGAGTCGGGCGTCGACCGGATCGAGTACGCCCTCGACGGCGGCGCGTACGCCGCCTACTCGGCGCCGGTGAGCGTGAATCAGCCGGGCCAGCACACGGTGAGCTACCGGGCGACGGACAAGGCAGGGAACACCTCGGCCGCGCAGTCGGTGTCATTCACGGTGGTGGAGCCGCCGGCCCAGGACACTACGCCGCCCACCGCGACCGCCGCGGTGACCGGCGAGCGGAACAGCGCCGGGGCGTACGTCGGGTCCGCCACGGTCACCATCTCGGCCACCGACGCGGGCAGCGGCGTGGACCGGATCGAGTACTCCCTCGACGGGCAGCCGTACGCCGGCTACCCGGCGCCGGTCACCGTCAACCAGGTCGGCCAGCACACGGTCAGTTACCGGGCCACCGACAAGGCCGGCAACACCTCGGCCGCGCAGTCGGTGTCGTTCACCGTGGTCGACCCGCCGGCCCCGGACACCACCCCGCCCACCGCCACCGCCACGCTCTCCGGCCAGCAGGACGACACCGGCGCCTACCTCGGCAGCGCCACCATCACCCTCACCGCCGCAGACGCGGGCTCGGGCGTCGACCGGATCGAGTACGCCCTCGACGGTGGCACGTACGCCCGGTACTCGGCGCCGGTCACCGTCGACCAGCCGGGCGCGCGCACGCTCAGCTATCGGGCCACCGACAAGGCAGGCAACACCTCGGGCGCCGCCTCGGTCACCTTCACCGTGGTCGCCAGCGGTCCTGCCGCCTGCCCGGTGCCAGACACCCGGCCGACGGTCTGGCTCGGCACGGTGGACAGCGGCGTACCCAACCGGGTGGTCGCGGACGCCTGCACGATCAACAACGCCATCCAGGACGAGCGGGCATGGCCGAACCACGGCCAGTTCGTCAAGCACGTCACAGATGTCGCCGAGCACCTGCACCACCTGGGCGTGATCGACCACAAGGAGCACGGCCGCCTGGCCAGCGCCGCCGCCCGCTCGGGCGTCGGCAAGTCGGACGACAAGAGCGGCTACCAGCCGCTGCTGGACACCTCGGCGGCGTCGTTCAACCGGTGGGAGCACGTCGGGGCGGGCGGCTTCACCCGCGACGCTGACGGGTCGATCACCAGTCGCCCGGTCGCCGGCCTCGGCATGCTCTGGCTGCCCACGGCGACGTACGGGGACTTCTCGCTGAAGCTGCAGTGGCGCGACGACGCGCCCGGCGACGGTCGCGCCAACAGCGGAGTCTTCGTCCGCTTCCCGGACGTGCACGGGCACCCGGCCGAGTCCCGGCCCGAGTGGGTGGCCATCAAGTACGGCCACGAACTGCAGATCTACGACCGGCCCGACGGCGACCAGTACAAGAGCGGGTCGGTGTACGGGTTCGACCGGGTCGACCTGGCCGGCGCGCGGGTAACCCCGAAGGGCACCTGGAACGACTACGAGATCCGGGTGGTGGGGCAGCACTACTCGGTCTACCGCAACGGCGAGCTGATCAACGAGTACGTCAACACCCCGGAAGCCGTGTTCAGCCCGCCCCGCGCGGATGACCCGGGCGGGGCCGGACGGCAGAGCGCCCGCGGCTACATCGGCCTGCAGAACCACGGCACCGCCGATGTCGTCAGCTTCCGCAACGTCCGGATCGCGCCACTGAGCCCGTGCTGCCCGGACGGGATGCCGTCCGCCTCCACCAGCTGCTGCTGACCGAGCGAAAGGACCACACCACCATGGCGAAGAACAGGATCGACCGCCGGGCGCTGCTCCGCGGCCTCGCCGGATCCACCGTCGCGGTCGGCGCGGCGAGCCTCGCCGGCGCGCTGCCGGCCGTCGCGGCGGGCGAATCGAGCGGCCGCCTGATCCCGCAGGGGCATCTGGGCATCCAGCTCTACAGCGTCCGCGACAAGATCACCCAGCTCGGCTTCGCGGCGGTCTTCGAGGAGCTGTCCCGCATCGGCTACCGGGAGGTGGAGTTCGCCGGCTACACCCAGGGCAACGTCGGCCCGATCACTCCGGAGCAGATCCGGCAGCTGCTCGACGACAACGGGCTGAAGGCGGCGGGCAGCCACCGTGGGCTGGGTGACTTCCGCACCAACCTGGAGTGGGAGCTGGACGCCGCCGAGACGCTCGGCATGTCGGCGATCGGCACCGCGTCCGCGCCGACCGGCAACCGCACCATCGCCGGCTACCAGGCGGCCGCGGCGGAGTTCAACGCGTGGGGCGCCGCCGCCGCGGCCCGCGGGATCAAGCTCTACCAGCACAACCACACCATCGAGTTCAGCTTCGCGACCGACCGGCCCGACGTGCGGCTCTACGACCTGTTCCTGGAGCTCACCGACCCGCGGTACGTGTTCCTGGAGATGGACATCCTGTGGGCGTACGGCGGGGCGCGGAAGTACCCGGGCTTCCGCCCGGTCGACTACGTCAACGCCCACCCGCACCGCTACCCGCTGTTCCACGTCAAGGACGGCGTCCCACTGCCCGACCCTCAGCAGGGCAACTCGTACCTGGACGTGGAGTTCGGCGCCGGGGTGATCCCGTTCGCGGAGTTCTTCACAGAGCTCGACGGGGGCGGACGGTTCACCTACCTGTGGGAGCAGGACACCGGGCCGAACGCGCAGCCCAACCCGCCCGGCTCGCTGGGCGCCGCCGAGCGCAGCTACCAGCGAATGGTCGACCTGCGGGGTGAGCGGTGACGGCCTGGCGGCTCACCGAGGACGCTCCGCCGCCCGAGGGCGCAGCGGCGGCTGAGGAGGGCCACTCGGCCGACCCCCGCCGCCCGCGGTCGAACACCCGCCGGCTGCTGGTGGTGGCGGCGACCGTGCTGCTGACCCTGGTCGGCGCGGGCGGCCTGGCGATCGCCGGCACCGGCGTGCTCTCGGAGGAACGGCCGGAGGGCTGCGTCAAGCCGGACCGCAGCATGCAGCTCTACGCGGTGGAGTTACCCAGGGACGGCACCCAGATCCGGCTCGGCTACGGCACCAGCCCGCAGACCGCCTCCTACCCGGGGCCGACCATGGAGATGATGGAGGGGGAGTGCCTCGCCATCACCCTGCACAACCTGGTACCCGCCGCGACGCTGGAGCAGCTGCGCACCGACCCGGCGCACCCGCTGGGTGTGTCGCTGCACGTGCACGGGGTCAAGTACACCCAGCTCTCCGACGGCACCGTGCAGAGCGGCTCGTTCGTCCCGCCCGGCGAGTCACGCACGTACACCTGGTTCGCCCAGCAGCGGAACAGGAAGACCGGCTCGCCGGGCACGGCCGGCTACTGGTGGTACCACGATCACGTGGTGGGCGGCCCGCACGGCACCCAGGGCCTCGGCGCGGGACTCTTCGGCGGGCTGGTGGTACGCCGACCCGGCGACCCGAAGCCCGACCGCACCTACACCGTGGTCTTCGGTGACCGGCAGAGCATCAACCTGCGCCGCGGCGCGGCCACCGACACCTGCGACGCGCAGAACCCGCAGCCCGGCCCGACCTGCCTGGTCGCCCGCAAGGGGGAGAAGGTGGAGTTCATCGTCGTCGGGATCGGCAACGACATGCACACCTTCCACCTGCACGGGCATTCCTGGGCGGACACCCGGACCGGCCTGGTGAGCAACGGGGAACCGTTCGCCGACAGCGTCCCGGTCATCGACAACAAGCCGCTCGGGCCGGGCGACTCGTTCGGGTTCCAGGTGGCGGCGGGCGACTCCGTCGGGCCGGGGCACTGGATGCTGCACTGCCACATGCAGTTCCACTCCGACGGCGGCATGTCGACGATGCTGCACGTCCTGGACGAGTCCGGGGCGATGCCCCCGGGCCACGACCACTCCCACCCGGCGACCGCCGCCGGCACCGGTGCCGACACCGACACCGGCGAACACCAGCACAACTGAGCACCGGCGCCACCGCGCCGGTGACCGGGCCGGTGACTGCTGGTCTGTCGGCGGACCAGCAGCCACCGGCGGGACCCCGCGCCCACGGCGGGCTCCCCAGCCATCCACCAGTCCGCCGCAACGTCCCCGCACCCACCCCAACCCGTCCGGGCCTCGCCGGTGGTCCCACGCACCGGTGTCCGGTCGATCCCGGCACGACCGCTCGGCAGCGCATGTCCGCCACATCCCAACCTGAAGAGGAGTCGAGATGGCTCAAGGACGCCATTTCCGGTTATCCCGCTGGGTCGGACGACGGCTACGGTCCGACTCGACGACCACCCCACCACCGCCTGCCCGACGGCGGGCCATGCGCCGCGCCGGTGCCCTCGCGTCGAGCGCCGCGCTGGCCCTCGGCGTGCTGGGTCTGCCCGCCCAGGCCGCGAGCCCGACCCCGGTCAAGGCCGCGGCCGCCGAGGCCGCCGCGGCGGTCAAGGTGCTGGTGTTCCACGGTCCGGTGGCCCAGCAGGACGACCCGGTCAACCGGGCCGTCACCGCAATCCGGAGCCTCGGCGCGGACCACGGCTTCTCCGTCGACGACTCCAGTGATCCCGGTGTCTTCACCTTCGGCAACCTGTCCCGGTACCGGGGCGTGGTGTTCCTCTCCGCCAACGGGGTGACGCTCAACGACGCCCAGGAGGCCGCGTTCCAGGCTTACGTCAAGGGTGGCGGCGGGTTCGTCGGCGTGCACGACGCCGCCCGCGCGCAGCCCAGCTCGGCCTGGTTCACCGGCCTGATCGGCACCCGGCCGGCCGCCAGCCTGCCGAACGCCGAGAAGCCCGTCTCCGCCACCGCGAGCGCCGAGAACGCGCCGAACGAGACCGCCGCGAAGGCGATCGACGGGTCGACCGGCACCAAGTGGCTCACCTTCAACCCGACCGGCTGGCTCGCGGCAAAGCTGGCGAAGCCGGTCGTGGTGAGCCGCTACGCGCTGACCTCGGCCAACGACTTCCCCGGCCGGGACCCGAAGAACTGGACCCTGCAGGGCTCCCAGGACGGCACCACCTGGACCGACCTGGACACCCGCAGCGGGGAGACCTTCCCCCAGCGGTTCCAGACCAAGCAGTACAGCTTCACCAACACCACGGCGTACCTGCATTACCGGCTGAACATCACGGCCAACGGCGGCGAGCCGCTGATCCAGCTCGCCGAGCTGTGGCTGATCGGACCGGACGCCGGACCGGCCCCCGACACCACGGTGCAGCAGGCCGTGGTGGACTTCACCGACCGCCAGCACCCGGCGAACAAGGGGCAGCCGCTGACCTTGACCCGCTCCGACCAGTGGATCAACTGGGACCCGAGCCCGACCGGCCGGGTGCACACCGTCGCCCAGGTCGAGGAGGGGACCTACAACCCCGGGCTGAGCGGCAACGGCGCGTTCCACCCGATCTCCTGGTGTCAGGACTACGACGGCGGCCGGTCCTTCTACACCGGGATGGGTCGCACCGAGGCCAGCTGGACCAGCGACACGAAGTTCCAGAGCCACCTGCTCGGCGCCATCCAGTGGACCGCCGGCATGGTGCGCGGTGACTGCCAGGCAACCATCGCGTCGAACTACCGCATCGAGCGGCTCACCACCACCAACCAGCCCGGGCAGCTCGACCAGATCGGCGAGCCGCACGGCCTGACCGTCGCGCCGGACGGCAAGGTGTTCTACATCGGCAAGGCGGCCTGCCCGTCCGGGCCGGTCGCCAACTGGGACGACCCGAAGGTCGGCCTCGGCTGCGGCACGATCCACCAGTGGGACCCGACGACCAAGCAGGTCAAGCTGCTCACCACCCTCGCCGTGATGGGCAACCGGGGCAGCGGCAGCGAGCTGGTCAAGAACGAGGAGGGCCTGGTCGGCATCACCCTGGACCCGAAGTTCGCCCAGAACGGCTGGGTGTACGCCTACTGGATGCCGCACGAGTCGATCGACCGGGACCGGCGGATCGGCCAGCGAACCGTCTCCCGGTTCACCTACGACGCGGCGAAGCAGTCCCTCGACCAGGGCACCCGCAAGGACCTGCTGCACTGGGACACGCAGATCCACAACTGCTGCCACGCGGGTGGCGGGATGACCTTCGACGAGTCCGGCAACCTCTACATCGGTAGCGGGGACAGCAACTCCTCCGGTGGCTCCAACGGCTACGCCGGCAACAACTGGACGCAGGAGTACAAGGGCGTGTCGTTCCAGGACGCCCGGCGTACCTCCGGCAACACCAACGACCTGAACGGCAAGATCCTCCGCATTCACCCGGAGCCCGACGGTACGTACACCGTGCCCGCCGGCAACCTGTTCACCGGCAAGGAGGAGGGCGGCGGCAAGACCCGCTCGGAGATCTACGTGATGGGCGTCCGCAACATCGCGCGGATCGCCTGGGACCCGGTCAACGACTGGCTCACCGCGGCGTGGGTCGGCCCGGACGCCGGTGGCCCGGACCCGAACCTCGGCCCGGCCAAGTACGACACGGCGACCATCATCACCTCCGCCGGCAACCAGGGCTGGCCGTACTGCATGGGCAACCGGCAGCCCTACCGGGACCGCAGCAACGTCGACGCCACCGTGCTGACCGGCTGGTACGACTGCGACAACCTGAAGAACGAGTCCCCGCGTAACACCGGTCTGGTCAACATCCCGCCTGCGCGGGACAACATGATCTGGTACTCGCCGCAGGGCGGTGGGCCGGTCTACCCGAAGCGCACCGACGGGAGCGGACTGCCGACGTACCAGCCGGGTCAGGAAACCTTGACCCAGCCGTACCTCAAGGGCGGCGGCCAGGCCATCATGGACGGCCCGACCTACCAGCGCGAGAACGTCGACACCGCCAGCGGCGTGGCGTGGCCGACGTACTGGGACAACAAGTGGTTCATCGGTGACCAGTCCAACGCCAACAACCGGATCGCGGTCACCGTCGACCAGAGCAAGGTCGACAGCCACGGGCCGCCGGCCTTCGCCGAGGACCTGCGCAGCATCATCCGCTCGGGCAGCGGCGGCACCCAGCTCCAGTCCTGGATGGACGCCAAGTTCGGCCCCGACGGCGCGCTGTACATGCTCGACTACGCCGGCGGGTTCTTCAGCCTGCACCCCAACCAGAAGCTGATCCGGATCGCCTACCAGGGCGGCCCGGCGACGCCGAACCCGAACGACGCCACGGCACGTGCGGTGGCGCAGAGCAACCCGAAGACGATCGCCTTCTCCAGCGCCCGGACCGGTGGCCTGAAGTGGGAGTGGAACTTCGGTGACGGCAGCGCGCCGTCAGACGAGCCGAACCCCACCCACACCTACGCGGACTACGGCACCTACCAGGCGACGGTGAAGGTCACCTACGCCAACGGCGAGGTCGCCACCGGCACGGTTCAGGTCGTCGTCGGGTGCGCCGCGCCCGACGGTCGGCAGACGGTGCGGATGCTCGACACCGACACCGGCGTGGCCAACCGCCAGGCCGGCGGTGGCTGCACCATCAACGACCTGATCGACGACGAGCGGATGTGGTCCAACCACGGCCAGTTCGTCAGCCACGTCAGCGACGTGGTCAACGACCTGCGGTCGGACGGCGTCGTCGACAACCGTGAGGCGACGACGCTGAACCGGGCGGCGGCGCAGTCGGAGATCGGCAAGGTCGCCGGCTACCAGCCCATCTTCGACGGGACGGCGGGTTCGCTCGCCGACTGGCGGCAGGCGCCGGGCGGATCGTTCGCGCTGAGGCCGGACGGGTCGATCCGCAGTTCCGGCGGGCTGGGCATGCTCTGGTACGCCAAGGACGAGTTCGCCGACTTCTCCCTGCGGATGCAGTTCCGGGACGTCTCCGCCGGCGCCACCTACGCCAACAGCGGCGCCTTCGTCCGGTTCCCGGACCCCCGGACACCGTTGGCCGAGCGGCCGGCGGGCAGCTGCGGCACGGTCGGCTCGGCCCAGAGTTCGCAGGCGTGGGTCGCCATCTACTGCGGTCACGAGATCCAGATCTACGACGGACCCACCGGTGAACCGCAGAAGACCGGTTCGATCTACAACTTCGACCCGAACGGGCTGGACCAGGCCGGGGTGACCCCGAAGGGCACCTGGAACGACTACGAGATCCGGGTGGTCGGCCAGCACTACACGATCACCCGGAACGGTGTGGTGATCAACGAGTTCGACAACACCCCGGGCAAGGCGTCGTCCCGGGCTGGTGACCCGCCCACGGACCTGCGGCAGTTCCTCAGCGGGTTCATCGGGTTGCAGAACCACGGCACCAACGACCTGATCGAGATCCGCGACGTCAGGGTTCGCGAGCTGTAAGCGGAGGGCGTGCCGGGTACGGGGGACCTACCCTCCGTACCCGGCACTGCCGTTGGTGCTCAGGTCTTGCGCGTCGTACGCCGGCTGCCGAACGACTCCATGGTGGTCGCCTTCTTGGCCGGGGCCCTGGTGGCGGACGTGGTGCGGGCCCGCGTCGGCGCGGCCTTCTTCGCCGCCGCCTTTCTCGCCGCGGCCCTCGTCGCGGGCGCCTTCTTCGGCGGGGCGTTCTTCGCGGCGGCCGCCTTCGCCGTCGGCCTGCGGGTGGGCGTGGCCGTGGTGGCGGAGGTGTCCTTCTTCCGCGCGACGCGGGCCGTGGTCGGGGTGGGCTTCTCGCCGGGGCTCTTGGCCACGCTCGCGCCGGTGGCCCGCTTCGTGGCGGTGGCGGCCAGCGTTCTTTGCCACCGCCTTCCGGCTCATCGGAGCCTTCTTCGCCCAGGTGGCCTTGCGGGCCCCGGTCGGCCGGCTGCCCGTCGGGACGGCGCTCCTGCCTGCGGTCATCCTCGCTCATCCTCGGGTCTCCCCGGCATCACCAGTACTGCCGGACGACGGGCATGGCGGGTGCAGACTCGCCCGGCCCGGTCGGCCGGGTCTTCCCCCGCCTCCGCCGGGCAAACGCCGAAGGAACGGGCTGGTTGTGACGGTCTTCCTCGGCCCCACCCGGGCGGTTCGGCGCCGTTGCATTGAGCGTTGGCAAGATCGAGGCAGACTTGGGCACTGAAGTCATCGACCCGTCCTGGCCCATGGCTGCCTCCGAGGTCGGCGATCGCCGGGCTCCGGTTCCCGACCGAGGTGATCGTGGTCGCGGTTCGCTGGTATCTGCGGTTCAACCTGTCCTATCGCGACGCTGACGAGTTGCTGGCCGAACGTGGCGCCGAGGTCGATCACGTCACCGTCTACCGGTGGGCGCAGCGATTCATCCGTGGGTGACTAGACGCCTGCGGCGAGGAGCCACGATCGCTATGGCGGGCGGGCGGGTCGGCGTGCGGGCGGCGGGGCCGAGTCGCTCGTACTCCGAGATCATCACCACCGGCTCCGCGGCGCACAGGTCGGGGAAGCGCGGCCGTCGTCCCGGTCGGGTAGCTTCGCCGCGTGGTTGATCGAGTGGTACGACCCGGCGATGTCGCCGTGATGAGGTTGTCAGACGGTGGATTTGGGGCATGTCAGGTCACTGGTGTCGCAGGCCGTGTGACGTCGGCGTATGCGCTGCGCTGGCACTCGGCAGATCGGCCGAGCCTGGACGAGCTGCGCGGCGTTGAGCCACTGACGCTTGACCATCATGCCCACGACGGGCGCCTTGCTCACTTGTCGATTGGCAGCTGGCATGCGGTGCCGCCGGGGTTCACCTGGATCGGAACCCTGCCCGTTCCTGACGGTGTGCCGGCGTTGTCGAACACGTACTCGGGCTGGCAGTCACTTGCCGACGATGTGGTCAGGAAGCGCCGCTGGGACCGGAAGCTACCGGCGGCAGTGAAGGCCGCCTACCGTGCGGCCGCCACCCGCGGTCAGGTCGACGTCGACTTCGGCGCCGGGGCGGCGACGCTCGGCGCGGCCACGCCTCGACTCGACCTGAGCGGTGAGGGGTCGATGCGAGTGCCTACGTCCGGGCCGGTGCAATGGTCCGCTCTCGATCAGCTGCCCCGCTGCACGGCGTTAACGTGGGCCGGCCCGGACCGTGGCCTCGCCCGCGCGTTAGCAGACCGCCCTGTTGTCTCGTCACTGACGTGGCAGGACCCCCCGCCAGTCGTGGATCTGACCGACACCGGTCTGCAGCACCTGTCGCTGTCCGGTGCGGATGTTCGCGAGGTGCGGCTGCCCCGTGGCCTGCACAGCCTTGAGCTGGCCGCGGTGGACCGGGATCCGGCCGTGTACGCCGCGGACGACGGCCGATGGCTTCATCTCACCCTGACCGGCGCCGACGCGGAAACGACGGTTCCTGCAGGCCTGCACGGTATTCGAGAGGTCGCCCTGGACGGTGGCGGCACCATGTCCGCCGCTGCCGTACGGGAACTGGAAGAGCTGGAGAGCCTCCGGATCTACTGGCGCAAGCCCCCAGGACAGTTGATCGACGCCGCGGCTCTGGCCAGTCTGACCCATCTGGCCGTCATCGAGCTTGTCGACGGCTACGGCCTGGACGCGGGCACACTGCCTGACCTGACCTCGCTGACGCAGCTGAGCATCAGCGGTCTACCCCGATCGATCGTGCCCGCCTTGAAAGCCCGCTACCGCGGCACCGGGGTGCGCCTGGTCATCGAAGGCGCGAAGCCCGACACGTGGCTGGCCGCCAACCTGAACAACCCGTTCAGGGACTGGGTCGACGACGACGCCCGAGGCGGAGCCGCCGCCTGCAAGGCATACGCCAGCGCGGTCCGCACCATTGACAAGCTTCCGCAGGAACGCCGTGGGCGTGCAGACGAAGCGGAAGCGGCCTTGCGCACCCTGGTTGAGGCGCTCAACAGCATCGATCAGAAGTACGAGATCATCGACACGCTGCGCCGAGAGGAAGCCTTCGACGCGTTCATGGAACTCGCCGCCCGAGCTGATGTCCCAACGCATCTGGCCGACCAGTGGTTCGACGAGTGGCGTGACTTCTAACTGACTCCATGCGGGCCTACTGCCCGCGTCTCGAGCGATGCAAGATCAGACCAGACCGGGGCGCCACCAGTATCGGGTTCGCCCCGGGGCGGGTCCCGGGCCGGATGGGATTGGCCGGGGGCAGCCGTCGGGGGAGGGGAGCGGTCGTGTCGGGCAGGATAGCGGGGTGGCGGTGGGCTTGGATTGGGCGAGCTTCGAGCGTGTGCTGGTAGAAGCCCTGGTGCAGGTCGTCCGGTCGACCGTCGCCGAACATCCTGACGAGCGGTTCTACGCCGCGGTGCTTGACCGGATCTACCGTGAGACCGATGGGCAGCTTGCCCTGCCCAGCCTCGCGATGAACAGTGTCGAGGCGTTGGCGCAGCTTCCCGTCGAGGAGCAGGCGGATGTGCGGTGGCGCGCGGCCGACTGGGACCGCTACGGCGACGGGTGGCTTGCCGAGGACCTGGCCCGGGATTGGGAACGGCGACTGACCGCGGAGGCGTGTCGAGGGACGCCCCGGCAGTGGGAGGCGACGTTTCGCCGTTACCTTTCGATGCTCGTGCGGGTGTAAGCGAGCCAGGGTCGCACTTCGCGTCAGCGGCGTCACCGACCGGGACTTCGTGGTGCTGCTGCTCGACGACGAGTACCACGAGACGCTGATCAAACGCGTCCTCACCAAACGTGAGGTGAGCCGGCACTTCCGCGAGTACGACCAGCTGGCGGTCGAGCTGGCGCGGGTCGCCACTGTGCCGCAGGCCGAACGCGCCGCGTACTACGTCGCCAGGCTGGAGGCGTTTGACGGTCCGGTCAGCGGCGAGGACGCCGAGGTGGCGCTGCGTGATCTCGGGTCAGCCGCGTTTCCTGCCTTGATTCCCATGCTCGCCGTTGAGGGCCGGGCGTGGCAGGCCGCCAAACTGCTGGCCGACATCGGCCAACCCGACGACGGCGTCGTGCGGGCAATGCACGAGGCGCTGACCGAGCGGGAAGGACCGGACCAGTTGTGGGTGGCTCGTGCGCTGGCGCGGCTGGGCCGCCTGGACCTCGTGCTGGGCCAGATCGACCGTCTTCCGCAGCAGGTCGTGGTCAGCGCGGTGACCGCGCCCGGTCGAGGTGCGCGGCGCGGTGGTCGTCGGCTACGTCACGTCGGTCGGGCCCCGCCTGGCGGACGCCGAGTTCGGCACCGACCAGGACGACACCGGTACATGGGCTGCGCGGTGCAGGACGTCGCGGCCCGCCGCCGCGCCCGCGTTGGCGATGACGGTGGGCTCACCGCCCTCGAGAACGCTGACGCAGGCCCGGTAACGGTGGTGACGGCGTCGCCTCGGAGACGGGCTCCGGCCCGGCGGAGATCCGCCGGGCCGGAGCCGTCATGCTGTTGACGGGCCGTGCTTCAGCTCGTCGTCACCGAACCGTTGACCTTGCTGTCCCGCACGGTGCCACCGAGGGCGTGCACCGAGCCGTTCACGCGGCTCTCCACGATCGACACTACCGAGGCGTCGGTTGCGGTGACCGAGCCGTTGAGGGTCGCGTTGAAGGCGATCAGCCCGGCGCCCGGAGCGACCTTGATCCTGCCGTTGACGGTCGCACCGTCCAGGCAGGTGATGCCGGACGTGACGGTGAGTCCGCCGTTCTGGCGGTTGCGCAGGATGGTGGTGCAGGCCGGGTAGCTGGGCTGCGTCTGCACGTTCAGCTCGGCGAAGGAGACCGCCCGGGCGTTGTTCGTTCGCGGGTCGTCCAGCTTGAGGACGTCGAAGCCCTTCTGGATGTCGTTCGAGTAGATGTACCCGTTGTGGTAGTACGTCGACCACGCCCCACCGAGGATGCGGCGGGTGTCGGAGAGCGGGCCCCGCTCCCAGTAGGCGATCTCGACCGGGTTGGCCGAGTCGGTGAAGTCGATTACCGAAATGCCGCCCTGGTACCAGGCCTGGACCATGATGTCGCGGCCCATGGCGGGGATCAGCGAGCCGTTGTGCGCGACGCAGTTCTCCAGGGTCGTGTTCAGCCGTGGGATCTTGAAGTAGCTCTTGAAGACCAGCTCGCGGTCGGCACCGGAACCCACGATGTCGTAGATCGCGTCCGCGCCCTGGTTGGCCCGGTAGGTGCTGGTGCAGATCGCGCTGCTGCCGCCGCCGAGCTCGTCGGTGAAGACGACCTTGGTGCCGGCGTTGTTGAAGGTGGCCGAGTGCCAGAACGCGAAGTTCGTGTCCCGGACCTGGCTGAGGATCACCGGGTTCTCCCGGTCGGAGATGTCGAACAGGACGCCGTCACCCATGCAGGCGCCGGCGGCCAGGTCCAGCTCCGGGTAGGCGGTGATGTCGTGGCAGCCGCTGGTGGAGCCGGCGCCGTTGGTTCCGGGGAAGAGAACCGGGGTGGCTACCACGGAAGCGCTGGCCGGGTTGTCCACCGGCACCTTGATGATCGAGATCTTGTCGTGCGGCGGCTTGCAGTAGAAGGCGCCGCTCGACGGGCCGTACGACTGGACGTAGACGTAGACGCTCTTTCCGTCCTTGCTCGGCACCAGCGTCTGGGTGTGCGAACCGCAGTCGGTCCGGACCGACTTGACGTACCGCGGATTCGCCTTGTCGCTGATGTCGAAGATCCGGACGCCCTCCCACGAGCTCTGCTGTGCGGAGGAGCCGCTCGTGCTGTTGCACGAGTCGTTGCTGCGGGGCGCGTCGACCGCGAGGAACAGCAGGTTGCCCATGACCGACGGGTCGCCCTGCGAGCCCGAGCAGACCACCTGGCTGACCACCTGAGGCGAGCTGGGGTTACTGACGTCGAGAACGTTGAAGCCTTCGTAGTTGCCGGCGAAGGCGTAGTTGCCCTGGAAGGCCAGGTCCGAGTTGTACGCCCCCTCGCTGGCGAACCCGCCGAACTTGGGGATGTTGGCGATCTGCCGGATGTTGGGGCTGCTGGCGATCTCGTCGACGCCCGGAGTGGTGTTCGCGGCGGCCACGTCGTTGGCCGCCTCCTCGGCGATGCAGTATTCGGCGAAGTTGTCGCCGGCGGCCTCAAACGATTCGCAGATGTCTGTGCTGCCGCTGGAATCGGTGGCGCCGCTCGCCGGCGCTACGGCCACGACGGCCGTGAGGAGAAGAGCGCCTGTGGCGGCCAGGCCGATGGCCAGCCTCCGGGTCCCTTGTGGACTTCGTTCGATCATTGTGGACACCCTTCGTTCATCGGGTCGGCAGAGTAGCGGGACGATAACCCGGTGTCTGGTGCCAGTATTGAGGCCCGGCTCACATATTGCGCCGGCTTCTGATCACGGTTACGCAAACCTGGTGGGCGTGCGGCGGCACGAATAGCCGCAGGTGGGGCTAATAGAATCTTTTTCGCTGCCCTGATCTTCCCCGTGCAGGTCAGGCTCGCGCTAACATCCCGGCCAACCTCGGTCGGATGGCGGGAGTCGAGTTGTGCTAAGTGTGCGGATCCGAGCGCTTTTGGGACGCTCGCGGGCGATTGTCCTCGTCGAGCTGGCGGTGCTCGCCGTGCTGGCCGTCGGGGCAGCGGTGGTCGTCTGGTGGCCCGAGGGCCGCCCGGAATCGGCCGCGACGGCCAGCCCCCAGGCATCTCTCGACCTGCCCGGTCTGCCGGACGCGACCGCGCCGGTGCTGATGCCCGCGGCGCCCGGCGAGCCGGCGAAGACCGTCCGGGCGAACGAGAAGTCGCCCGCACCGCGTCCGACGTACAACAACGCCGACATCCGGTTCGTCACGATGATGATTCCGCATCACGAGCAGGCGCTCGTGATGGCCCGACTGGCGGCGGACCGGGCGGCGAACCCGCAACTCAAGATCATTGCCGACCGGATCCTGGCGGCCCAGGAACCGGAGATCAAGACACTGGAGACCTGGTTGACGGACCGAGGCCTGGACCGGAACTCCGGCGGCGGCGGCCACCAGCACAGCATGGCCGGCATGCAGACGGCGGAGGCGCTGGAACTCCTCACCGCCGCCCGAGCCGCCGAGTTCGACCGGATGTTCGTCGACATGATGGTCGAGCACCATCAGGGCGCGATCGACATGGCGGGCGAGGTGCTGGCGCTCGGCGTCAACGTCATCGTCAACGAGACGGCCAGCAGCGTCGTCGTCGAGCAGGGCGCCGAGATCAACCGGATGCGGCAGGCACTCACCGGCGCGAAGTAGCCCTTCTCCGACAC
Source organism: Micromonospora sp. NPDC005173 (assembly GCF_040608515.1). Classification (NCBI taxonomy): domain Bacteria; kingdom Bacillati; phylum Actinomycetota; class Actinomycetes; order Micromonosporales; family Micromonosporaceae; genus Micromonospora; species Micromonospora sp. NPDC005173. Next base: position 27,789 of record NZ_JBEXIK010000067.1, read on the forward strand.
GGTGCCAGGTGCCATCCCTGTGCTGGTCCAAAACGTGGCCGCACGGTCTGATTAGCCTCCGTCTTTCATTAAGCCCGTTGGTTGGTTGGTTGCGGTGTTTCGGGCGAGGTGGCGGTGGTCGTTTTGGTGATGGGTAGCAGGTGTCGC
>NZ_JBEXIK010000068.1:0-27007 GCF_040608515.1 Micromonospora sp. NPDC005173
CGGCGATGGTCCAGCTGTTCTTGCCCGCCAGCGGCGACAGCAGCCCGAGCAGGTAACCCCTGGCCCGGCGGCGCGGCTCGACACGTCCGAACCGGCGCGCGATACGCGCCATCACGTCGTCCAGGCCCGCCACCCAGCCCGCCACAAGATCCACTGTCACGAGACCGGGAGTCTACATAGTACGATCGACGTCGTGACGGCGCCGCCACCAATACCGCGCTCGAACCAGCCACTACCAGCGCAGACTCCGAACCTGAAAGTGCGGCTGGAGTACTAGTACTCCAGCCGGGGATCGTGATCACGGTTCGATGAGGGCTTGTCGGGCGTAGTGGCTGGTCATGGCTCTGGCTTGGTGGCGGCGTCGGCGGATCGACCAGTGCAGTGGGTCGGTTCGGCGGCGGGCAGGTTCGATGATCAGGACGTGGAACAGGTGGCGTAGCTCGTTGACGGTCAGCGGGATCAGCTCGATGGGGTCGGGCCGGTCGCGGTGAGCTGTAGCGGCGGCGAGGAAGGCGTGGGCGAGGATCGCCAGAGTGGTCCACCGGTGCCAGGACGTCCAGCGGCGGTGTTGGTGCTGGTCCAGACCGAGGCCGGTCTTGGCGGCTTGGAACGACTCTTCGATCTTCCATCGACGCCCGGCAACCGTGACCAGGGTGCGCAGCGCGGTGAGTTCGGGTGACCAGCAACGATAAAAGGCCAGCTCGCCGGTGGTGCGGTTGCGGCGAATCAGCAGCCAATGCTGCCCGCCGTGGCTGTCCGCGGCGTGAGGCAGGGCGGTGAAAGACCAGTCGTAGTAGCGGTGGCCTTTAGCGCCGGGGCCGGCCGACATCCGCTGCCAAGCCGAAGCGGGGAGTCCGGCGGCCAGCACATCAGCGCGATAGACGCCCAGACCGGTGGTCACCTGATGTGAACGGGCCACCGCCAGGACGTAGCCCAATCGCAGCGTGCGCAGCTTGGCGGCCAAGCGCGGGTCGCCGCCGTAGGCTTCGTCGCCGGCCACCCAGCGGCAGGGCAACCCGGCAAGGACCGCGGCCTCGATCATCCGGGTTGCCAGTTGCGGCTTGGTCGCGAACCGCACCTGTTCGGGGACACCCGCCTCGGACCGCCGCTGCGGGTCATCGCACCAGGATTTGGGCAGGTAGAGGGCTGCGTCCAGCATCGCGTGGACGGTTTTGGTGGCGTAGACCAGATGCACGGCAAGCTGGCAGTTCTCGATCTTCCCGGCCGTGCCGGAGTACTGCCGCTGGACTCCGACGGTGTGCCGGCCCTTCTTCAGATCACCGGTCTCGTCGATGACCAGCACCGCGTCGGCATCACCGAGCTGCTCGGCGACGAACCCGCGGACATCGGCACGGACTGCGGCATCGTCCCACTTCACCCGGGTCAACAAGTCCTGCATCCCGTCCGGGCCCGCATCACCGGCGTGCTCGGCGATGGTCCAGCAGTTCTTACGCGGTAGCGGCGCCAGCAGTCCCCGCACCAAGTCACCAACTCGACGTCGGGGCTCCGGCCTGCGGAAACGCCGCCCGATGGTCAACATGAGGTCGTCGAACAACACCCGCCATCGCTGGGCGTCTACCCTGTATCCGGCAGCCACCGCTGCGTCATGGTCAGTCCACACAACCGTCCATGATCGACGGTGGCTGCCTTCGTGCCCGGACCGCATCAGGCCCCAGCTCAGCGAAGGTCAACATCCCCGGCTGGAGTACTAGCAGTTCCTTGGAGACGATCGCGTGTGACCCTGCGCCTGCCGGGCTTTTGAGCTAGATCGCTCCATCGGTCGTCGAGTAACACCGATACTTCGTCCGGCGAGCCTGCGAGCGCGGCTTGCCATGATGGCGTGATGTACGCGACGGATTCTTGGCGTTGCCCCTGATAGTGACGGACGAGGGCAGGAAGACCTGCAGGCATTGCGTAGTTATCGATCACGACGAGATTGTCCACCTCCGACCGACACCCTCGCGTGGCCATGCGATAGCCCGCAGGACATTGCGCCTTAATGGACGTTTATCTGCAAGGCACGAGAGCGCCGGAGCTACCGTCCATAGCTGATCACCACGTGATCGTCCATGCACTGTGACGGTGGGGCAGCGGTATCGATCGCCCCTCGGACACGAACGATAACCCCACGGTGCGCGCTGAGATCCACTGCAGCGCGCACCGTTTGCGTTTCTGTCTGGTAGGTCAGCCGGAGGCCCAGCTGCCGGTATACCTCGGCTTTGTCGTCGGGGTCGGCGTCGCGCAGCACGGTGACGATGTCGCCGAGCGCTCGAACCAAGCCGGCGATCTGGGAGCGGCTCATCCGGCGTGGCTCCGCTCGCTGGCTCGATTGAAGATCGGCTTCGGCTCGTGCCCGTTCGGCCTGGGTCTGGGTGATCCAGCCGGTGACCACCATGGGATCTGCGCCGGCGTCGAGGACCGACCGGTACTGCGCGAGCTTTGTGTCACAGGCCGCGATAGTGGCCCGGGCTGCGGCCGTAACTGGCGTGAGTTGATCCACCGGCTGGGCGTCGGCCATGGCGGTGATCGTTTGTTCGAGGTAGTCCGGGGCGAATGCGGACGCCAGCCACTGGTCAAGCGGGTCGCTGAGGGCGTCCTCGCGCAGGTAGACGTTGCGGGGGTGTTCCACCTCGTTGGCGAGGGCGTAATCCTGAGGAAAACGGCAGCGGTAGTAGGCGGCACCGTGGTTGTACTGGCCTTGCATACGGCGCTGGCAGGCGGCGCAGTAGATCAATCCGCGGAAGATATAGGGGTTGCGGCGTTGGCGTTCCTGACGGTCGACGGCTCGTGCGCGACGGGAGAGCAGGGCTTGGGCTTGCTCGGAGGTGTCGTCATCGATCAGAGGTGGGTGAGTGAGGTCTTTGGAGACCACCCATTTGTCAGCGGTGTTCCAGCGCATGACTCCGGTGTGGCCCAGTGCTACATCTCGACGTCTAGGAGGACTTCGCCGGTGCGTTGTTTGTTCCATACCTGCCGGCCGGTGTAGCGGGGGTTGGTGAGGATGGCGCTCTTGGACGAGGCGATTCACGCTGCGGTGTGGATTCCGTGCGCGGTCGTGTGCCGAGGGGCAGGGGACGTGGTTGGCGGTGAGTCCTTCGGCGATGCCGAGCGTCCGGGGCCGGTGAGGGCGCGCCAGGATGTGCCCTTGATGGGGACGCTTCGGCAAGAACGGCGGCCAGCGCAGCTCGTGCACGCTCGTAGCCGCGATCAGCGTGCGTATTCGTTCCGAGCGAGTTGTCAATTGGGCGACGTCCGCACGATGACCCGATCACGGCGGTGATGCCGACAACGGTGTGTGCGGGCCGCGGGCCACCCGGTCGCCGGGCTCGCCGTCTCGTCGGTGTCTTCGTGGCGTCATGCTTGGGCTATGGATCATCTGGGGCAGTTTCGTGGTGCAGCGCTCGAGTTGGGTATCCCGGACGACGAGATCAGCAGGTTCACCAAGCACCTCCGTTTGTCGATCCGGTTGAGCGGGGGTTCGGGCGGTGTTCCGGTTGGGCAGTTCGGTGGGTTGCCCCGGCTGCCGGTGGGTATGGACTGGCCGTTCGCCGGGGTCAGTCGGTTGCCGTTCATCTTCTCCGTCGACTGTGCGGCGTTGCCGAGAGTCGACGGCTTCGGCCTGCCGGCAGACGGCGCGCTGCTCTTTTTCCTGGACCACGAGGAGGACTGCCTGGCCAGTGCCACCGGGGAGCGGAGGTACGCGCGAGTCGTGTATGTACCGGCCGGCACCGATACCGAGGTGGCGGAAGAACCCACCAACTACGAGTTCGTCGGCAAGCAGTACGACGTCGGCGCCACGCTCCTCGCGCAGCTGCCCAATTGGTTCGGGACGGACGAGGACGAGGAGGAGGACGAGGACGACCTGTCGCCCTTCCAGCAGCAGTTGGCCCGTGACCTGGAGCGTGACCTGCCGCACCTGGACGAGCTCTGTGCTCTGGCCTACGACCTCTGGCCGCCTGACGAAGGGCTCGCCAGCGCCTGTATCGGCGGGTATGCCGACGATGAGGTGATCACGAGTATTGCGGAGCAGACCCTCGCGGGTCGCGAGAAGGCCGGCGAGATCGTCATCCCCGTGGCGAAGTGGTATTCCCATGTGGAGAAGGAGCAGCACCGGCTGACGAGCGAGTGGGTGTCGCTCGCCCGCTTTCCCGTGGCCGACGAGTTCTACTACGGGAGTTTTGTGATCCGCCACGACGACCTGGCCGCCGGTCGGCTGGACAAGGCGCTTTCCGTGACCGAGTTCAGCGAGTAGAGCACCGGCGGCGCCGAATGCGGCCGCGGACTGCACGGGCGATCTGGCTACCGACCTCGCCGGCGCCGATGATCCCGATAGTCGTCATGCATGCCTCACGACCTTGTCCTTCGCACCTGAAGTGGGCAGGACGGCAGAGGCAAGTAGAGCCAGCTTGTCCGCATCGCTGGAGCCGGCGTCCGGGTGGTAGACGACCAGCATCAGGTCCTCGGTGCCGTTGATCGCCAGTCGCTCCCGGTTGAGGGTCATCTCGCCGACCTGCGGGTGGTCGAGCCGAAGTGGGGTCCCGCGCTGTCCGCGCACCTCGTGCCGGGCCCAGAGCTGTCGGAACCGCGGACTCGCCAGCGACAGCTCGCCGGTGAGTTCGATGAAGCGGGGATCGTCGACGTGGGTTCCCACGGCCTGCCGCAGGTTCGCGATGAAGCATTCCGTCACGTTCTCCCACTCCGGATGCAGCGCCTGCTCGGCCGGGTCCAGGAACAGGTCGCGCAACTGATTGCCGCCGACGGCAAGGCCGGGTGAGAGCGCTGTGGCCATGCGGTTCACGGCCAGGATGTCGAAGTACCGGTCTTCGATGAAGGCAGGTTGCACGAGGCTCTCCAGGAGCTTCAACGCTCCTGCCGGCGGTGTCTGCTTGCGCGGTCGGCGTCTGCGCCGCCGGGGAACCTCCGCGACCAGGGTGAGCAGGTGGGCGAAGTGGTCGTCGTCGAGCTGCAGCACGCGTGCGATCGACTCGAGCACCTGGACGGAGGGGTTGCGGTCACGGCCGCGTTCGAGCCGCAGGTAGTAGTCAGCGCTGATGCCGGCGAGCATGGCGACCTCCTCCCGCCGCAGCCCCGGCACACGCCGCACCCCGATGTCGGGGATGCCTGCCTGCTGCGTCGTCACCAGCTCGCGCCGGGCTCGCAAGTAGGCCCCGAGGGCGTTCGTCGACTCGCTCATGAGGGCGACCCTAGCTCTCTGTGCAGCGATCGGAGGGGGTCCTGTCGCACCCCAGGCTGCAGAGGGCTCTGGGTGAGTCGGCGTGCCGCTCATAGCGTTCACGACGGCCCGTCCGGGCCACGTAACTCGAGGGGGAGTCATGACCGTCACACTGATCACCGGAGCCAACAAGGGCATCGGTTACGAGACCGCCAGGCAGCTGCGGGAGCTGGGGCACGAGGTCTATATCGGCGCGCGTGACGCCGAACGCGGTAAGAAGGCCGCCGCCGAGCTCGGGGCGCGGTTCGTCCAGCTCGACGTGACCGACGACGCCTCGGTCAGCAGCGCACTGGCGACGATCGACGCGGCCGAGGGCCGTCTCGACGTCCTGGTGCACAACGCCGGCGTCCTGGAGACCACGCTCGACGGCCCTGCGGCGCTGCGTTCCTTCGACACGAACGCGGTCGGCATCGTGCGTGTCACGCAGGCGGCACTGCCCTTGCTCCGCAGGTCCCCGAACGCCAACGTCGTCACCATCTCCAGCAGCGCCGGGTCGTTCTGGGCGGTGAACAACCCCGATCGGCCGGAGTTCGGTCTGCCGCTCGCGCTGTACTCGGCGTCGAAGTCCGCAGCCACCATGCTGACGGTGCACTACGCCAAGTCACAGCCGGGCATCAAGTTCAACGCCCTTGAGCCGGGCACCACCGCCACCGACATGACCGCCGCCTTCGGCATCGGACGACCGGTCGAGGAGAGCGCCCGAGTCGTCGTACGTCTGGCCACCCTCGACGCGACCGGCCCAACCGGCACCTTCCAGGACGAGGCAGGACACCTGCCGTGGTGAGCCCGCGCACAGCTCGAGCCTGCGGACACACGCCCGCGCCTGTCGACGGGCGCAAGCGGCGAGTCCACGGCAGGTCCGTCCTGGGCGCGTCGTCTCGCTGAGTCTGGGATCTTGCGCACCGGGTCATCGACACCCTCGGCCCGCTGCTGTGACCGGCGGGCGGAGGCACACGCCCCGCCCGGTTGACCGATCGCCGCGACTGCGGCTGGACCGACCCGCGTGTAGCAGCCTTCGCAGGTGTAGTCGATGCGCGGCGAGTCTGACGAAACACCAGCGGCGCTGTCCTCACCAACCGCGAAGGGTCAGGGGAACGGCCTGGACGCGAGGGAATCCAGAGCCGCCCGCCGGCCGACCTCGATCATCTCGGCAGCGCGGTGGAACTCATACGTCCGGGCGGCATCGGTCGGTACCTCGATCAGCAGGTCCGGTGGGTATCCGGCCAGCTGGTAGCGGATGAGGAGGTCCGCCACGGCATCCAACGACAGGCTCATGACATCAAGCGCGCCCAGGTCGACGGGGAGTTTCGCAGACTGGTCACCCCGGACAGGCGCCATCGGCTGGGCCCGGGCCCCCTTGAGGGACACGGCGACGACCGCGTCGGCCGGCATGAACGTGGTCGGCGCCATCGGCAGCGGCTCCATCAGGCCACCGTCGGCGAGGAGCCGACCGTCGACCATGACCGGGGTGATGGCGGGTGGCAGGGCGATGGAGGCCCGCACCGCGACGTCCACCGGACCGTGCCGGAACCATACGGCTCGACGGGCCAGCAGGTCGGTCGCGACCGCCGTGAAAGGCACGGGCAACTGTTCGAAACGTACGCCGTCGAGCAGTTCCCTGACCGGAGCCATCAGCTTCTCGGCCCAGATCGCCCCCGGCGCGCCCACCGCCGGATCGAGCAGGCGCAACACCTCGCGGTGGCCGATCGTACGCACCCAGTCGGTGTAGGCGCCGAGCTTGCCTGCCGCGTACAGCCCTCCGATCAGGGCACCCATGGAACACCCGGCGACGGCGACGATGTCGAACCCGCGCTCCTCCAGAACCTGGATCGCGCCGATGTGCGCATAGCCACGCGCGCCGCCGGCGCCGAGTGCCACCGCGATCCGCACGTAACCACCGTCCATCGCTCCGACCCGGATCGGGCCACGAGGCTTTGACGTCGAGAAGTCGAGCCCAGTCGTAGGACATAGCGGGCGGGCTCATCGACGCGTCGGTGCGGACACTGAACCACGAAACCGGGGACCAGATGCCCGATTCATGACTCAGTCACCCTGCAGGGGCGACGCCAGCTCAGGGAAGGCGGGACAGGGCCGCGGCGGCGGCTGCCCGGTAGCGCTCCAGCTTGGCGGCGCATTCGGTGATGATCGTCTTCGCTGCGATGGCTGGAGTGGGTGGGTGCCCCGGAGGGCTGGGCGTCGGCCATCGCGGTGATCGTCTGTTCGATGCCCTCGGGTGCGAAGGCGGAGGCCAGCCTGGACCGGCCCGGCCGGGCTGTGATGTCGTGCCAGGCACTGGAGGGGCTATACCCCTGGCACACCGCTGATGTCTGACGGTTACTCGCCGGTGCTGGTCGTGGGGCGGGGGAGTTTCCCTCTGAAGCCGGGCAGGATGGCAACGAGCGCGGGCAGGTCTCGGCCGGCACTGAGGACGGTGCCGTCCGGGCGGACGACTGCTGCGTGGGCGCGGCCGTCTCTCAGCCATCGGTGTAGCTCGCTTCCGGGCCGCGCAGTGATGAGCACTGCGCCGCACCGTTCGACGTCTGTTTGTAGGGTGGCGGGCGGCTCGGTGGACGTGACGATCGCGAAGCGCCCAGCGGCCACGTCGTCGTGGCGGCGCTCGCCGTCGAGGATGGCGTTCGGGCACAGTCGACCCGCGAGGGCGCGGCGCAGACGTGGCCGCAGCACCAGAGCGGAGCGGCGCAGCGCAGGTGTCTCACTGTCCGTGGCCAGGGCCGTGAGGCCAGGCACAAGATGCAGCCGTGGCGCCACCGCGCGGCGGATGATGTCGCCCATTCTGCCGCCGGCTGTCATCGCGGTACCGATCAACTTCGCCAGCCTGATCATGGCGCGGGTATGGTGCTTGCGTTCGATCTGGTAGGTGCCGAGCACGGTCTCGGGCAGGGACCCGTCGAGCACGCCGGCGAGTTTCCAGGCGAGGTTCATCGCGTCGCGCAGCCCGGCACCCATTCCCTGGCCGATGAACGGCGGGGTGAGGTGGGCGGCGTCGCCGAGCAGGAACACCCGGCGGTCGCGCCACCGGTCGGCGACCTGCGCCCGAAAGGTGTATTCGGCCGCACGGACCACCTCCAACTCCCCAGCGGGGATGTTCCCCGTCCATCGCGAGATCAACGGATGCAGCCGGGTCATTTTGCGGAAGTCGTCCGCGGTCTCACCGGGCGCCAGCCGGAACTCCCAGCGGTAGCGGGTCTTCCCGATCCGCATGTACGTGCCAGCGCGGGCTGGGTCGGAGAGCTGGTGTACGCCTTCCCACTGGCCGAGTTCGGCGTTGGTGACCACATCGACGACGAGCCAGCGTTGCGTGAACCCCAGGTCCTGAATGCTGGCGCCGATGGCGGCCCTCGTCAGGCTGTTGGCGCCGTCGCAACCCAGGACGTACGCCGCGCGGACGACCTGGTGCTCGCCGGTGGCCGTGTCGGTGACGTCGAGCCGTACGCCGTCGGCGTCCTGGGTCAGCGCGGTGACCTCGGTGCTGCCGCGCAGGGTGGCGCTGTCGTACTGCGTGAGATTCCGACGGAGGATTTCCTCCAGCTCCGGCTGGTCGAACATGCTCCCCTGGGGGTAGCCGTGTCGGCCCGGCGCCACGTCGCGCTGAAACTCGGCCAGCACCCGCATCCTGCGGTCGATGAGTCGAAGGCCTCGGTGTGGCCTGGCGATGGCGGCGAACTCGTCCCGGAGCCCGAGGCGCGCCAGGATGCGGTGGACCTCGTCGTCGAGGGCGACGGCGCGGGGCAGGGGATAGACCGACTCCCAACGGTCGAGGATCAGGCACTCCACGCCGTGCTGGGCGAGCAGCGTCGCGGCGGTGAGCCCGGTGGGGCCTGCGCCGACGATCACTACCGGAACGACGTTCATTGTGTGGCCAGGACCCGAAGGACGAGGTAGCTGGCGACCAGGATTCCGCAGACGACGGCCGGGGCGTACTTGCGCGGGCCGTCTCCGTTGCGCAGGTGCACGACCAGGGCTCCGCCGAGCAGGAGGAGCAGCCCGGCGCCGGCGAGGATGCCAATCAGCGGCTGGAACAGTCCGATGAGCAGCCCGATCACCGCGGCGACCTCGAGCAGGCCGATGCGGCGATAGGCCGCGACGGGGAATCCGGCCTCCGCGGCCAGCGCACGCATCGGTTGCAGGGCCAGGATCTTGGCCGTGCCCAGGGCAGAGAAGATCAGCGCGAGCAGCACCGCGAGGATGCACGCAGCGAGCGTCATGACACAACCACCAATCGCCATTCAATGGCATACCGGCCCAGGATCGCCTTGATGGCCCCCTCCTGGGCAGAGGGATGAACTTTCACAGTGGCCACGATGCAGTTGCCCTCGATCGCGGCCTCGATGTCCTGTACTCCGGCGGTCTGGTCGAGCGCGGCACGGAGTTCCGCGCGGGCGGCTTCCTTCCGCAGGGCGAGCTTGTACAGCTTGCCCACGGCGGTGACGGGCAGTTCGTCGAGGATCGTCACGGTCTTGGGCGCGGCGGTGCGGTCGGGCACCCGCTCGCTCGCCCAGTCGTGCAGGTCGTCTTCCGTTACGGTGGCGCCTGGCATGAGGGTGACGTAGGCGACGGGCACCTCACCGGCGTGGACGTCGGGGCGCCCGACCGCGCTGGCCGCGGTGACCTGCGGGTGAGTCAGTAGCGTGTCCTCGATGATCGCGGGGTCGATGTTGTGTCCGCCGCGGATGATGAGGTCCTTCGCCCGCCCGGCGAGGTAGACGAAGCCGTCCTCGTCAACGCGCGCGAGGTCCCCGGTGTCCAGCCAGCCGTCGACGAGCTTGCCGAGTCCGTCGAGGACGGGCCCGTTCTCGTCACGGTCTGTGACGTAGCCGGGGAAGACTGTCGGGCCGCTGATCGCCAGCACGCCGGTCGCGCCGAAGGGTCGGTCTTCCCACGTGCCGTCAGCGGCGACCACCCGCACCCGCTGGTAGGGCAGGCGTTGCCCAACAGAGCCCGGCCGCGACGCGTCGGGAAAGGTACGTGCGCTCGCGCACGTCGCCTCGGTAAGCCCGTAGCCCTCGACCAGGGTTATCCCGGTGTGGGCCTGAAAGTTGTCCCGGACCGCGGTGGGCAGCGGCGAGGCCCCCACCAGCGGAAATTGCAGGCTGTCGATGTCGGCGTCGATCGGGACCTGCGCCAGTACGGCGTACACGGTGGGCACTGCGCTCATGGCAGCGATCCGGTAGTGCTCGACGATCTTCCAGAACTCGCCGAACAGCGCGGGGTCGCGGTAGCCCGATGGACCGGCCCACACCACGGTCTGTCCCTTGAACAGGGGCGCCAGCAGGGTGACGACGAGGGCGTTCACGTGGAACAGCGGGAGGGCCGCGAAGACCACGGTCTGCTCGTCGAACAGGGAGCTGGCGGCCAGCATCCACGCGTCGGCGACCTCGTTGCCGTGTGTATGCGCGGCCAGCTTCGGCGCGCCAGTGGTGCCACCGGTGTGGAACATCGCGGCCAGGTCGGCGGATCGGGGCAGCTCACCGCCGAAGGCGGACGGGTCCTTCCTTGCTGCAAGCTCGCCGAGGTAGCCGACGCGTACGCCGCCGACGGCCGGTAGAGGGTGGGGCGTGCCCGACGCCCCGGTGGGCCGCAGCACGAGAATCGCGTCGAGCAGGCCGTTGCGGGCGAGCGCCTGCGCGGTGTCCCACATGTCCGGCGCGAGCTCGGGCCCGGCCGTGACCAGCACGCGGGCACCGGAGCGCCGGAGGAGCTCGGCGAGGTGCTGCCGCGACAGTCCGCCGCCCAGGGGTGCCGCGATCCCGGCAAGCTGTGCGCCCATCGTCGCGGTGATCAGTTCGGCGCAGTTGGGCGACATCAGGGCGACCGCGTCATTCCGCCGCACCCCCAGGTCGTGGAACAGGTTCGCAACCCGGTGGACGTCGGCCAGGAGCTCGGCGAAGGTACGGGGGAGCGGCTCCCGCCAGCGGGCGGCGTCCGGCAGGACGGTGATGGCCGCGCGATCCGGCCAGTGCGTCGCCGCCCGCGACAGCAGCGCGTACGTCGATTCGGGCAGGCCCCGCGCCTCCAGCGGCACGGCCTCGATCGCGGCCAGGTCCGCGGCCGTGGCGTAGTCCGGCCACAGCAGGGGTCCAGTCATCGGGCGTACCTCACGACCGTGCGCTGCCGGCCCAGATCGATCGCGCCGTCGTCGGTGGCGACGGTGACCTCGACGACGTCGCCGTCCTTGAGGTACCTGGGGTTGCGGGCCTGGCCCTTGAAGAACATCTTCCACTTCACCGCGGGCGGCAGCAGCGAGGCGATGATCTCGACGGGCTTCGGCGGTGCGCTCAAGGCCGTCCCGACGGGCGTGCCGGTCAGCAACAGGTCGCCGGGGTCGAGTCGCTGGAAGCGGGTCAGCGCCTGCAGCGCCTGGACCGGCAGGTAGATCATGTCGGCGGCCGTCATGTTCTGCCGGAGCTCTCCATTGACCCACAGCTTCAGCCGCAGGTCGGTGAACCGCTTGAGCTCGTCGGCGTCGAGCAGCACCAGCGCGGGGCCGACCGGGGTGAAGGTCGGGTAGGACTTGGCCTCGTAGAACTGGGTCTTGGGAAGCTGGACGTCACGTGCCGAGATGTCGTTGGTGACCACCAGGCCCGCGACGTAGTCGGCGAGATTGTCCGCGGTGACGGTCGTGCCGACGGGCATCTCGCGGCCGAAGATCAGCCCGATCTCCACCTCGTAGTCCAGCAGCGTCACGTGGGTGGGACGGACCACGTCGGCGAAGGGACCGCTGACCGAGCCCGACGTCTTGCGGAAGAAGGTCAGGGGGACGGTCTCGGGATTGCCGTTGGTGTCCTTGACGTGCGAGGCGAAGTTCGTCATCTGGGCGACGACGCGGCAGGGCGCCGTCACCGGGGAGACCAGCGCAAGGTCGTCCACCGGAACGGTGTCGCTGCTCGTCGCGGCCGCGACGATCGCCGGCCGGTCGGCCAACAGCTCCCCGGTGGTGGTGGCGCTGGTGTGCACCTTGGCGGCGCCGGTGGGGGTGAGCACCCACCAGGCGTCGGCGGTGCGCAGGACGGAGGTGGTCATGAGTTGAACGCTTTCATCAGGCCGCGGAGGCGGTGGAGGTCGAATTCGTTTTCCTCGCGCAGCGCGCTGATGACCGCGCGCAGCTCGCGAAGCGATTCCCGGCCGGGTCTCATGCCGAGAAAATCCTTGGTGGCGGGCGGACCCCACTGGGCGAGCCCGGAGGCGCTCATCGGTGCCCAGCCCGGCTCGAGCGTGCAGTCGAACAGGTCGCCGTCGGTGAAGTGCTCGACGAGGAAGTCGTCCGGGTCGCGCCAGTAGTCGAAGATCTGGCTGCCCTGGATGTGCCGGCCGATCCCCCAGGACCGCTGGTAGCCCCGGTCGAGCAGGTACTCCCCGCCGGCGGCCAGCGAGTCGAGGTCCGGGACCTGGTAGGCCGAGTGCACGTACCGGTTCGCCGGGCCGAGGGTCATCGCGAGCGTGTGATGGTCCGTGGGCGTGCTGCCGCGGTCGCAGCGAATGAAGCTCATAATCGGGCCGCGCTCGCGCTGCCCCTCGTGGTAGAGGAAGTCGCTGACAATCAGGCCCAGGTGCTCGAGATACCAGTTGAGCGTCTCCAGGTACCGGGTCGTCTGCAGCACGACGTGACCGAGCCGCTGCGCCTTGGCCGGCTCCCGCGGTGGCCGTTGGACGCCGTTCGCCCGCGTCACGTCGTGCCCGAAGTTGAACGTCAGAGGCGCCTGCGTGGGCAGCGCGGGGAGCTCGTGCGTGCCCGCGACCACGCGTACCCGCGCCCCGCTCGGGTCGACCAGATCCACCGTCACCCCGCCCAGGCTCTCCGGCAGCGGTGCGATCGCCGTGCCGGTCGCATCCGCAAGCCGCAGCACGTCCTCCGGCTCGGCAGCCCGGAAGGCGGGGCCGATGAACCGTGATCGGCGGACCCGGCGGATGAGCACGCAGGGCGAACCCGGGTCCGTGCCCCGCAGGTGCAGTTCGTCGGCGGTACGCAACGACGTCGTGAAGCCGAAGGCCCGGGCGAACAGCTCAGCCCGCTCAAGATCGGGCTTTTCGAACTCCAACCAGGCCAGGTCGTGCACTTTGATGAGCGGGTTGCGCGCCCTCCCCGGATGCTCGCCCGGCAGTGCACCCTGCTCGCTGTGCAGACCCGTGTGCGGGTCGTGCCGCTCGATCATGTCCCGCTCCTTCCTAGCGCTGACGAAATCGTCACTTACGAGAGTAGCGTCAGTCAAGCGCGGATGACGAATCCGTCATATCTGAGGGTCGCCGGGGTTAAGGTAGGCGCACACCGACCTGGGAGAGGTGAACAAGCAGGCATGGCGCAACAAACCACGCATGCCCCTAACCGCCTGGAACGACGGAAGGCGCACACCCGATCGGCGCTCGTTAGAGCCGCCCAGACCTTCATCGCGGCTGGAAAGCAGAACGTCCCGATCCTCGAGCTCACCCAGGCCGCCGACGTGGGGATGGGCTCGTTCTACAACCACTTCGACAGCAGGGAACAGCTCTACCAGGCCGCGGTGGAGGACGCCCTCGAGCGCCACGGCGCCCTGCTCGACGAGCTGACAGTGGGCCTGGACGACCCGGCCCACGTGTTCGCGCAGAGCTTCCGGCTGACCGGACGCCTTCACCGCCGACAACCCGAGCTGAGCAAGGTCCTGCTCAACACCGGCCTGGCCTTGGCCGGCTCGGACAAGGGCCTGGCGCCGCGAGCCCGTCGTGACATCGAAGACGGCGTGCGTGCAGGGCGGTTCGGCGTACGCGACCCGGAGTTGGCGATGGTGACCGTGGCCGGCGCCGCGCTGTGCCTCGGGCAATTGCTGCATGACCACCCTGAGCGTGACGACGCCACGGCCACCGATCAGGTCACCGAGGACGTGCTGCGGATGCTCGGTCTTCCGCCAGAGGACGCCCGCCAGATCTGTCAGCGCCCGTTGCCCCGGTTCGACAGCCATCGCCCGTAGCTGAGAGGGCACTCCGCCCGTCAAACGATCTAGACCGCGCTGGCCTCGCGCACGATCCGGTTCGCAGTCTCCGGCTCGCAGCCTGTCGCGCGGAGCAGGTCGCTGGCCATGGTGCGTAACTGGATCACCATGGCGTCGGAGAACGGCTTACGCCCCTCGCGGTAGGCCTCACCGGCCAGTCGCGCGCCGTCCAACACCGCCTCGTACGTCTGCTCGAAGGGTCGGCCCGCCCGCGCCTCCCGCCTGAGCAAGTGCACCGCCTCGGCGAGTTTCTCAATGGCTGCTGGGAGTTCCTCTGGCACCGGTTCGTCGTACTCCAGCGTGGTCACCGCCCACCGCGCGAGCTCGCGGGCCTCAAGACTCACCCGCTCGATGTGTGGGATACCGGCCTGGTAGTGCTCGACATCGAGACGGCGTTGCCAGCGCGCCGGCGCGATCACCGTGACCTCCTCGGCGCCGCCCAGGGCCTCGTGCATGCGTTCCAGGTCGGGACCCATGGCACTCAGCTGATCCAGTGCGCGCATCGCCCGGTCCCGATCACCCTCCGCCAGTGCGTGGGCCACCTCCCGCAGTTGCCTGCACAGGGTCTCGGCAACCGGTGCCGTGGCGCGCTCGAGGATGCGCATCGGATTGATGGGTAGCAGGAACGCGACCACCACCAGTGCGATAATGCCCCCCACCGCGGCGTCAACGATCCGCGCCCACTGGAGGCCCCGCTCGGCCTGGGCGAACGTGGCGATCAGCACTGCCGTGCCGCCGGCCTGGGCAACCAGCGCTCCACTGTGCCCACTCGCCAGCAGGGCGACGGCGATGGCCAGCGCAACCACCAGGCCGATCTGCCAGAGGCCGAAGCCGAGGATGCGCACCAGGAGATCACTGACCGCCAGGCCGACCCCCACTCCGAGCATCAGCTCGGCGGTGCGTCGGGCGCGCTGCCCCAGGGCGGCGACGATCGTCCCGACGGCCGCGCTCGGCGCGAAGATCGGCGAGGGGCGATCGAGGACGTGGTGCGCCAAACCCCAGGACAAGGCCGCCGCGAGCCCGCACTGAGCGGCGACGAGCAGGATGACGGAGAACAGCCGCAGCCTCAGCCGTCCCGCCTCGCCAGCGTGACGCCGAGCCTTCGCCGCCACGCCCCTGACAGCGGCGTTGGGACGGGAGACGTCCCCGCGGTCAGCAGCCATGGCGAGAATTACCCCGCCCGGCCGGCATAAACCCGGGCTCAGTGCGGGACGAGTCGTGGATCGGGCAATTGCAGGCGGCCGTCGAGCGCGCCGGTGTCGATCCGGCCGGCGAACTCGTCGGGTTGTTCGACGCGCTGCTCATCGGCGGAGCGATGACGCGTGGACGGCTCGCGCAGGACCGCTCGGTCGTGCAGGATGCCAAGGAAGCTGCCCGGGGCGGCAATTCAGTCAAGTAGCGTCTCCGTGGCGCCTCGTACCGTCCGCGCCCAGGTCGGACACGCCCTGGCCCGAATGAAGTCCCGGAACATCCTGCGTGACTACCGCCGCGCCGCCAGAACATTGACCGACACCGCCTCCGCCATCACGCACCTGGGCATCACAGGCTTCCGCGCTCCTGCCCCGCGCGGACCCACGCCGCGGCCTCACCGACGCGGACTTCCAAGCCGTCGCCCAATGGCTGAACGAGGAAGCCCTATGACGCAACCCCCGTCCGGTGCCGAATGGGCACTGGGCGGACATGGGATTTAACGTCAACACAACTGCAGGTCGGTAGCCATCCTGATTATGTAGTTCGGGTTCAACTTGCCCCGCGGTTACCCGCAACTCCATGGTCGAGTTTTGCGAGGTCAGCCTCTGCGCCGGGTGCTGGCGGTGGTCGGCGCATACGCTCGGGTCAGCCCACTCGCATGCGATGGAGTCCGCGCGGGACGAACTGCCCGGCGGTAGCGATCGGCCCAGCGTTTCGCTGTTGTCGGGCTGACCTGGAACCGTTCCGCGGCCCGGCGCAGCGGCCAGCCGCCGTCGACGACACAGCGGGCCAGACGCAGTCTCCCGCGTTCGGTCAAGGGTGCATTAGCGTGGGTCACGAGGACCTCCTGGGTGGTGCGGAACCTTCGACAAGCTCCACCTCACCCGGAGGTCCTCACCCATTTCAAGATCTAAGTCCTGTCACCAACGTCCACGGGCAGAACACCTAGGCCGACACACCCTGCAGCATGCGGTCGTCCGTTAGGCGTGCGCGGCTTCAGACTCCAGCGTCTGCTTGATGACGGTCATGCCTTGCTCCATGGCGGCGTCGAGTGATGTGGCGAGGTCGTCGGGCAGGACGTCGTGAATCCAGACAAGCCGGCTGCGGGCTTCGCCCTGGTCGAAGACCTGCATGGAGGCGTTGTCGTGGGTCGGGCGGATCGTGTCACCGACGACCGAGTAGACGGTCCGACGAGCCACGTCATCGATCGAGACGAGACGCTCGCGGGCCACCGTGCCATCAGCGAAGGTGACGACCCGACTGGCTGCCTCGATGCGGGTGTCGACGACGAAGCCGGGCGCCATGCGCGACGGTCCGGCACTGAAATCGCGGATCACGTTCCAAACCTTGTCGGCGCTGGACTCGATGATGATTTCCTTGCGGATGGAAGCCATTGCTCGGTCTCCGATTCTGCTAGAGCTGTGGCGGCAGCCAGGGAAGGTCAGTCGCTGCCGACGAGGCAGAAGAGATGCCCTTGTGGATCGGCGAGCACCACCCACTCGTCCCCGCCAGGCTGGAACTCGGGCATGGTCGCACCGATCGCGAGCAGCTCCTTGACCGCGTGCCCCACGTCGATGACCTTGAAGTCGAGGTGGGCCTGCTTGGCCACGTCGGGCCAGCCCGAGGGCCGGTAGCCGTCGACGCGCTGAAGACCGAGCTGGATCTGGCCGCCGTTGCCCAGCTGGACGCAGTCCTCGTCGCGGTAGGTGACCTCCCAGCCGGTCACCGCCCGGTAGAAATCGGCGAGCGGGCCTGGGTCGGCACAGTCAAGGATGACCGTGGTGAACTCAGCCAATGCGGGCATGTCGACTACTCCTTGAACTCGTATGGACTCATGGAGCAGCCTGCCCGCCACGGCGCGTGCCGTCTTGAAGATCCTTGCGTTGGTTGTCGGACCTCGGGCATAGCTTCGAGGCGTGCGCTCGTTCCGTGTTCTCGCTGCCCGGCCCGACTTCACGGTGACGGCGGTGACCTGTCGCGACGACCACAAGGGGTGGTCGGAGGTCGAGTCGCAGGACGACTACCGGGTGGTGCTGGTTCGCCGTGGCCGATTCCGCAGGAGGACCGCCGGTGTCCCCGCGGAGGTTGATCCGACCCTCGCATACGTTGGCCTGCCAGGGGACGAGGAGTATTTCGCCCATCCCGCGGGGGGAGACGTGTGTACGTCGGTGAGGCTGACACCGGCGCTGTGGCGTGCCCTGGCAGGTGACGCGGCGCGGGTAACCAGGCCGGTCGTTTATGTCGACCCTCGACTTGACCTCACCCACCGTCGGGTCCTCACCGCCGCCAGCGCCGGGGACCTTGACTACGCGCTCACGGAGCGACTGATGGACCTGCTCAGCCGCGTAGTCGAGCAGGTCGTCACCGACCCGACGCCCATGGGTGCGAGTCCCGCCAAGGCCGATCATGCGCTCGTGGCAGCGGCACGCGCCGTGATCGGCGAGGGCGACCCGGCCGCGAACGGACTGTTCCCGCTCGCCGAGTTGCTGGGGGTCTCGCCGTACCGGTTGAGTCGGGCGTTCACTCGGGAGCTGGGGGTGTCGCTGACCCGCTACCGAAATCGGGTCCGCCTCGGCCGAGCGCTGGACCGGCTGGAGGGCGGGGAGTCAAGCCTCGCCACGCTCGCCGCAGACCTCGGCTTCGCCGACCAGGCACACCTGTGCCGCACCGTCCGCGAACACCTGGGCCACACGCCGACCGCGCTGCGTCGCCTCCTGGCCGAGCCAACCTGACGCCATCTGCCACCTGAGGGCCCTTCTGCCATCACCTTCCGGGAGGCCGAGTCCCTTGTCGACACCGCCTCTGCGCCGGCGGACCCGGGCCGCCGGGGGGCCGAAGGTCCCGCCGGTTAAGGGGGGACGGCCCTGCCGGGTGGGGCGGGGAAGCTGACAACGTGATGGTTACCGAATCAGCCGTCAACATCCCTCGGAGACTCCCATGAAGCGCAGGACCCTCGACCTTCTGTTCAGCATCGGTGGGCTGGGCCTCGCAGTCCTGCTGCTCGTCGTCGGCATCGTCCTGACGTCGAACGCCACCTTCGCCAGCAACTATGTACGCGACCAGCTAGGCGCGCAGAACATCACGTTCACGCCGGCCGCCCAGCTCGACGAGGAAGAGAAGAAGGCCGAGTGCCTGGTCGAGAACGCGGGGAAAAAGCTCACCACCGGCAAGCAGGCCGAGTGCTACGCCAACGAGTACATCGGGTTGCACCTGAAGAACATGGCTGGCGGTAAGACCTACGCCGACCTGGGCGAGCCGCAGAGCCAGCTACGCGAGCAGGTCGCCACGGCTCAGCAGACCAACGACCCGGCCCTGGCCGACCTGCAGAAGCAGCTCGCCGAGGTCAGCGGCCAGCGCGAGACCGTGTTCAAGGGTGAGACGCTGCGCGGTCTACTGCTCACCTCGTACGGCTTCAGCGAAATGGGGGTGAAGGCCGGACAGGCCGCCACGGTCATGTACCTCGGCGCCGCGCTGCTCCTGCTGCTCTCGTTCGCCGGCCTGGTGCACGCCTTCCGGACCCCGCGCAGCGAGGCGTTCGCCGCCCCCGAGCCGGCCCGGGCAACCACCGTCGGCTGACGCTACAAGGCCCCTACCTCGACTGCCCCGGCCTCCCACGGAGGCCGGGGCGTCGCCCCGTCCGGGAGCCCTCCGACCCGCCGCCGGCTCAGGTGGCCTGCGGTGATCTGCGGCTTGTGCCGGACGCGTGCCCGTACGTGCGGCGAAGCGCGGTCCAAAGGGGTCGGAGACGCGGCCTCGAACTCCCGGAAGGCCCACGAAGGTCGGCGGTTGCTAGCGCCATCGTTATCACTCTCGATAGTGATAACGTTGCGACGTGGAGATGCCAAGTGAGCGGTGGGCCGAGCTGGCGCTGCACCCGGTCCGGATCCGGATCCTGCGCGCGGTCGCAGCTGCCCAGCTGACCACGCGTGACCTCGTTGAACTGTTGCCGGACATTGCGCAGGCGACGCTGTACCGGCACCTGGCGACGCTGGTCAAGGCCGGGCTGCTGGACGTGGTCGAGGAGCGCAAGGTACGCGGCGCCGTCGAGCGGGTGTACGCGCTACCGGCGCACGGTGCCACGCTGGACCCAGCGGCACTGGCCACAGCCACGGCCGAGGACCACGCTCGTTACTTCACGGCGTTCGTGTCGAGCCTGCTGCCGGAGTTCTCCCGCTACCTGGCCCGGGAGCGGATCGATTTCGCCGCCGACGGCGTCGGCTACCACCAGCTCGTGCTGCAGCTGACCGACGCCGAGCTGGGCCAGTTCGCCGCCGACCTCAACGCGCTGGTCGGCCCGCTGCTGGCCAACGAGCCCGGTGGCGGCCGAATACCGCGGTTGCTGGCGACGATCCTGATGCCGGCCGACCAGCCGGCCGCCACGAGCGACAAAACGCCAACAGCCGAGACCGTGGACAACTCGGGGGCGACGAAGGGGGACGACTGATGGCTTCGGTCATGGTTGCCGGCGATGTGATCGACATCGGGTTCACCAGCTGGGAGCGACTGTGGATCGGGCAGGAGCGGCTCGTGCTGCCCGTCGCGGTGGTGCGGCAGGCCGCCTCGGTCGACGATCCGGTGCGCCTGGCGCGCGGCGGCCGGCGCGGGCTCGCGGTGTCCGGTGTCGTCAAGATCGGCATTTGGGGCCTGTTCGGCGGTCCCCGGCAGCTCGTGGCGGCCCGTCGCGGCGAGCTCGGGTTGCACCTGATCCTGGACCGGACGGCCGGCGGTGCGTTCGACGAGGTCGTGCTTTCCAGCCCGGCCGCGCCGCACCTGGCGGACGCGATCGGGCGTGCGTTGGCGGCCCGCGGATGAGCGGCGCCCGCCTGACGATCGAGGTGGCGCACCTGACGAAGCGGTACGGCGAGGTCACCGCGGTCCGCGACCTCAGTTTCACCGTCGCACCGGGTGTAGTCACCGGGTTCCTGGGCCCGAACGGCGCCGGTAAGACCACCACGATGCGGATGCTGACCGGCCTTGTGACGCCTACCAGTGGTATCGCCACCATCGACGGGCAGCCCTACCGCCGGCTGGCCCGGCCCTCGAACACCGTGGGGGCGGTGTTCGACGCCAACGCGTTCCACCCCGGCCACACCGCCCGCGACCACCTACGCGTTTACGCCGCCATGGGCGGCCACCCAGACAACCGCGTCACCGAACTGCTGGACCTGCTCGGCCTGACCGAGGCCGCCGACCGGCGTACCCGCGGGTTCTCCACCGGCATGCGGCAACGGCCCAACCTGGCCACCGCGCTGCTCGGCGACCCCCGCGTCTTGCTGCTCGACGAACCCAGCAACGGCCTCGACCCGGAAGGCATGTCCTGGCTACGGGCCCTGCTGCGCCGGCTGGCCGAGGAAGGGCGCACCGTCCTGGTCTCCAGCCACGCGCTCAGCGAGATCCAGCAGCTCGTCGACAGCGTGGTGGTGATCCGACGCGGCGAACTCGTCGCGGCCGGACCGTGGTCCCAACTCGCCGGCCCGCCGGCCGTGCTGGTCACCTCACCCGACGCCGAGGCCCTCGCCGCGACCCTGAAGGCCAGCCGTGCCAACAACGGCACCACGCCACGGGTCGAAACGGTCGGACCCGGCAGGCTGCGGATACACGGGTTGAACGCGCCGGGCGTCGCCGACCTCGCCGCCGCGCACCGCCTGCGCGTACACGAACTGGTCACCGAGAACACCAGCCTCGAACAACTCTTCCTCCACCTGACCACCGACACGCCGACCACCGACAAGGAGGCCACCCCATGACCCTCCTGATCAAAGCCGAGTTCCGCAGGCTACTAGCCACCCGCATGTGGGGCGGACTCCTAGTCGTTGGCGCCCTGCTCGGTGGCGGCATGCTCGGCGGCATGGCGCTGATCGGCCCGGAAAACTTCGACCCACCCATGCCCGGACTGGACACCGAAACCGGCGTCCGCTCCATCCTCGGCATCCTCGGCTACACCGCATTCGTCCCAGCCGCCGCCGGAACCCTCGCGGTCACCTCCGAATACCGGCACCGCACCGCCGCCGTCACATTCCTGGTCGCACCGCGCCGCTGGCAGGTACTCGCCGCCAAACTCGCCACCTACACGGTCGCCGGGCTCGCCTACGGCCTCATCCTCGCCGGCACCGCCGCCGCAGCCGTGTTCACCGTCGCCGCCGCCCGCCAAGTCCCACTCGGCCTGCCCGCCCACACCCTGCTCGCGCTGCTCGCCCGCATCGCCGCCGCCATGGTGGTGTATCTGATCATCGGCGTCGGCATAGGCGCCCTCATCCGCAACCAGGTCGCAGCCCTGTGCGTCGTGATCGGCTACCTCTACATGGGCGAAACACTGCTCATGCTGATTCCCGGCGTCAACACGCTCTATCCGATCCTGCCCGGCGGCGCCACCGCCGCCCTCACCGACTTCACCTACCTCGCCGACGCCATGTCTGCACAACTCGGCAACACCACCGTCCAACTCCTACCGCCAGCAGCCGGCGCACTCCTCCTCACCGCATACGCCATAGGTGCCTGCGCCATCGCCGTCCTCATCCCCATGCGCCGCGACATCACCTGACCAACACAGCCGCGACCGCGCCACCGCACAGCCCCGCTACCGAGCGTCATCCCGAACGGCACCGCCAAATCCTCACCGCTGCGCAAGATCACTTATGCGCGGCTGCGCACCTGACTCGCATGCCGACCGTCCCTCGGCCGTGATCGCGAGGTGGCAGGGAGCGGAATAGGGTTCATCCATGAGTACTGTGCTTCGTGGTGCCCGAAACGCGGTGAATCCCCTTCGCCAGCTCACGATCGACCAGCTCCGGCAACGGACGAGCCTCAAGTGGCGGGAGTACCCGGACGACGTGCTGCCGCTCTGGGTGGCGGAGATGGACGTGCCGCTGGCCGAGCCGGTCGCGCAGGCGATCACCGACGCTGTCGCGCGCGGCGACACCGGCTACACCGCAGGCACGGCGTACCCGCAGGCGCTGGCGGAGTTCGCCCGGCGGCGGTGGGGATGGGACGGGCTGGCCGTGGAGCGCACCGCGCTGATACCCGACCTGATGCACGGCGTCGTCGAGGCGCTGCGGCTGATCACCGAGCCGGGGGACGCGGTGATCGTCAACTGCCCGGTCTACCCGCCGTTCTACGAGTTCGTGACGCACGCCGACCGCCGGATCGTGGAGGCGCCGCTCGGCGAGGACCTGCGGATCGACCTCGGCACACTGGAGGACGCGTTCCGGCAGGCTCGGGCCGGCGGGCGGCCAGCGGCGTACCTGCTGTGCAGCCCGCACAACCCGACCGGCGTCCTGCACACCGCCGACGAGTTGGCCGCCGTCGCCAGTCTGGCCGAGCGGCACGGGGTGCGGGTGGTCGCCGACGAGATCCACGCTCCGGTGGTGGCCGGGGGAGTGCGCTTTGTGCCGTACCTCTCGGTGCCCGGCGCGGAGAACGGCCTGTCGCTGATGTCCGCCTCCAAGGGGTGGAACCTGGCCGGCCTGCGCGGTGCACTCCTCATCGCCGGTCCGGCCGCGGCCGCAGATCTCGCGCGCGTTCCGTTCGAGGCCAGCGTCAGCACCAGCCACCTCGGCGTGATCGCCCACACCGCCGCCCTCCGCGACGGCGGCGAGTGGCTCGACGCCTTGTTGACCGGCCTGGACGACAACCGTCGGCTCCTCGCCACGCTGCTCGCCGAGCACCTGCCGGCCATCCGTTACCACCCCGGTCAGGCCACCTATCTCGCCTGGCTCGACTGCCGCGCCCTGGGCCTCGGCGACGACCCCGCCACCGTGTTCCTCCACCGTGGCCGGGTGGCGCTCAACCCCGGTTCGGCCTTCGGCACCGGCGGCGCCGGCCACGTCCGGCTGAATCTGGCCACCGCACCGGAGCTGATCACCGAGGCGGTACGGCGGATGGCCACCGCCGTCGCCTGAGAAGCCACTTCGGTCGCTGCCGACCGCCATTGCCCGGAAGAACCCATGCCCAGGGTGGATCAGCGCAGCGCGGGCTCGCGAACTCCGGCGCCTCGTCGAGACTGCCGATCAGCTCTTCCTGAGCCGAACTCTGCCTGCTCCGCAGCGGCAGAGAAACCCGAGACATGGCCAGGTCGTGCGGCTGCAGTTGAGCAGGTAGCCGTGCTCCGCGCGCCCGACTCCGCCGCCTAGTGGCCGAAGCCATCGCCGCCGTCGTGAGCAGCGCTCGCGATCCTGACGTGAAGGCTGTCGCGACCTACGGGCTCTCCGCCGACGGGAAGAAACGCATCGGGGTACGGCGCGAACTACCGGCGCTGCGGAAGGTGTCAGCCCGCGCTGCCGATGGTGTTCAAGTCGCAGGCGCAGGACGCCTACCTCGACTGACGGCGGCCACTGGCGAAGGACATGAATGTGCCTCGAAATATCCATTGCCAATGTCGGACCCCGCGCCTACCTTTAATGAGCAAGGTCAACCGGACCAACCCAAGGAGTTCCCCGTGTTGCAGTACGCCTCCACCGAAACCACGCGGTTCATGCCGCGCGGCGGTGTCGTGCTGCCCTCGATCGGGCGAGCCCACGATCTGTGCGCGAGCGAGCAGAACTGGAAGCCGGGGTGGCGGCGCGAATAGCGTCAGCGCAAGCTGCGAAGCCGCCCACCCCGACAGGGATAGGGCGGCTTTTTCGTTACTCGAACAAGTTCATAGGGGCGCAGCTCAACTGGTAGAGCACCGGTCTCCAAAACCGAAGGTTGCAGGTTCAAGTCCTGTCGCCCCTGCTTTTCGTCCCGGCCGCGGCCGGCGACGTTGCAAATTCTCAACTCCACAGTGGATGGCAAAGCAAGACCCCGGCCGGCGCCCACACGGGCCGGCCGGGGGCAAGACCCTCCGGGACGAGGGAGACGGCAACCCGCCTGCTTTGGGAGCAGGAGACACGGGGTTCGACACCCCGGTCCCGGACCATGGGGAGGTAGCTCAGATGGGAGAGCGCCGCCTCGGCAGGGCGGAGGCCAGGGGTTCGAGTCCCCTCTTCTCCACGTACCAATGCCCTCCTCGCGTACCGGTAGCGCACGGGAGTGAAGTCCCCGAGGACTCCGTTCAAGTCGGGGGGAGGGCACGTTGGCGGGGGAAGCCCGGGCGCACAACCCGGCCCCCGTCGGCTCCATGGGCCGTTGGAGCAATTGGCAGCTCACCTGGTTCTCAGCCAGAAGGTTGCGGGTTCGAATCCCGCACGGCCTACGCAGGAAAATGCCATGCGGTCGTGGTGAACTCGGCGGACACGTCGGTCTTCCAAACCGAAGAAGCGGGGTCGGTGCCCGCCGACCGCTCAACCATTCCGGGCTGCTCTGCTGGCAGGGGCGACGGGACTTTGAATCCCGGTACAAACGCAGGTTCGATTCCTGCTCCCGGAGCTCACACCCCAGGCGCGGAGCCCGTCGCCGCTGGAATCACGCCGGATGACCTGCTCGTGGCAGGACCGACCAGCGTCTGGTGCTGCCGGTACGCGTCGATCACGGTGGCGGGGATGCGTCCGCGCTCGGTGGCCTTCTGGCCGACGAGCTTCTCGTTCTTCGTCCACCACTCCCGGATGATCCGTCGACGGTCCCGCTCGGCGTTCTGGGACTTCATCGCCCCAGGGGCCGCGCGGCCTGCCCCCTGCCAGGCCCTGCGGGCGGCATCAACGAACGGCGCGAGCTACTCCTCGAAGATGCTCCGGCTCTTTCTCGGTCAGGTCGATCCGGTACTCGACGCCGCAACCTGCGGTTCTCGCCTCGGGGAGCCCAAAGGCAGGAGGCTCATACGCCAGGTCGCCGAGATCCACGAGGCCGAGCGGCCCAGCTGGTCCAAGTCCGGCGTGCTCCGGCGCGACGGCCACCATTGCGGCTACCGCCTGGCCCCGGCCAAGACCGTCGACCACATCCAGCCCCGCTCCCGCGGCGGGCGTAACACCTGGAAGAACACCGTCAGCGCGTGCTACTCGTGCAACCAGCGCAAGGCGGACCTCACCCTCGCCGAGGCCGGCATGGACCTGCTGCTCCGGCCGCAGGTCCCCACCTGGTCGAGCACCGTGCAGCGTCGACGCTCCCCGCCGGCGAGACCGCGGCTCGCCGGCCCATTCCGAGATGGTGCAATCTGGCAGCACGTCCGATTCTGGATCGGAAGGTTGGAGGTTCGAGCCCTCCTCTCGGAGCGCAATGCCCTCGTAGCCCAACGGCAGGAGGCGCGGTCTTGAGGAGGCCGACAGTGCGCGTTCGAATCGCGCCGAGGGCACCACGCCGGCGTAGCTCAGCTGGACCGAGCGTCCGCCTTGTAGCGGAGGGCCGCCGGTTCGAGCCCGGC
Organism: Micromonospora sp. NPDC005173; assembly: GCF_040608515.1. Lineage (NCBI taxonomy): Bacteria > Bacillati > Actinomycetota > Actinomycetes > Micromonosporales > Micromonosporaceae > Micromonospora > Micromonospora sp. NPDC005173. The sequence goes on from NZ_JBEXIK010000068.1 coordinate 25,679, forward strand.
CGCCGGCTCCACGCCGCCGTAACTCATCAGGCAGAGCGGCGTCCTCGTAAGGCGCAGGTGGTTGGTTCGAGGCCAACCGGCGGCTCGCAGTACATGCCCGACTGGCCCAGAGGAAGAGGCGCTCGGTTCAGGTCCGAGAGGTGCGGGGTTCGAATCCCCGGTCGGGTACGCATGGGTCGAGGGCTGGTGCCCAGTGTCGCTTTGCAAACCTCGTGTGTCCGGTTCGAAACCGGGTCGATCCACTGTCCATGCCGGCCAGCTCGTGACCGCAGGTCCGCCGAAGCGCGATAGGTGGACCGTGTGTGCGATCTCCCCTGCGGGAATGCCGAGCCGGCTGGAAGTCGCGCGCCAAGGTGTCGTAGCTCAATTGGCCAGAGCACCGCCCTGTCGAGGCGGGGGTTGCGGGTTCGAGTCCCGTCGGCGCCGCGAAGCAAGATTATGGAGGGGTGGCATGAGCGGTCTATGGCGCTTCCCTGCTAAGGAAGACCGGGGGCAACCCCGGCCCGGGTTCGAATCCCGGTCCCTCCGCCAAGCCGTCGTGGCCAAGCTGGTTAAGGCACGTCGCTGATAACGAGGAGATGCGCTGGTTCGACTCCAGCCGACGGCACGCAGCGAGAATGCCAGCCAGGCGACCGCGTCGGCTCCCAAGCCGCCGAGGAACGTCCGGGCTCCGCAGGGCAGGGTGGTTCCTAACGGGAACCCGCCGAAAGGCGGGACAGTGCCACAGAGAACAGACCGCCGGCATGCATCACCGGCCGTAAGGGTGAAACGGTGGGGTAAGAGCCCACCGCGCTACCGGTGACGGTGGCGGCACGGTAAACCCCATTCGGAGTAAGGCCGAACAGCACGCGGGCGGCCCGCCTGATGCGTGCGGGTTGGCCGCTAGAGCCTGCCGGTGACGGTAGGCCGAGATGGATGGTCGCCCCCACCACCGGGCCGCCGGGGTGGGGCAGAACCCGGCGTACCGGCCGGCTTCCCTCGTTTGCAACACATGCCCCCGTAGCTCAGTGGAAAGAGCACGAGATTACGGATCTCGGTGTCGCTGGTTCGATTCCAGTCGGGGGCTCTGGAGAAACGTGAAGAGCGGTAACCACGCCGACCACCTACCGGGCATGCCCCTGGCCCGGCACGCTTCTCCGCCATCGGGATATAGCGCAGTTTGGTAGCGCGCTTGGCTGGGGGCCAAGAAGTCGTCGGTTCGAATCCGGCTATCCCGATTCAACGGGTACTAGCTCCAACGCCGTTCAGTTAGGCGGTGTGGTGGGTTGTCAAGCGTGTCGTGGAGACGAAGCAGCGGAGCTCCGGTATAGAGGGTGGTCACTCTAAGAC
>NZ_JBEXIK010000069.1:0-26257 GCF_040608515.1 Micromonospora sp. NPDC005173
CGAGCACCCGTTCGGGCACACACCACCGGCGTGGGTCGCCGTCATCCTCGGCGGACCCGCACTGTTCCTCGCCGGACGGGCCATCTTCGAGTACGCGGTGTTCGGCCGGGTGTCCCGAGACCGAGTGGCCGGGGTCCTCGTGCTCGCCGCCGTCTCCCCGGCAACGATCTTCCTGCCGCCGGTGTTGGTCGCCGCCGCCGCTGCTCTCGTCCTGGCCGGGATCGCCGTATCCGACGCAGCCCGTGCCCGACGACGCCCACCCGAGCCGCCCTCACCACCTGGCTAGCCGGAAAGTGCCACCCACGTCCCGAGACTGTTCTGTCACGGACGTCCTGAAACTCGACATCGCCGGCAGCCCCGTGTCCGACTCCGGCTGATGGGACACGGCGGCTTCACCTGATGGGTGACACGATCAGCAGCCGGCCGGGCCAGCGCGTAACCGTCCGTGACCAGATGCGCCGAACTGACGACGCGTCCGGGCGTACACGTCGCTTCCGCTTCCGGCCGATGTGCGGACGGATAGCATGTCATCGAAGCGACCGGCGACCCGGACGTGGTGCCTGATCGTGCGCCGGCGGGCCGCGACTTCATCCCTGCGGGGTGAGGTTAGCGCTGTCCGAGGGTTCCGACGATTGCTGCAGCCCTCATCGGAAGGAGCATCATGAGCGAGCCGACGACCAATGCCCTGCCGATCGTGCTGATCCACGGGCTTTGGATGACCGCCCGAAGCTGGGACCGCTGGGTGGAGCACTACCGGGCGAAGGGCCATGAGGTCTTCGTGCCGACGTACCCGGGATTCGAGATCGAGGTAGAGGCGTTGCGGGAAAAGCCCGAGGTCATCGCCGAGGCCTCCGTTCCCGCAACGCTCGACCATCTCAGCGAGGTGGTCGAGAGCCTGGACCGTCCGCCGATCATCATGGGCCACTCCTTCGGGGGGACCTTCACCCAACTCTTAGTAAACCGCGGGTTGGGCGCCGCCGCGGTGGTGATCGACTCGGCGCCACCCGAGGGCGTGCGGGTGAACCCGCCGTCCCAGATCAAGTCCCTGTTCCCAGTCCTCAAGAACCCGGCCAACCGGCACCGCGCGGTGGGCTTCACCAAGGAGCAGTTCCACTATGCCTTCGCCAACACGGTCAGCCGGGAGGAATCCGACGCGGCGTACGACCGCCTCCACATCCCGGCGCCCGGCAACTGGGTCTGGGCCTATGGCCTGATAGCCAACTGGAAGCCGGGCCACCAGGAGACCTGGGTCGACTACGACCTGGACGACCGTGCTCCGCTGTTGTTCATCATGGGCGGCAAAGACCACCTGATGCCGCCCTCGGTGATCCGCTCGAACGCGAAGAAATACCGCAACTCCGGGGCGACGACTGAGACCTACGAGTTTCCGGACCGCTCACACTTCACCGGTGTCGAGCCTGGCTGGGAGCAGGTGGCCGACTACGCGCTCGAGTGGGCGACGAGCCACGCGCGAACGTGACAGGGCTGACCAATCGCAGGTAGCGGCAAGTTGTGGTCCGTCCGGCAAGCGCCGCCCGCACTTGGGCGGGGATGCCAAGCATTGCGGGTGCCTCACGCTCAGGCTTGGCGACGACTCCTTCGTGGCATCACGGTGCGTGACTTGGACTGTGTCAACCAGGGAGGCGAGTGTCACAGATCAGGTGAAGCCAATGTGGCCCCATCAGATGAAGCTAGGCACCGCCGGCCGGTCCAGACCGGTGTCCGAGATGCTGGTGAGCCTCGGCGTGCTCCGCTCACATTCACGACCGCGGACGTCGAACGACAATCCGTACTCCGAAGCGCAGTTCAAGACGATGAAATACGTGCCCGACTTCCCCGACCGGTTCGGCTCCCTCGCCGACGCCCGCGCCTTCTGCGACAGCTTCTTCACCGCCTACAACCATGAACACCGCCATTCCGGGATCGGCTGGCACACCCCGGCGTCAGTCCACTTCGGCACCGCCAAGCAGATCCGCGCGCAGCGACAGACCACCCTCGACCAGGCCTACACCGCTCACCCGGACCGGTTCACCCGCCGCCCGCGAGCACCCCAGGCACCCGACAGCGCCTGGATCAACAACCCCGCCCGGCAAGAACAACCCGCCCGCTAACGACAACCTGTCTCAGGTTGACTTGACAACTACCGCCTTGACGAGCGCATCGCGGGGCTCGTGGCTCACCACTCCTGCGCATGGTTGGAGGCGGAGGAACGCGGACTGGGTCACGTCCTGGCCGACGAGTTCCCACGCGAGGAGTCGCCCGTGACCGATGCGCTCTGCCTCTCGGACATGACAACCGGACCGGACGGCCAAGACTTCGAAGTGCTCGACAGGCTCGCCGAGATCCGGTCACGCTACGGACCCGATCACCTGGTCACCCGCTTCATCACACGCGCCGAGCCAGAAATCGTTGCTGCGGTAAGCGGACTCAGGGCAGGCTCGCCGGCTTCGCCTCTCAGCCGATGTAGGGCTCGCTGCGTTCCTCGTAGCCATGCTTGATGCGGAGCATCGTCGACGGGTGGACCGAGAGTCGTCCCAGGTCCTCACGCGTCACCCATCGCACCTCGGTTGACTCCTCGCTCGGCGTCGGTTCGCCAGAGAGTGGCCGCGCTCGGAAGCAGAGTGAGAACTGCTGCCTTACCTCGCCGTCGGTGTACTCGATGACGTGCGCCGGGTCGGAGTAGACGCCAACCAAACCTGTGACCTCGACGATCACGCCGGTTTCCTCACGGGTCTCACGTACGGCCGTCTCGGCGACGTACTCGCCGACCTCCTGCCCCCCGCTGGGCAGGGACCACAGGCTGCACACCCTGTTCGTGGTCGCGTTGGCCCTTGGTCTGCGACGCGGTGAACTCCTCGGGCTGCGGTGGTCGGACGTCGACCTGGACGGCGGACAGTTGCGGGTGTGGCAGACATTGCAGCGCGTTCGCGGCGACGGTGTGGTGTTCGGCCCGCCCAAGTCGCGCCGTTCTCGTCGCGTCCTGACGATGCCAGCCGTCGTGGTCCAAGCGCTGAAGCGGCACCGCAACGCTCAGAAGCAGGAGCGCAAGCTTGCCGACGGCCAGTGGCAGGAGACGGGGCTTGTCTTCACCACCGCCACCGGTCGCCACGTCGAGCCGCGCAACCTGAACACCGCGTTCGGTCGGTTGATGGCGAGATCCGGTGTGCGGCCGATCCGGCTCCATGACTTGCGGCACACCTGCGCCACTCTGCTGCTGGCCGCTGGCGTGTCGCCACGGGTCGTCATGGACATCCTCGGCCACAGCCAGATCGCGGTGACCATGAACATCTACGGGCACGTCATGCCGGCCATGCAGCAAGAGGCAGCAGGACACATGGACGCGGCGCTCGCCGAGCCTGAGACGGGTGATGACGCTGACGAGTGACACCGTTGCTGTCGCCGTTGCTGTCACTCGCGCCGAAACGACATCTGGGCACCCACCCGTGAGGGGTAGATGCCCAGATTATTGCTGGTGCGCCGCCAGGGACTCGAACCCCGAACCCGCGGATTAAGAGTCCGCTGCTCTGCCAGTTGAGCTAGCGGCGCTCGTCGGCAACGGAGAGAACATTAGCACCCCGCTGAGCCGGCCTCCAATCCGGTTACCCAGGTCCCCCCTTCGGTCGAGCTTAGCCGGCAAAAGGTCCCAAACCGACCCGCGTGACAGAGACGGGACCGTCGGCCAAGGCGGTGATGCGGCACGATGTCCGCCAGGTACGCGAGAACAGAGGTGGGGATGGCACGGTTCACGCGAGCCGGGGCGGTGGTGGGCGCTCTGACCCTGGCGGCGTCGCTGGCACTGACCGGGTGCGGCGACGAGCAGAAGAAGCCGGAATTCGTGGGTGGGGCCGAGTCGGGCGCGAGCGCGAGCGCCGATCCCGGCACGGCCCAGCCAGGGACGCCGACTGCGCCGAGCGGCCCCCCGCTGGCGCTGAACCCGGCCGACGGCACGAAGAACAAGCCGGTGAGCACGGAGATCAGCGCGAAGCTCCCGGACGGCGGGAAGGTCTCCGCGGTCACCCTGACCGCCGCGAGTGGCGGCGCGGTGGAGGGCAAGCTGCGGACCGACGGCTCCTCCTGGGTGCCGTCCGCCCCACTGAAGTACGGCACCCGCTACACGGCCACGGTCACCGCGTCCGCGCCCGACGGCACGAGCAGTCAGGGCACCAGCAACTTCACCACGATGGCCAAGCCGAAGTCGACCGTCGGGTCCGGCCTGTACCTCTTCGACGACAAGAGCTACGGGGTGGCCATGCCGGTGGTCACCGAGTTCCACCCGGGCATCCCGAAGAAGGACCGGGCGGCGGTGCAGAAGCGGATGTTCGTCCGCACCGACCCGCCGCAGCCGGGGGCCTGGCACTGGGTCGACAACGGCACGCAGGCCTACTACCGGGCGCCGGAGTACTGGCAGCCGGGCACCACCATCACCGTACGGATCGCGCTGGCCGGGGTGCCGCTCAGCAACGGTAAGTACGGCGACGTCGACCGCAAGGCCACCGCCAAGATCGGCCGGTCGTTCGTCATGAAGGTCGACAACGCCACCAAGAAGATGACGGTGTACGAGAACGGCGCGCTGGTCCGCACCGTGCCGGTGAGTCTGGGCAAGAAGAGCACCCCGTCCTCCAGCGGCACCATGGTGGTGATGGAGAAGAAGGAGTCCACGGTCTTCGACACCCGCGACGACCCGGACCCGTCCAACCGCTACGTCACTGACATCGAATTCGCCCAGCGGCTCACCTGGGGTGGCGAGTACATCCACGCCGCGCCCTGGTCGGAGCACGTGCAGGGGCGGCAGAACGTGTCGCACGGCTGCGTGAACGTGTCGATGGCGAACGCCCGGTGGTTGTTCGAGAAGACCCGGATCGGTGACCCGATCACGGTGAAGGGCACCGAGCGCAAGCTCGCCGCCGGCAACGGGTGGACGGCGTGGAGCCTGAGCTGGTCGCAGTTCGTCAAGGGCAGCGCGTTGCCGGTGCCCTCGGGCGGGTCCGGCCCGACGCTCTGAGCCATCCGGCGTACCGCGCCGGCCCGTGCGATGGGACGGGTCGGCGCGTACCCTTGCACTGCCCGCGACGCGACGGCGCCGGCGGCGACCCCTCAGTCCCGGTATGGAGACGAGTCAGGCTCACGAATCGCCGGATTTTAGCAAGATTCCGGCATCATCGTCGGCGTGTTCCGGTTCACCCTCGGCAACCGGAGCCGGTCCTGGCGCGTCTGTAGGAGACGATGGGTCCGGGACCACGACTGTGAGGGAATCATGCGAGCTAGCCAGGACCAGCTGATCCGGCCCGGTGGGCGACGCCGCGTGTTCGCGGCAGGGCTTCTCGCCGTGGCGCTGGCCTTGACCTCCGCCTGCACGGATGGCAGCGGCGACAAGCCGTCCTCGTGGCAGGGTGGCGGCGAGAACCCAGCCCCGAAGGCGGCGGCGACCATCAGCGAACCGGCGACCGACGCCAAGGACGTGCCGGCCTCCACCGGCATCACCTTCAGCACGAAGGACGCCGTGGAGACCGCCGTCGACCTCAAGGACGCGGCCGGCAAGGCGGTCGAGGGCACCCTCGCCGCGGACGGCAAGACCTGGCTTCCGGCCGGAGCGCTGGCGTACGGCACGAGCTACACGGCCACGGTGACCGCCACCGGCGACGACGGCCGTCCGGCGACCGCCACCAGCACCTTCACCACGATGGCCAAGCCGGCCAACCAGGTGCGGGTGAGCAGCTTCCTCGGCGACAACCAGGTGGTCGGGGTCGGGATGCCGCTGATCGTGAAGTTCAGTCGGGGCATCCCGGAGGACTACCGCGACGACGTACAGCGCCGGATGACGGTGACCTCGACGCCGGCCCAGGAGGGCATCTGGCACTGGGTCAGCCCCACCGAGATCCGGTACCGGCCGAAGGAGTTCTGGAAGGCCGACAGCAAGGTCTCCTACCGGGTGCAGGCCGGCGGCCTGCCGCTGGGTGACAACTGGTACGGCCGGGCCGACCTCAGCGTGGACATCAAGATCGGCGCATCGGTGGTCATGACGGTCGACAACAAGACCAAGCGCATGACGGTGACCCGGAACGGCTCCGTGATCAAGACCATTCCGGTCAGCCTCGGCAAGAAGGCCACCCCGTCGTCCAGCGGGACCATGGTCGTGATCGAGAAGCTGCGCAAGACGGTCTTCGACACCATGGAGGAGTTGGGCCCCGAGGAGGGCTACCGCACCAAGATCGACTTTGCCCAGCGGCTCACCTGGGGCGGGGAGTTCATCCACGCGGCCCCCTGGTCCGAGGGACAGCAGGGCAGGGTGAACGTGTCGCACGGCTGCGTGAACGTGTCGATGGCCAACGGTGACTGGTTGTTCAAGAACACCCAGATCGGCGACCCGATCACGGTCAAGGGCACCGAGCGCAAGCTCCAGAACGGCAACGGCTGGACTGACTGGAACATGAGCTGGGACGAGTACGTCAAGGGCAGCGCCCTGCCGTACGAGCCGCCGGCCGATCCGGACACCTCGGCCACCCCGGGCGCCACGGACGGGAGCGCCCCCACCCCGACGCCGACCGCCTGAGCAGCCGAAACGACGAAAGCCCCCCTCGAAGGAGGGGGGCTTTCGTATGGGGTGACTGATGGGAATTGAACCCACGACAACCGGGACCACAACCCGGTGCTCTGCCAACTGAGCTACAGCCACCACGCCGCCGTCGCCCGGTAGATCGCCCCGGGCGGGGTGCGGACCAATAATAGCCACACCATGGCGGACCCCGTCCAGCGGGTTCCCGGCTCCCCCGACCACCGTGCCGGCCATGCGCGGGGCCGAGCGCCCGGGTCAGAGCTCCGCGGCGATCCCCTTGGCGGTCTCCACGTCCGGGCCGGGCAGCGGCACGAAGATCGTCCGGCGGTAGTACTCCAACTCCCGGATGCTCTCCCGGATGTCGGCCAGCGCCCGGTGCGCCAGGCCCTTCTGCGGCTGGCCGAAGTACACCCGGGGGTACCAGCGGCGGCACAGCTCCTTGATCGACGAGACATCGATCATGCGGTAGTGCAGGTGCGCGTCGAGGCGGGGCATGTCCCGGGCGATGAAGCCCCGGTCGGTGGCGATCGAGTTGCCGCACAGCGGCGCGGTACGCGGATCCTTGACGAAGCTGCTGACGTACTCCAGCACCTGGTCCTCGGCCTCGGCCAGGGTCACCGGCGAGCGGCGCACCTCCTCGGTGAGGCCGGACTTGGCGTGCATCGTCCGGACGATCTCCGGCATCGCGTCCAGCGCGGCCTCATCGGCATGGATCACCACGTCGACGCCGTCACCCAGCACGTTGAGGTCGGGATCGGTGACCAGTGCCGCGACCTCGATCAGCTTGTCGCTGCCAAGGTCCAACCCGGTCATTTCACAGTCGATCCAGACGAGGAGATCAGCCACCGGCACAGACTACGCGCAGCCCACGACCCGCAGCTGCGCGCTCTCGGCGGAGCAGCCCGCTAGGGTTTCGGAGTGCCAGCCGAACCCGTCGCACCGCCAGCCGTCACCGACGACGATCCCGGCGGCCGTACGGTCCGTCGGTTGGTCACGGTGGTGGCCCTGATCGCCGTGCTGCCGGCGCTCTACCTGCCCGGCCTGGTGCACAACTTCTTCGACCTGAAGATCTACATGTCCGCGATGGACTGGTGGACGGCGGGCAACCCGCTCTACGACTACGTCCAGCCGGATCGGGTGCAGGGTGAGCTGTACTTCACCTACCCGCCGTTCAGCGCGTTGCTGCTCTGGCCGTTCGGCCTGATCCGGCTCGGCGCCACCGTGGCGATCTTCACGGTCCTCACCGTGCTGGCCGTGGTGGTGACCACCCGGTGGCTGGTGCTGCCGGTGATCGCCCGGCACAACCTGCCGCGGGCGTTCACCCTGACCGTCGCCGTGCTGCTGGTGCTGGCGGTGGAGAGCACCCGCGAGACGATCACCTTCGGGCAGATCAACATGCTGCTGGTCGTGCTGATCCTGGCCGACCTGCTGTTCGCCGTGCCGCAGGCGCGGCGCTGGGCCGGGGTCGGCGTCGGTCTGGCGACGGCACTCAAGCTCTTCCCCGGCATCTTCATCGTGTACCTGCTGGCCACCCGCCGGTGGCGGGCCGCGGCGGTGGCGAGCGCGACCGCTGCGGCGGCGACCCTGCTCGCGGCGGCCATCGCGCCCCGCGACTCGTGGCGGTTCTGGACCCACGAGTTGTGGGCCACCGAGCGGGTGGGCCGCACCGACTACACCGGCAACCAGTCCCTGTTCGGCCTGCTCAGCCGGTTCAGCGCACCGGAGAAGCCGAACCAGTTGCTGTGGCTGGCGGTGGTCGCCGTGGTGGCCGTCTACGGGCTGTGGCGGGCCGTCCGCGCCGCCCGGGCCGGCGACGCGTTAACCGGCCTGACCCTGACCGGCTTGGTCGGCGCCATGGTCAGCCCGATCACCTGGACCCACCACATCTACTGGTTCGTCCCGGCGGTGGTGCTGCTCGCGGACGCGGCCCTGAGCGCCGACCGTCCGGACGAGGTGCGCCGGCGACGGTGGCTGGCCGGGCTCGCGGTGGGCATCACCGCCCTGATCATCTACGGCGTGGTGTCGTTCCACGACTGGGGTGTGGCCCCGGTCCGCACCGACGACCCGGTGGATTTCGTGCTGCGCAACGGCTACGTGCTGCTCAGCCTGCTGCTGCTGGTGACCCTGCCGGTCCGGTCGGGCCGCACGGTGGAAAAGTCGCACCAAATGGACACACCTCCCCAGTAGCCGCTATCGGCGCTAATCTGGTCTCACCTACCTCAAGCGTCGCTCGGGTAGCACCGATCCCCCGGTGAAGGTGGCCCTCCGCGTCGGCAGCGCGGAGGGCCACTCGCCGTTCCGTCCACCACCACCGGCCGAGCCGTCGCCGCCTCCGGAGCGGTCGGCGGCCAGGCCAGACTCAAGGTCACCTCCGGCGGCCGGGCCGGCGCGTCCAGGTCGGCGAGGGTGGCCGGTCGGGCCGGTGCGGTGCCGATCGCCGACCGGGGCCGCTCACCCGCGCCAGAGCCGACCGGGGTGAGCTGCCGCCCGGCCGGCAGCGGCCGCGCCGCCCCGGCGTCCCCGGCGGGTGGGGCGCCCAGGCCGCTCAACGAGCTGACCCCGAGCCGGCCGGCGAGCACCGGCACCTGGTCCGGCTCGACCACGAAGACCACCTCACGTGGCCGCAGCGGTCGCAGCAGGAGCAGCACCGCGCACACCACCAGCAGCACCCCCGCGGCCAGCAGCCCCCAGGTGGCCGGAGCGGTCCAGCCCGCCTGCAACTCGGCGCGCAGATCCAGGGCCAGGTCGCCACCGCCGTCCGGGCGCATCACCACCAGGCTCATCGGCTCCCCGGCCAGATCGTCCGCGCTCCACTCCAGCGAGCCGATTCCCTCGCGTACCCAGAACGAGCGACCCAGTGGGGTGAACGATCCCGCGGCGGCCGGAGCACCGACGGCCGGGCCGGCCGGGTCCATGCGCACCGGCAACGGACCCCGGGCCAGCGCCACCCGGCGGACCGAGGCGTGCGGGACCGGCTCCAGCCAGCGGCGCACCTCGGCGGTGGGCGCCAGGCCGACGAAGGCCGGGCCGTCCGGTGTGCGGGCGTCCAACCGCAGCCGGGCCTGCGCGGTACGGGCGAACGGCACCTCCTGCCGCAGCAGTCGGTCGAGGTCGGTGACCACGACCGCGTGGCCGGGTGTGCGGACCGTCTCGAACCGGGCGGCGAAGGTCCCCCCGGGGTCGGCGTGCCGGGTCACCAGCCAGAGCGCGCCACCGGCGAACAGCGCCGGAATCCCGATGACCAACAGCAACACTCCGGCGATCGCCCGCACGAACCGCATACGCTCCGTCTCCCTCCGTAGCCAGGTACCCGGCAGACCTTACCGACGTACGCCGGCTGATCAGGGGATATCCACGGCACGGCCGGTTCCGGTCCCGGAAAGCACGCTGGCCCGCCGGATCGCTCCGGCGGGCCAGCGGGTGCGACGGGGTCAGGACTTGGCGACCGGCTCCCGGCGCGTCCGGGCGAACGCTAGCCCGCCCAGCACCAGACCGGCCAGGCCGGCGACGAGACCGGCGACGCCGAGGCCCACCGCGGCCCCCTCGCCCTCGTCGTCATCGTCGTCGTCGGTCGCGGCGACGGCCGCCGCGGCGGGCGCGGCCGACGCCGACGGCGACGCGGCGGTGAGGGTGAGCACCGGGGCGGGGTGCTCCGGCTCCTCAGCGCCCGGCGTCGGCTCCTCGATCCAGCGCGACACATTGCCGTCCGAGTAGGTCTGCACGGTCTTGAAGACCATCGTGTTGACCTGCGGCAGCGGCCCCATCGAGACCGGGAACTCCTGGAACTGGCCCGGCTTCACACCCGCGTCGCCGGTGGCCGTCCAGGTCAGCTTGGCCACCGCCTCGGTGATCGGGCTGCCGTGCACCTCGATCGGCGGGTCCACCTTGCGCTTCTCCACGGCGACCGTCCACCCGGGCACCGGCATGGTCGACACCGAGCCGACCGGGGCGTTCTCCGGCAGCACCACCTCCACCTTGGTGGTCGACGCGGTGTCGCTCTCGTTGGGCACCCGGAACGCCACCCGTGCGTAGCCGCCCTGGGTCGCCTCCTTCGGGTTCACCGTGACGTGGGCGGACGCCGGGCCGGCGAAGCCGAGGACGGCGGTGGCGACGGCGGTGAACGCCAGGGCGGTGGCGGCGGTTGCGGTACGCCGGAGACGGGTCATGGGATTCGGGAGCCTCTCTAACGGATGGGCACGGTGGCGGTCACCGTGGCCTGGTCGATGTCGGACGTACGCACGGTGACCCGCAGTTGCCAGTCACCAGCGGCCGGCAGGCTGACGTCGCCGTAGGCGTGGTTGTCCGTCAGCGGCAGCAACGGGATCTCGATCGGCTCGATCCCGGCCGAGGGCAGCGCGGCGGTCGCCCGCCACTCCGCCACCGGCTGTGGCCGGTTGTCCTTGGTGTACGCGTACAGGTGCAGCGAGTTGTTGCCCCGCTCGGCTGGGTCCAGCTCGACCTGCAGGGAGAAGAGCGGGCTGGACAGGGTGGTGGAGAAGAGACCGGCCTGGGTGCCGGACGGCTCGGACACGGCGGTCCGGGCCGGCGTGGTCTGCACCAACGTCGCGGACAGCCCCAGCACCACCACGGTGACGGCCAGTTCCACCCAGACCGCCCGGCGTACCGGCACCGGCCGCTGCGCCGCGGTGCGTCGGCGCACCAACTGCCGGGAGTACGCGGCCACGGCGATCACCAGCGTGAACAGCCCGACCTTCGCCAGCAGCAGCCGCCCGTAGGTGGTGCCGAACAGGGCGTCGAGGGTGGCCACCTCGATCAACGCCTGGACGATGCCGGCCAACAGCAGCGCCGAGACGGCGAGCGCCGCCCAGCGCGACCAGATCGGCAGGATCGCGCCCAGCTCGCGCTCGTCGGCCTGGCGCAGCAGGAAGCCGCCGAGCATCAGCAGGCCGCCCAGCCAGACCGCCATGCTGCCCAGGTGGACCGCGTCGACCACCACGGAGACCGCCGGCGCGGGGGACGCCGCCGGGTGCCCGGCCAGCGGCCAGGTCAGCAGGGCGGCCCCGCCGAGCACGGCCAGGATGATCGCGTCAGTGCGGCCGGACGGCCGGGCCAGCAGCGGCCGGAGCAGGAATGCCGAGGCCGCCAGCAGGCCGAGCCGGACCAGGTGGGCGGCACCGAAGGCGCTGCCGAACACGCTGCCGAACCCCTCGCTGGTCACGTCGAAGAGGCCGCCTCCGGCGGTGTAGGGCACCTGCAGCCACAGGTCGGCGAGGGTGGCGACGGCCACCAGGCCGAGGCCGGTCCAGGCCAGCCGGGCCGGGCCCCGCCGGGACAGCCGTCGCGGCCAGAGCGCGGCGAGCACCAGTGCCGGCCCGACCAGCAGCACCAGGCCGGCGTAGCCGAGGAAACGGGCCACCTTCACCCCGGCGCCCACCACCGGGTCGGCCCGGCTGTCGTCGCCGGAGTCGACCGGCGGCGTCGAGGGCGCGCCCACCGAGTATGTGAACGCGCCGGAGACCGGGTGGCTGTCGGCGGAGATCACCCGGAAGCTGACCAGGTAGGTGCCGCGCTCACCGGCCGGGTCCACCGGGATGGTCACCGTGGCGCCGTCGAAGCTCGGCTCGCCCCGGTCGGCCCGGGAGCCGTCCGGCGCGATGACGCGGATCTTGCCGGGAACCTTGCGCACCGACTCGCTGAACGTGAGGACCACCTCGGCCGGCCCGCTCGGCACCACGGCCGAGGCGGCCGGGCTGGTGCTCTGCAGCACCGCGTGGGCGCTGGCGGGGGTGGCCGGGGTGATCAGGAGGACGACGACGGTGACCAGAAGGCCGGCGGTGGCGGCCAACCGGGCGAGCCAGCGGCGGGGGGCGACAGTCATGTTGGCCATGCTCGCCGACCGGAGTGGATCTCGGCGACCCGAGTCGGGTGAGTCATTCACCCGCGCCCTGCCGCCAGCGCCGGCGTGAGCGGCCGGTCCTCCCCGCTGGTGCGGCCCAGCGCCCACAGCAACCCCGCCTGCACCACGGCGGCCAGGTGGCCGGCCTCGTGCACCAGCGCGGTGGTCGAGTTGGCGATGTCCACCACGCTGGTGCCGGCCAGGCAGACCGCCAGCACCAGGGCCACCGGCAGGAACGCCCGGGCCCGCTCGGGCCGCCAGGCGGCCAGCGCGAAGCCCACCGCCAGCGCCACGTCGAACGAGGCCATCTCCCGGCTGGTGTGCGGGTCCACCGACACGCCCAGCCCGGCGAGCAGGATCGGCAGCGCGATGACCAACTGGGCCACCGCGGCCACCGCCACCGCGATCCGCAGCACCTGCCGGCGGGCCCGCCGGACCGCGGCCGGGCTGCGGTGCGCGGAATCGGCGGCAACCGCCGCCAGCACCGCGGCGGTGAGGTCGGGCACCTCCACCGGCTGCACCCGGACCAGCCGGGTCACCTGCTCGGCGCGAGCCAGCCAGTCGCGGCAGCCGACGCAGGTGGCGGTGTGCGCGTCCAGCACCGCCGGCGGCGTCTGCGGATCTTCCCCGTCCAGCCGTGCCGACAGCGCCGCGCGTACGTGGTCGCAAGTCATGACGGGGTAGTCGGCCCACGGTGGGGAAAAGTTCCCGACGTGGCGCAGACCATCCAGGGTCGAAGGGCCCTGTCGCCACGCCGCGCGCCGCGTAACCTGGGTTGTCGTGATCCCCGTCCCGCGTGACACCGGTGCCGCCGGTCCGGCTGACCCGGCCGGTGGCGTCGCCCGGGACCCGGCCACCGAGTGGGCGTTGACCGCGCGCGACGGCGACCCGACCGCCCAGGCCGCGTTCGTCCGGCTGACCCAGGTCGAGGTCTGGCGCTTCGCCGCCGCCCTGGTGGACCCGGACAGCGCCGACGATCTGACCCAGGAGACGTACCTGCGGGCGTTCCGGGCACTTCCCGCGTTCGAGGGGCGCTCCAGCGTCCGCACCTGGCTGCTCGGCATCGCCCGGCGGGCCTGCGCCGACCACCTGCGCACCGTGGTCCGCCGTCGGCGGCTCGACGAACGGCTGGCGGCCAACGCGTACACCGACCGACCGCACCCGGACCCGGCCGGCCAGCTCGGCGCCAGCGACCTGGTCCGCCGGTTGAGCCCTGAGCGGCGCGCCGCGTTCGTGCTCACCCAACTACTCGGCCTGTCGTACGCCGAGGCCGCCGCCGTCGAAGGGGTGCCGGTGGGCACCATCCGCTCCCGGGTCGCCCGGGCCCGCGACGACCTGGTCGAGGCGGTCGGCGACGCCTTGACCGGCTGAGCCGGGAACTTCCGGCGAGGACGATACGACAAATGACCGTGACAGCACCTCCCACCCGGGCCGGCCGCTGGCCTGCCGTCCGGCCCTGGCTCGGCATCGCGGCCCGACTCGGCCTCGCCGCCGTCTGGCTGGTCGCCGGCGCGTCGAAGGTCGGCGACCTGGCCGCCTCCGGCCGGGCTGTCAACGCCTACCAGGTGATGCCGTACGACGTGGCGACCGTGATCGGTGCCGCGCTGCCCTTCGTCGAGCTGGCGCTGGGCGTGCTCCTGCTGCTCGGGCTGGCCACCCGGCTCAGCGCGGTGGTCTCCGCCGTACTGCTGGTGGTCTTCATCGCCGGGATCGCGTCGGCCTGGGCGCGTGGCCTGGCCATCGACTGCGGCTGCTTCGGCAGCGGCGGGCAGCTCGCCGAGGGGCAGGCACCGAGTTACCTCCCGGAGATCCTGCGCGACCTGGGATTCTTGGTGCTGGCCGGTTTTCTCCTGATCTGGCCGCGTACGCCCGTCTCGGTGGACGGGTGGCTGTCCGGTGAACCCGCCGTGGAGGACGAGGATGAGTAGTCGCAAGGGGCAGCGTGACGCGGCCCGGGTGGTCCGCCAGCAACTGGCCCGCGAACGGCGCCGCCGGCGCACGCTCTGGGTCTCCGCCGCCGCCGTCGCCGTGCTGGTCATCGCCGGCCTGATCGGCTGGAGCGTCTGGTCCAGCCAGCGCTCGGACGACTTCACCACCCCGCCCGGCGCCAACGCGGACGGCACCGGCATCGTCACCGGCGGCGGGCCGGTCACCGTCGACATCTTCGAGGACTTCCTCTGCCCGGCCTGCAAGCAGTTCGAGCAGACCAGCGGGGCGACCCTGGAGCAGTTGGTGGCCGAGAACAAGGCGACGCTGGTCTACCACCCGGTGGCGTACCTCAACCGCTTCTCCACCACCGACTACTCCACCCGCTCCTCGGCCGCCTCCGGCTGCGCCGCCGCCGGGGGCAAGTTCCGCGAGTACGCCAAGGCGCTCTTCGACAAGCAGCCACCGGAGGGCAGCGCCGGGCTCAGCGACGACGAGTTGATCGACATCGGCACCGGCGTGGGGCTGGACCGGGGCTCGTTCGCCGGCTGCGTCAAGGACAACACGTACCGGACGTGGACCGAGCACGTCACCGACGAGGCCAGCCGGGACGACGTCACCGGCACGCCGACCATCCTGGTCAACGGTCAGCCGCTCGCCGACCGCAGCCCGCAGGGCCTCACCGCGGCCGTGGCGGCGGCCGGCTAGTGATCCGTACCCTGCTGGCCCGTGCCGGCCTGGTCGCCACCGCCGCCTGCGCGGCAACCCTGCTCACCGCGGCACCGGCCGCCGCGCACGGCGCGGACGCCCCGGACGGCACCGACTACCGGACCCGGACCACCGGCGTCGCCCCCGCCCGACCCGGGCTGGAGGTACGGGTGATCGAGGCGGGCGCCCGACTGGAGCTGACCAACCGCACCGGCCGCCCAATCGAGGTGATCGGCTACTCCGGCGAGCCGTACCTGCGGATCGGCCCGGACGGGGTGTTCGAGAACAGCCGGTCCCCCGCCACGTACCTGAACCGCACGATCGCCGGGGACACCACACTGCCCGCCGAGGCGGACCCGGCGGCAGCGCCGTCCTGGCAGCGGATCGCCGACGGGACCACGGCCCGCTGGCACGACCAGCGCGCGCTGTGGCGGGAGTCGGCACCGCCGGACGCCGTCCGCGCCGCGCCGGATCGTGAGCACCGGGTCCGGGACTGGACGATCCCGCTGCGCGACGGAGGCGACCCGGCGCAGATCCGCGGCACGCTGGACTGGGTGCCGCCGCCGGACGCGTACACCTGGTGGGCGGTGACCATCGTCGGGGTGCTCGCGGTGGGTGCGCTCGGCCTGCTCGTCGCCGCCGCGCCGGCCGGCGCACGGGCGCTGTCCGCGCTGGGCGCGCTGCTCATCGCTGGCGGCGCGGTCGCCGTGCTGTACCCGGTGGGCCGGGAACTGGACGCCGGCGCCCAGGGCGTGGGCGGTGTTCTGGTCGGGTTGCTGTCCGGGCAGGTCTGGTCGCTGCTCACCGGCCTCGGCGCGATCGCCGCCGGTTGCTACGCGCTGGCCCGCCGCCCCGCCGCCGACTTCGCGGTGGCGCTGGCCGGGGCCTGTCTGGCCCTCTTCGCCGGGGTGGCCAACGCCGCGGTGTTCGCCCGTTCCATCGCCCCGGTCCCCTGGCCGGCCGAGTACGCCCGGATCATGGTCACGCTGGTGCTGATCACCGGCGCCGGCGCAACCACCGCCGGCGTCCTCCGGCTACGCGCTGCCTCCCGAACCCCCGCCCCCGCCCCCGCCCAGACCTGACCCGCACCCGCCCGCAGGTCAGGGGCGAGGCGCGAAGCCGTAGGGAAGTTCCAGGCGGTGGCGGGCGAGCAGCGTGGGGTCGGTCAGCAGGTCGAGAGTGGGGGCGTCGGCGACTATTCGGCCGGCGTCCAGGATCACTGCGCGTTCGCACAGCTCGGCTGCGTAGGGCAGATCGTGCGTCACCATCAGCAGGGTCACCGGCAGCTCGCGCAGGATCTCGGCCAGCTCGCGGCGGGCCGCCGGGTCCAGGTTCGATGACGGCTCGTCCAGCACCAGGATCTCCGGGTGCATGGCGAGCACGGTGGCCACCGCCACCCGGCGGCGCTGCCCGAAGGAGAGGTGCTGCGGCGCCCGGTCCCGGTGCTCGCTCATCCCCACCGCGGCGAGCGCCTCGTCCACCCGGGCGGCGAGCTCCGCCCCGCGCAGGCCCAGGTTGGCCGGCCCGAACGCGACGTCCTCCGCCACCGTGGGCAGGAAGAGTTGGTCGTCCGGGTCCTGAAAGACGATGCCTACCCGGCGGCGCACCTCGGCGAGGGTGGCCCGGTCCGTCGTGACGGTCAGCCCGCCGACGCTCACGCTCCCCTCGGTCGGGGTGAGGATGCCGTTGAGGTGCAGCACCAGCGTGGTCTTACCGGCGCCGTTGGGCCCGAGCAGCGCCACCCGGTCGCCACGCGGCACCGTCAGGTCCACCCCGTGCAGGGCCACATGCCCGTCCGGGTACGCGTACCTAACGCCACGAACGTCCAGCGAGACAGCGGTCTGCACGGCACCGATCATGTCAGCACGACGGCGGTGGCGGCGATGGAGGCCGCCAACACCGGCACGGTCGCCGCGACCAGCCACTGACCGGCGGTCGCCGCGCCATCGCCCTGCCACACCGCGGGCATCCGCCCGGTGTAGCCCCGGGACAGCATCGCCAGGTAGACCCGCTCACCGCGTTCGAAGGCCCGCAGGAACAGCGCCCCGATCCCGGCGGCGAAGCCGCGCAACTGCCACAGGAAGCGCGGGTCGTCACCCCGCGAGATCCGCGCCACCCGCATCCGCCGCGCCTCGCCGACCAGCACGTCGAGGTAGCGCAGCATGAACGTGGCGATCTGGGTGAGCACCTGCGGGCAGTGCAGCCGGTCCAGCCCCACGATCAGGTCCCGGGTGGTGGTGGTCGCGGCGAGCAGCAGCGAGGCGAGGACGCCCAGGGTGCCCTTGGCCACGATGTTCCACGCGCCGTGCAACCCGTCCTCGGACAGTCGCAGGCCCAGCACGTCGACCCGTTCACCGGCGCCGAGAAACGGCAGCGCCACGGCGAACAGCACGAACGGCACCTCGATCAGTGCCCGGCTGAGCAGCCACCGGGGCCCCACCCTGGCCAGCGCCGCCACCGCCGCCACCAGCAGGGCGTACGCGCCGAAGGCCCAGAACGCCGCGCGCGGGGTGGCTACCACGGCGATGGTGAAGACCACCATCGCCACGATCTTGACCTCGGGCGGGAGCCGGTGCACGGGAGAGTCCGACTCCCGGTACAGCACGTGCCCGTGACCGGCACCCATCCGCGTACTCGTCGCTCAGCCGGCCGCGCCGGCGCGGGACGTCGCCGCGTCACCCTCGGCCGGCGCCGCGCCCTCGACGGACGTCGCCGAGTCACCCGGGGTCGACGTGGTGCCACGGCGGCGCAGCAGCCAGAAGCCGCCGGCACCGATCGCGAAGGTCAGCAGCACCCCGAGCACCCCGGAGAGGCCGGTGGAGAGGAAGTCATTGCCCACTCCCCGCACGCCGTAGTCGGCGAGCGGGCTGTCCCCCAACTCGTGGTCCCGAGTCTGCTGGGCCGGGCAGCTTCCGCCGATTATGTTGTCATCGGCGTCGACGGTGCAGCCCTTCAGCAGGGACGAGTCCAACCCGTCCGGGTGGGACGAGGCGTAGTTGCTCACGACCCCGGCCAGCAGCAGGGCGACCAGCAGCCCGCCGACCAGGAAACCCCAGGAACGATTCTTCACCGGACACCTCCGACGACCGGGACGGCGGGCGCGGACGTCGACCGCAGCCCGCGCAACGCGTAGACGAGATCGGGGCGCACCTTCGCGACGGTGAGCACGGTCGTCGCGGTGATCAGGCCTTCACCGATGCCGATCAGCAGGTGAGCCCCGGCCATGGTTCCGGCCAGGCCGGCCAGGTTGCCGCCCAGGTCGGTGGTGCCGCCCAGCCAGTACTGCAGGACGAAGCCCTGCGACGCGACCACCACGCTGAGCATCGCGGAGACGAACGCGGTCACGGCCAGGCCGGCCCGGGTACGGGGCAGCACCCGCAACAGCACCGCGATCAGCAGGTACGCCGCGGCGGTGCCGAGCAGCGCCATGTTGGTGATGTTGAGGCCGAGCATCGCGACGCCACCGTCACCGAAGATCAGCGCCTGCACGACCAGCACCACGGCCACGCAGAGCGCGCCGACCCACGGGCCGACGAGCATCGCGGCGAGCGCGCCACCGAGCAGGTGGCCGCTCACCCCGGCCGTGAAGATCGGAAAGTTGAGCATCTGGACGGCGAAGATGAACGCGGCCACCAGGCCGGCCATCGGGGCCAGCCGGTCGTCCAGGTCGCGCCGGCCGCGCAGGACGCAGCCGGTGAGCGCGGCGAGGGCCAGCGCCGCGAAGACCGCTGCGACGGGACCATCGATGATCCCGTTCGAGATGTGCATCGCCAGGGTTTCCACGCGACCTCCCACGCGTCAGCGGGCCCGTACGGGCCGGCGGGGTCAGCCTATTTCCCATACCTCGTTGTTGCCAGAGTTTGGCAACAACGCATGTTCTTGATCACCTTTGGAGGTACGGCGCAGGGGCAGGACCGTCGCCGCGCTGGCGCGTCGGCAGCGGCGGCACCGGCCGGCCCGGCGGTAGGGTCGGGCCATGACCGCGCCTGACCGCCTCACTCCCGGTGACCCCGCCCCCGAGTTCACCCTCCCCACCGACACCGGTGACCAGCTCACCCTGTCCGACCTGCGAGGCCGCAAGGTGGTCCTCTACGCCTACCCGGCGGCGATGACCCCGGGCTGCACCAAGCAGGCCTGCGACTTCCGCGACTCGCTCGCCTCCCTCCAGGCCGCCGGCTACGAGGTGGTCGGCATCTCCCCCGACAAGCCGGAGAAGCTGGCGAAGTTCCGCGATCGGGACGCGATCACCTTCCCTCTGGTCTCGGACGTGGACAAGGCAGTGCTCAACGCGTACGGCGCGTACGGCGAGAAGCAGCTGTACGGCAAGACCGTGACCGGCGTGATCCGCTCGACCTTCGTCATCGACGCCGACGGCAAGATCGAGCACGCGTTCTACAACGTCAAGGCCACCGGGCACGTCGCCAAACTCCGCCGCGACCTCGGCCTGGACTGACTGTCGTACCGGGCCGTCACTATCTGTGAATGGTCCGATACAAGTACACGCCCGAGGCGCTGGCCACGGCGGCCGCCGCCGCGCGCAACATCACCGAGGTGACACCGCCGTAGCCAGACGCTCTAGAATCAGCAGGTTGGCGGGAGTGGCGTAACGGCAGCCGCGGTAGGTTTAGGTCCTATTGTCCTATTGGACGTGGGGGTTCGAGTCCCCCCTCCCGCACGATTGAGCCACACGTGAGCGCTCGGGGCCCGCGCTGTTGATCGGAGCACACCTCGGGCCGATCAGGTGCTCGCGCGGTCAGGATGGGTGCCGTGAGCCTGCACTTCGTCCTCGATCCCGACCTGACCCCGCAGCTGCGCGCCGAGATCGTCGCCCTCTGGGTGGACGTCACCAACGCCGGCGGCGCGGTCGGCTTCGTGCCCCCGGTCACCGCCACCGACGTCCATGCCACCGCCGACCCGACCTTCGCCGGGATCGCCGACGGGCCGGACCGGCTGCTGGTCGGGTACGCCGGTGACCGCCTGGTCGCCGTGCTGATCTTCAGTGACAACCGGTTCCCGCTCAAGGCGCACTGGTGCGTGCTGAAGCGGGTGATGGTCCACCCGGACACCCAGGGCACCGGGTACGGCTCGGCGCTGATGCGCGAGGCCGCCCGGCTGGGCCGGAAGTTGGGCCACGAGGCACTGCACGTGACGGTGCGGGACGGGCTGGGATTGGACGCGTTCTACCGCCGCCTGGGATACCGCGAGATCGGCAGGCTGCCGGGCGCTCTGCGGCTGGCGCCCGGTGACGACCGGGACGAGATCCTGATGTGGCTCGACCTGACGACGACCGACTGACCGGTCAGCCGCACCAGCGGGCCGTGGCCCCGGCCGGGCGGGTCGACGGCGTTTCGGCGGCCGGCGCGCTCGCCCTCGCGACCTCGACCGGGCGCCGGGCCGGTGTCGGCGTACCCCCTGCTCGGGTGGCGGACGGCCGCGCCGAGGCGGGCGGGCGCGGGGTGGCCGCCGCGGCGCCGGTCGCGTACATCCGGACCGCGCTGGTCTGCACCTGGCCGGGTGCCATCCGGATGCCGGCGACGGTGGCGCGGTGCCCGTACACGTCGCTCACCCGGATGCTGAACGGCCCGGCGCCCGCGCCGGAGGCGATCAGCCAGTAGTTGTAGTCCTGGCGCACGGCCGTCCGCCACGGACCGCTGTCACCCTGCCGGACCTCGACGGCGCGCAGCGGGTTGCCGTGGTTGCCCACCCGGACGGCGAACCACCACTGCGACGCGCCCTCCTTGATGCGGAAGGTGAGCGGGCCGGGCAGCGGCGGGTTGACCACCGCGCGGTAGGTGACCGGGACGAGGCCCTTGACCGGGTCGGCGATCCGGGCGAACGCCTCCCGGGACAGGTCGAGATGTCCGGGCGCGCACTCCGGGCACTGATCCATGATCAGGACGCGGACGGTGCCCTTCGGGCCGGTCACGTCGAGAAATCCGCCGCAGGCGGCGCCGGCGGCGTACTCCATGGGACCGAGCGCGACGTAGAGCCGGTTGGCCGGCGCGGCCGGGTTCGAGCAGTTGCCGCCGGCACCGTTCGAGTCGTAGAAGGTCGCCTTGCCGCTGTGTGTGGCGGTGCCGGTGGGCGGCGCGGCGGCGAGCGTGCGGCCGGCGGCGCAGGCCGGGGCGGAGCCGGATCGCAGCGTCAGGGTGAGCCCGAGCGCCGCCGCGAGGATGGTGACGCCGGTGGCGACCAGCCAGGGCACCGGGCCGGACGAAGGCGCGGGCCGGTCGTCCGGAGCCCGATCCAGGTCAAGCTCGATGTCGACGTCGCCGGGAGCGCTTCCGTCCGTCACGACGGCGATGCTGCCGGACCCGTGAGGGGCCGGACAAGCCGGCTAAGCCAAAACTAAGACAGCATCGACGGACGGTGACCGGTGCGCTCCCGGAGCAGCGCAGCCGGTCAGGGCTCGATGACGAGCGGGGCGCCGACGGCCAACGGTCCACTGTCGACCGGTACCAGATTCAGGCCGAAGAGGAGCTTCTGCTGGACGTTGCGATACCGCCCGAGTGTGCGCAGCGGTTCTTTCGTGCGTATCCCGGTCTCCTGGTCGGTGGTGGTCACCACGCAGCGGTCGCACGGCCCGGCGGCGCGGAACCGCAGGTCGCCGATGCGCATCGACCGGCCGACCCAGTCGTCCTCGGCCCAGGCCGTTGCCCCCTCGACCACCAGGTTGGGCCGGAACCGGGCCATCGGCACCGGCTCCTCCCCGGCCTCGGCCAGCCAGCCGTTGAGCGCGTCGAGGGAGGCGGCGTTCGCCAGCAGCAGCGGGTAGGCGTCGGCGAAGCTGACCTGGTCACCGGTGTCGTGCTCGCGGTCGGCGGCGGCCAGGTGGCGGGTCGGCCGGGCCAGCCAGACCAGCCGGACCGGCCGGCCGAGCAGCGCGCCGAGCCAGGCGTCGGCCGCCGGGCCGGCCGGCAGCGCGGGAACGGGAAGCTTCCGGTTGCGGAAGGTGCGCACCGCGACCGGTTCACCGCTGGCCGGCTCGGGCACGTCGAGGTCGGGCTGCCCGTCGGCGCGCAGCGAGAGACCTCCCGGGCGCACGGTGGCACGCAGGCCGACCAGCCGGGTGGTCTCGCGCTGGGTGACGCCGACCCCGTTGGCGTCCACCACCATCCAGCGCCGGTCACCGGCCAGCCCCCACGGCTGCACGAACGCGCCGTCGTGGTCGAGCCGGTGACAACCCTTGACGGGGTACGTGTGAATCGATGTCAGCCGCACCCGGCTACCATGCCACGCCGATGCCGTCGCCCGGGTACCAGTGGTTGGCGGGGCTCTCCCGGTAGGCGAGGAACCGCCGCCCGGTGCGCTCGGCGTGCTCGGCGAGCACGTTGGTGCTGGTGACGTTGTCGGTGAGCAGGATCGCGCCGGGGGCGAGCTTCGGCTCCACCGCGTCGAACTCGCGCTTCTCGTGGGTCCGGCTGTGGTCGCTGTCGTGCAGGAACAGGTCGACCGGGCGGTCCAGCGCCCCGATCGAGGCGATCGAGTCGCCGATCACCAGGTCGACCACCTCGGACCAGGGCGCGCTGGCGGCCAGGTAGCCAGCCTCCGGGTTGATGTCCAGCGAGGTGACCCGGCCCGGATGGCCCTCCTGCGCGTTACGCAGCAGGGCGGCAGCCAGGACGCAACTGCCCAACCCCTTGTCGACGCCGGTCTCCACCACGTGTGCGGGGCGGGTGGCCCGCACGATCGCGTACCAGCCGATCCGCCGGGCGTAGTGGACCTGCTTGTCCGCGAGGCCACGGCGGGAGGCAGCGGCGGTGGCCTGCTCGATGTGCTGGCGCAGCGCGTGGTCTGACTCGATCTCGTCGAGCCACCCGCGGACCTCCTTGACGGGCCGGTCGCAGACCACGCTGACGAACCAGGACAGGTGGTGGCGGCTGAGCTTGGTCAGCTCGTACGTGTAGTTGTGGTGCTCCCGAGAGGTGACCAGCCACCGGGCCGAGATGCGGAGCACCTTGGCATCGTGGCGGGCGACCCGGGCAAGCCGCTTGGGGAAGGCAGCGACGGGTGCGAGGGGAGTACGGGCGATGGCTCGGCGCAACTGAGTGGCGTCCACGGCAGCTTCATACCAGGTTCACGTGACCGATGGTCGAAGAAATTTTCGGTCCGGAAATGGACCCGTATGGCACGGACGGGGGGTACGGCGCCGGAGCAGCAATTAGTAGCATCGCGACCATGCAGTATCGCCAGGAGTACGCGGAGCCCGAGACTCAGTTCATTGAGGCGCAGTCGCCACCGGAGCCGACCGAGGAGGCGCCTCCGCGGCGTCGCCGGTGGCGCAAGGTCGTACTGATCACCTTCGTGGTCCTGGCGTTGCTCGGCGGTGCCGGAATGGTCGCCGGAGGGCTCTACTTCCGCTCTATCAACTCCGGGATCGAGCGAGTCGACGCTTTCGGGGAGGTGCCGGAGGCCGAGCGCCCGCAGGTGGTCGAGACCGCCAAGGGCGCCATGAACATCATGATTCTCGGCAGTGACTCGCGTGACCCGGAGAACGACTCCGGCTCCCGCACCGACACGATCATCCTGGCCCACCTCCCGAAGGACCGGTCGAGCGCGCAGCTCATCTCGATCCCTCGGGACACCTGGGTGAACGTGCCAAAGTCCCCGCAGGGACGGGGTGGCCGGGACGCGAAGATCAACGCATCGTTCGCGTGGGGTGGCGTTCCGTTGATGGTGCAGACCGTCGAGAAGTTCACCGGCGTCCGCGTCGACCACGTGACGATGGTCGACTTCGGAGGCTTCAAGGAGATCGTCGACGCGCTCGGTGGCATCAACGTGGACGTGGAGAAGGGCTTCACCACGCTGTACGCGCTCAACGGCAGCCGGACGTTCAACGCCGGCCCGCAGAAGATGGACGGGGCAGCGGCGCTCGACTACGCACGCGAACGCCACGCCTTCGCCGATGGCGACTTCGCCCGGATCCGCCACCAGCAGCAGGTGATCAAGGCGATCCTGGACAAGGCGGCGTCGGGCGGGACGCTCGCCAACCCGGCCAAGCTGAACTCCTTCGTCAAGGCGACGGCGGACGCGGTGGCGGTGGACAAGTCCCTGAACCTGCTGGACCTCGCGGCCGAGCTTCGCGAACTGCGCAGCGGCAACCTGACGTTCCTCACCTGCCCCACGAAGGGCACGGGTCAGATCGGCAACGAGAGCGTCGTCCTCGCCGACAAGGAAAAGGCCACGCGGGTGTTCAACGCGGTGCGCAATGACAACGTGCCGGAGATTCTGTCCGCCGCAAAGTAGGACAAGGAACTGGCTTGCTGGCCATGGTGGCGCGCCCCTGCCGATCGTAAAGTTCGGTCGCCCTTCTGGTCGTGATGTCTGACCGGGGCGTTCACGGGGAGGTCCACACATGTCAGGCCAATCGGCGACCAGCCATTCGCCCACGCCGCACGTCGGCGAAGGGCAGTCCAGCCTTCCGGGCGACGGGGCCCGTCACTACGGTGCCCCACCCGTCGTTCAAGCCCGGGAGCCGGAGGCCCATGCAGAGGCGGCCGGCCTCAGCACGACCGCCGTCCTGCCGTACGCCAGGTCCAGCACCTCGTCGCGGACCCGGTGGCTGCGGGCGTGGATGATGATCGCGCCCGTCGACGCCGTCGCGCTGGTCGCTCCGCTGCTGCTGACGCACAACTACTGGCGCGGGACCCTGGCCAACGCCGTCCTGACGGTGGCCTTCTTCGCGGTCGGCGGTCTCTACCGGCCCCGCCGTCACGTGAGCATTCTGGACGAACTGCCGAGCCTCGGTGGGCGACTGCTCGCCTCCGCCGCAGTGGTGGCCATCATCGCGGCGGAGCGCCACTCCTCGGTGGCGTACGTGGGCGGGTTCATGCGGGGTGTCGCGCTGTCGGCGGCGCTCGTGATCCTCGGGCGCGCGGCCAGCAGGGCGTTCACCGTCCTGTCCCGCAAGCGGCGGTGGGCGGAGCACAACGCGATCATCGTCGGCGGTGGGCCGATCGGTGTCGAACTCGCCCGACTGCTGCGCCGCTACCCGCAGTACGGTCTGCGGTTCGTCGGCTGCGTCGACGCTCCGTCCCGCGAGGGCACCGGGGTGCTTCCGTTGAGCGGCACGCTGTCCGACCTCGACCACCTTGTGCGGTTGCTGGAATGCGAGGTCCTGGTCATCGCCGACCCGGACTGCGACGAGTCCACGCTCATGGAGACCCTGCTGCGTCCCCGCAGCTCCCACTGTGACCTCTGGGCGGTGTCGCGCCTGTGGGGTTCCCGTTCGCACAGTGGTTACCCGGACCACATCGGCGCGTTCCCGATCGTCAAGATCGGCGACATCTCGCTGACCGGTCCGCGGTGGGCCATCAAGCGGGCGTCCGACATGCTGTTCGCCGCTGTCGCACTGATCCTGCTGAGCCCCGTGCTGCTGCTCTGCACCATCGCCACGTTCATCGACGGGGGCCGGGGCATCTTCTTCTATCAGGAGCGGATCGGCCGGTACGGCAAGCCGTTCAAGGTCATCAAGTTCCGGTCGATGCGTCCGGTGAACGAGCAGGAGTCGCAGACCAACTGGTCCATCGCGCACGACCGGCGGGTCGGGCCGATCGGCCGGTTCATGCGTCGGACCTCGCTGGACGAGCTGCCCCAGCTGTGGAACATCCTGCGCGGCGACATGAGCGTGGTCGGGCCGCGGCCGGAGCGGCCCTACTTCGTGGAGAAGTTCTCCGCCGAGTACCCGAACTACGCGGCGCGCCACCGCGTACCCGTCGGGCTCACCGGTCTCGCCCAGGTCAGCGGCCTGCGCGGCGACACGCCGATCTCCGACCGGGCGCGGTTCGACAACTACTACATCGAGAACTGGTCGCTGTGGTTGGACGTCAAGGTCGTGCTCCGTACGGTCGCGGAAGTCTTCCGCGCCGGGGGCCGCTGACCGGACGCTGGACGCCGCGACAGACGGCGTGGTGCCTGACAGTCCGCTGGAACTCAGCTCACCGGCGCCGGCATTCCGCCGGCGCCGGTGAGGAGTGGTCGGGTCATGCGGTGGGGGTGGTCTTGAGGGGTTCCCACCAGGCGCGGTTTTCCTGGTACCAGCGGACGGTGTCGGCGAGGCCGTGGTCGAGGTCGATGCTGGGGCTGTAGCCGAGTTCGTCGTGCATTTTGCTGATGTCGAGGGAGTAGCGGCGGTCGTGGCCCTTGCGGTCGGCGACGGGGATGACGCGGTCCCAGTCGGCGTCGCAGGCTTGCAGGAGGAGGCCGGTGAGTTC
>NZ_JBEXIK010000070.1:0-25594 GCF_040608515.1 Micromonospora sp. NPDC005173
TGCGCCCGCTCCGCGGACGACAACCTCTGCCCCGGCATGACTCCTCATCCTCACGAGAATCCACCCCGTTGCAACAACCACTTGAACCCAAGGTGTTGCGAGGCCACTGGATCCAGGATCGAGCACGATCATCGGGTCAGGCGTCCTGACCTGCGCGTTGAACGGGCACCGCACAGTCACCAATCCGTCACCGCGCCGCTACGTCTGGTGTCCTCGACTTACGCTCGTGGGCGTGTCCGCACCTACCGAAGGCGCCACCGAAGAGGACCGACGTGACTTCATCGTCACGGTCGCTCGGGAGTTGGCCGAGGCCGAGGGCTGGACGGGGGTGAGTACCCGGCGGCTGGCCGAGCGGGCCGAGATCGACGTCGGGGATCTCTACCGGCACTTCGCCGATCAGGAGGCGTTGCTCGCCGCTGTCGCGGTGTGCGCCTTCGCCGACCTGGCCGCCGACCTGGCCGAGGCTCACGCGGAGGCCACCGAAGGTCATGCCGAGGCCACCGAAGGTACGGAACGGGCCTGGCCGGCGGTGGTGAGCGCGTACCTCGACTTCGCGTACGCGAATCCGGAGGTCTACGACGCGATGCTCGCGCTGACCCCCGACCTTGCCCTCGGCGTGGATGGTGTGCCGGCCGCGCCCCGGGCCGTCTTCGCGGAGCTGCGGGCGGCCCTGGCCCCACTGGCCGAGGGGCGTGACCCGGACACCCTGGCCGAGGTGGGCTGGAGTCTGCTGCACGGCGTGGTGATGCTCACCAGGGGCGGTCGGCTGCGCCCCGAGGCGCAGGAGGAACGGGAGGCGATGATCGCGGACCGGTTGCTGCGGTGGCCCTGACCGGCGGGGCGGAAAGTCGCTGGGTTCGCCGCGCGATACGTCCTAGAGTCCCGGATCGGCGGAGGAGCTGATCACAAGGAGGTGGCGGCATGACGGTGGACGCGATGGCCCGGCGGCAGGCGCAGGTGTTGGTCTTCGACGCGGACGACACCCTCTGGGAGAACAACGTCGTCTTCGAGCGGGTGATCGACGACTTCCTGGGCTGGCTCGACCATCCCACTCTGGACCGGGCCGAGACCCGGGCGATCCTCGACGACATCGAGCGGGCCAACGCGGTGGCGCACGGCTACGGCAGCAAGGTCTTCCTGCGCAGCCTCGCGGAGTGCCTGGAGCGGCTGCGCGAGCGGCCGGCCACCGACGCCGAGCGTCAGGAGATCGACCGGCTGGCGGTGGCCCTGGTCGAGCACCGGGTCGAGTTGATGCCCGGGGTGGCCGACGCGCTCGACGAGCTGGCCGGTCGGCACGAGCTGTTGCTGCTGACCAAGGGCGACCAGGTGGAACAGCAGCGCAAGCTGGACGCCTGCGGGCTGCTGCACCACTTCCGGGCCGCGCACATCGTCGCCGAGAAGAAGGTCGACACGTATCGGTGGCTGATCCGGGAGCACGGCTTCGACCCGGCCGGCGCGTGGATGATCGGCAATTCCCCGAAGTCGGACATCCTGCCGGCCCGGGCGGCCGGACTGAACGCGGTGTTCATTCCAAACGAGAACACCTGGGTGCTGGAGGACGACGAACTGGACCCGACCGACGCGGGCGTTCTGCGGCTGGCCGAGTTCCGCGATCTGCTGCGGCACTTCTGACCGTCCAAAAGCCGAACAGCGCCAGCGATCATGGTCGCGTTACGCCGACATGCCGCTTTTCCACCTTGAGATCAGTCACGCCGCTGGCGGTTCGCCGCGCCTTGTCCGGCCCGTCGTGGCGCGCCTAACCTGGGCCGGCGCTCACGGCCTCTCGGGGTGTGCCGGGGGCGCACCGGCGTCCGGCGGGTGGGCACCGTGGAGCTGAGTGCGGAGCGGCCGGCTCGCTCCGTCGAGCCGCGAGGCGTCGTGCCACGCACGCGCGTGCGACGGGGTGCCGGAGCTGTCCGCTTCCCTGCCGGTCCGCCGGAGGTCAGGGCCGGGTAGTTGCGGACCCGGCCCTGACCACGCCCCCAAACGACCACCCCCGGCGAGCGGGACAGACGCGAGCCGGGCCGACTGTCAGGATGATGGAATGAAGCGCAGATCCCTCCTGCTCGGTGCCGCCGCAGGCCTCGCGGTGCCGGCCGTGCTCGCCCCTGCGGCGCCCGCGCTCGGCGCGAGCCGGCCGCTGGCGCCGGCCTGGGGCACGGCGCCGGTTCCCCGATCCACCCGGCCGACGCTGCCGCGCCGCAACCTGGCCGCCCGGCTGACCACCCTGCCGCCGCAGACGAAGCAGGTGCTCATCGTCAGCTCCGCCAGCTACACCACCACGTACGCCACCCTTGAGGCGTACGTGAAGATCAGGGGTCGCTGGCAGCCCGCCTCGGCGTCGTTGCCCGCACGGATCGGCTCAGAGGGCTTCAGCGACAACCACGTGGAGGGTGTGCCGACCACGCCCACCGGTGTCTATTCGATCGGCCCGACCATGTACGGCATCGCGGCGAACCCGGGCATGCGGTACCCGTACCACCGGCTGGTCAGTGGCGACTGGTGGAACGAGAACCCGTCGTCGTCGCGGTACAACACCTTCCAGCACAGCTCGACCCACCCGGGCGGGGCCAGCGAGGCGCTGTGGACGGAGGTGCCCGCGTACACGCACTTCGCGGTCATCACCTACAACATGGCGCCGAACGTGCCGACGCCGATCCCGAACGCGGGCAGCGGCATCTTCCTGCACCAGTTCAGCACCAGCGCCGGCAACGCCACCGCCGGTTGCGTGTCCCTCTCCCACGACAACCTGGTCGACGTGCTGAACTGGCTGGACCCGACGGCCTCGCCGCGCATCGTGCTCAGCCCGTACGCCCAGCTCGGCCGATACTGACCTGCGCCGCGGAGGCGGGGTTTCCGGTTCAGGAGACCTTGCCGCCGCGGACGATGGCCACCGCCACCCGGCAGAACTCGTCCATGTCCGGGTTGAAGCCGGCCGCGATGTCGGGATGCAGCCCGGACCGCGTCTCGTCCAACAGTCGCTGGCAGACCTGCTCGACCGGCTCGCCGGCGTAGCCGCCGCGGACCCGTTCGATCGCTGCCTGGAGCGCCGAGGTCAGCTGGTCCTCCAGCGGGCCGCGCAGCTTCTGCTGCACGGGGTCGAGCCCGCGCGGGTCGAGCGTGACATGTGGCTCCGACATCGGTGCTCCCTTCGTCGGCGTCCGCGGTACCCCACCGCAGCCGTCGGTCAAACCCCGGTCGGTACGGCGGCGACCCGCACCTGATACGAGAAGTCCTCCGCCGGCTCCTCCTGGTACGACAACCGGCGGATCTGCCGGTCGTCGTCGTAGAGGGCGACGTCCACCAGGACGCCGAGGTGGGCCAGGCCGATGCTGGACACCCGCTTCTTGTCCTGCAGCACCGCGCAGACGCCGCCCAGCAGGGTGCTGGCGTCGGCCGTGCGGTGCCCGGGCGGGCAGCGTAGGACCAGGTCGACCTCGACCGGCCCGGGCAACGGCGTCCAGCCGGTGCGCTGGGCCGCTGCCAGGGCGGCCTGGAGCAGGGTGCGGACCCTCGTCGCCTGCCGGTGCCCGGCGGCGAAGATGGACAACGCTTCGGTCTTGACCGGTGGCAGGCCGCTCACCTCGAATGTCAGGGCGAGAGCGCGGGTGTCCTGCACGACGGCACCTCCTCGTTGGGACGATCCTGCCGAACCGCGGGAGCGGCGGTGGGACGTTCCCGCGATTACCAACCGATCGGGCAGGCTGGGGTCGGCCAGAGGCGTGTCGACGTCGGCGGCGAACGCGTTGGCTGCGGCGCTAGGAAGACGCTAGTCGACGGTGCGCGCGCTGGGTAGTCGTTCGCTCACCCGATGGGACGCGGCGCGAAGGCGCAGAACTCGTTGCCCTCCGGGTCGGCCAGCACCCACCACCAGTGGGCCTCGTCAATTGGCTCCCGCAGCAGCGTCGCGCCCGCCTCGATCAGCGCCATGGGCTCCGGGTCGACCAGGTCGACGTCCCAGTGCAGCCGGTTCTTGACGGTCTTGGGCTCGGGCACCCCGTTGAACACCCAGTGGTCCCAGGGGAACCCGGCCGCGCCGACCACCGACGCGTTACCCGACCCGTACTCGACCGTGCCGCCGACCACGCCGGTCCACCAGGCAGCCTGGGCGGCCGGGTCGGCCGCGTCCACGACCAGCTCGAAGAGGCCCGGTCGGGCGCCGTCCCGGGCCGGGAAGGCGCAGAACGGGTTGCCCTCCGGGTCGGCCAGCACCCACCAGCCGACCTCCCCGTCCGGTTCGCGAAGCAGCCGGGCACCGGCCGCGAGCAGCGCCGCCGGCTCCGCGCCGGCCAACCGCAGATCCAGGTGTACGCGGGTTTTGCCGGTACGCGGCTCCGGCACCCGGTTCACCCAGATCGACTCGGCGTTCGAGCGCGCGGAGCGCGGGTCCAGGCGAGTGTCGCCGTCGCCGAGGTCCACGACCTCGGCGTCGAGCATCCGCCCCCAGAAGGCACCCAGGGCGTGCGGGTCGGCGGCGTCCAGACAGAGATCCTTGAAACGGGCTAGCACCGTCCCAGGATGCCCGGCCCGGCGGCGAACCTGCTCGCCGCCGGGCCGGCGCTGTGGTGATCTCCCGCACACCGCGCCTCGCCACCCCCGGTCCAGCGGCGTCGGGTCTCGCGCAGGTTTCGTGACTTCCCAGCTCGGGCAGTGTGAAGGCCACGAAACGTCCGGGGTTGCCGCGCCGCTGGCCCAGCGCCCCGACCGTCTCGCCGTGCGCCGGGGCACGGTGCCTTCTCCCGGCTGCTGGCCGACAAGAGGGGAGGGGTGATGAACGACCCTGACGAGGCCCGACGTCGACGGCGACCACGGGTCCGCGTGGTGGCGGCTGCCGCCGTGTTGACGCTGGTGGCGCCCTTGGCCGCCTGTGGTTCCGGTGACGCTGGTGGCCCACCGACGCTCAACCTGTACTACCCGCCCGAACAGAACCTGCAGAAGGTCGTCGACGACTGCAACGCGCAGGCCCAGGGGCGGTACAAGATCGCCTACCGGGTGCTGCCCCGACAGGCCGACGAGCAACGCGTGCAGATGGTGCGTCGGCTGGCCGCCGAGGACACCGGCATGGACCTGCTCGGTCTGGATGTCACCTGGACCCAGGAGTTCGCCAGCGCCGACTGGATCCGCGAGTGGACCGGCCAGGACAAGGCCGAGGTCGAGCAGGGCACCCTCGCCGGGCCGCTGGACACCGCCCGCTACGAGGACAAGCTGTACGCCGCGCCGAAGAACACCAACGTCCAGCTGCTCTGGTACCGCAAGGACCTGGTGCCGCAGCCGCCGACCACCTGGGACCAGATGATCACGGCCGCGCAGCAGCTCAAGGACCAGGACAAGCCCTACCAGGTGCTCACCATGGGCGCCCAGTACGAGGGCCTGGTCGTCCTCTACAACACCCTGGCCGAGAGCGCCGGCGGAAACATCCTCAACGACGACGGTACGCAGGCCGTGATGGACGCCGGCACGGTCCGGGCGCTGGAGCAGTTGCAGCGCTTCGCCACGTCGGGCGTGACCTCGCCGTCGTTCAGCAATGCCACCGAGGACCCGGTCCGGCTGGAGTTCGAGTCCGGCGCGGGCGCGTTCCAGGTGAACTGGCCGTTCGTCTACCCGGCACTGCAGGAGGCGAACCCGGAGCTGGCCAAGCAGGTCGGCTGGGCTCGGATGCCGGGCATCGACGAGAACACCCCGAGCAAGGTCACCATCGGCGGGGTGAACATGGCGGTCAGCTCCTACTCCAAGCACCCGGAGCTGTCCTTCGAGGCGGCCCGCTGCATCCGCAACGCCGAGCACCAGAAGTTCTCCGCGATCAACGACGGCGTGCCGCCCACCATCGAGGCGGTCTACGACGAGCCGGAGATGGTCGAGGCGTACCCGATGAAGGACACCATCCTGGAGGAGCTGAAGGAGCCGGCGACCCGCCCGCTGACCCCGGCCTACCAGAGCATCTCCACCGTGATGTCGGCGATCCTGTCGCCGCCGTCGGCGATCCGTCCGCAGAAGACCGCGGACGAGCTGCGCGGCGCCATCGCCGACGCTCTCCAGTCCAAGGGGGTCCTCCCGTGAGCCTGCCCGCCACGCCGACCGGGGCGGACGTGACCGCCGAGGAGACCACCCGCTCCACCGACCGGCACGCCACCGTCCCCACCCAGCGCACCGGCCGTCGCAAGGCACCGCTGAGCGAGAACAAGAAGGCCGAACGCAAGCTCGGCTGGCTGCTCTGCGCGCCCGCCGCGCTGGTCATGGTCGCGGTGACCGCGTACCCGATCATCTATTCGGTCTGGCTGTCGCTCCAGCGCTTCGACCTGCGCTTTCCCGACCAGCGCGAGTTCATCGGGCTGGAGAACTACGTCACGGTGCTCACCAACGAGTTCTGGTGGACCGCGTTCGGGGTGACCATGCTGATCACGGTGGTCACCGTGGCCGTCGAGCTGGTGCTCGGCATGGGGCTGGCGCTGATCATGCACCGCACGCTGGTCGGGCGGGGCATCGTGCGGACCGCGGCGCTGATCCCGTACGGGATCGTCACCGTGGTCGCCGCGTTCTCCTGGCGGTACGCCTGGACGCCGGGCACCGGCTACCTCGCCGACCTGTTCAGCGACGGCGCGCCGCTCACCGAGCGGGCCAGCTCGCTGGCGATCATCATGCTCGCGGAGATCTGGAAGACCACCCCGTTCATGGCGCTGCTGCTGATGGCCGGGCTGGCGCTGGTCCCGGAGGACCTGCTCAAGGCCGCGTCCACCGACGGCGCGACCGCCTGGCAGCGGTTCACCAAGGTGATGCTGCCGGTGATGAAGCCCGCGATCCTGGTCGCGCTGCTGTTCCGCACCCTAGACGCGTTCCGGGTCTTCGACAACATCTTCGTGCTGACCGCCGGAGGCAACGAGACCTCGTCGGTGTCGATGCTCGCCTACAACAACCTGATCCGGGGCCTGAACCTCGGCATCGGCTCGACGATGTCGGTGCTGATCTTCATCACCGTGGCGATCATCGCCTTCGTCTTCGTGAAGCTGTTCGGCACCGCTGCCCCGGGCAGCGACGACGGGGAGAGGCGCTGACATGGCCACCGGTACCGAAACCACCACCCGCGCCCGGCTGCGCTGGGGCCTCCTGGACGTCCTCGTGGTCGTCTTCGCGCTGGTCCCGGTGCTGTGGATCGCATCGCTGTCGTTCAAGACGCCGGCCACCCTCACCGACGGGAACTTCATCCCCCGGGAGTGGACGCTGGACAACTACCGGACGATCTTCGACACCGACCAGTTCGTCCGCGCGCTGGTCAACTCGATCGGCATCGCGCTGATCGCCACGCTGATCGCGGTGGTGCTCGGCGCGATGGCGGCGTACGCGATCAGCCGGCTGGACTTCCCCGGCAAGCGGGTGCTGGTCGGCGTCTCCCTGTTGATCGCGATGTTCCCGCAGGTGTCGCTGGTGTCGCCGCTGTTCGAGATCGAGCGGCAGCTTGGCCTCTTCGACACCTGGCCCGGGCTGATCCTGCCGTACATCACCTTCGCGCTGCCGCTGGCGATCTACACGCTGTCGGCGTTCTTCAAGCAGATCCCGTGGGACCTGGAGAAGGCGGCGAAGATGGACGGCGCCACCCAGGGTCAGGCGTTCCGGCGGGTCATCGCCCCGCTGGCCGCACCCGGGCTGTTCACCACGGCGATCCTGGTCTTCATCTTCTGCTGGAACGACTTCCTGTTCGCCATCACGCTGACCTCCACCGAGCGGGCCCGTACGGTGCCGGTCGCCCTGTCGTTCTTCACCGGCGAGTCGCAGTTCGAGGACCCCACCGGGGCGATCTGCGCCGCCGCCGTGGTGATCACCATTCCGATCATTCTGTTCGTCCTCTTCTTCCAGCGCCGCATCGTGTCCGGCCTGACCTCCGGCGCAGTCAAGGGATAGGTGGTAGTCGTGGCTGACATCGTGCTCGACAAGGTGAGCAAGAAGTTCCCGGACGGGACCGTCGCCGTGCAGGACGTCGACCTGGAGATCGCCGACGGCGAGTTCGTCATCCTGGTCGGCCCCTCGGGCTGCGGCAAGTCCACCACCCTCAACATGATCGCCGGGCTGGAGGACATCAGCTCCGGCGAGCTGCGCATCGGCGGTCAACGGGTCAACGACAAGGCCCCCCGGGACCGGGACATCGCCATGTTCCAGTCGTACGCGCTGTACCCGAACATGACCGTGCGGGAGAACATGGCCTTCCCGCTGCGGCTGGCGAAGCTGGACAAGGAGACCATCAACCAGAAGGTCGACGAGGCGGCCAAGGTGTTGGAGCTGACCCCGCTGCTGGACCGCAGGCCGGCCAACCTCTCCGGTGGGCAGCGCCAGCGGGTGGCTATGGGCCGGGCGATCGTCCGGCAGCCGAAGGCGTTCCTGATGGACGAGCCGCTGTCCAACCTGGACGCCAAGCTGCGGGTGCAGATGCGCACGGTGGTGTCCCGGTTGCAGAAGCAGCTCGGCACCACCACCGTCTACGTCACGCACGACCAGACCGAGGCGATGACCCTCGGTGACCGGGTTGTGATCATGCGCGGCGGTGCGGTGCAGCAGGTCGGCCCGCCGCAGGAGCTCTACGACCACCCGCGCAACCTCTTCGTGGCCGGCTTCATCGGCTCGCCGTCGATGAACTTCCTGCACGCCGTCGTGCAGGACGGCGGGTTGCGTACCGCGTTGGGCGACGTGCCGCTCGGCGATCGGGTCCGCCGGGAACTGGAGGCGGCCGACGCGCCGCGTGAGCTGATCCTCGGTGTCCGCCCCGAGCACTTCGAGGACGCCGAGTTGGTCGACGAGGACACCCGCCGCCGGGGCCTGGAGTTCGAGGCTCCGGTGGAGATCGTCGAGTCGATGGGCTCGGACAAGTACGTCTACTTCACCGTGGAGGGGGAGAAGGCCAGCGCCGCCGAGCTGGAGGAGTTGGCCGCCGACGCGGGCGCGGCCGACTTCAGTGGCGCCGGCAGCAACCTGGTCACCCGGCTGTCGGCCGAGTCCCCGGTGGCCGAGGGGCAGTCGCGCCGGGTCTGGTTCAACCTGGAGAAGATCCACCTGTTCGACCCGGCCAACGGGCGCAACCTCACCCTGCACGAGGGCCGGGCGGCCGGCGCGCTCGCCGACTGACAACGTCCACCGTGGCGGGGCCGGCGGTCCGCCCGCCGGCCCCGTCGGGTCCTGCGCCGCACGCCCGGCCGTGACAAGGTGGTCGCAGGTCGCGTCGTGAAGCGGGGGACGGATGAACCGACGACTGGTCGCGCTGGCCAACGCGCACGGCGTGTCCACCTGGTACGAGGACTGGCGGCACCGGCGCGTCGAGGTCGCGCCGGAGACCGTCGTCGGCGTGCTCGGCCTCCTCGGCGTGGATGCCACCAACCCGGCGGCCATCGCCGACGCGCTCACCGCCGCCCGCGCGGTCGACCGGGCCGCCCTGCCGGAGACGGTGGTGCTCACCCACGGCGCCACTCGGGTGCTTCCCGGCCCGGGCGTGGTGACCCTGGAGGACGGTGGCCACCGCGCGGTCGACGGCGAGCTGCCGGCGGACCTGCCGCTGGGCTGGCACCGGCTGGCCTGCGCCGGCCGGGAGGCGACGCTGGTGGTGGTGCCCCGCCGGCTGCCCGTGCCGCCGCGCACCTGGGGCTGGATGCTTCAGCTCTACGCGCTCACCTCGGAACGCTCCTGGGGCATGGGCGACCTCGGTGACCTGGCCGAGTTCACCGGTTGGGCCGGTGCCACCGGCGCGGGACTGGTGTTGCTCAACCCACTGCACGCGGTCGGGCCGGCGCATCCGGTCGCCGCTTCACCGTATTCGCCGGCCAGTCGGCGCTTCGTCAACCCGCTCTACCTGCGGGTCAGCGAGACCGCCGCGTACCGGGCAGCCGACCCGGCGACCCGGGCGGTGGTCGACGCGTTGCGCCCCGACCGGGGCGACCTGATCGACTACGACGAGGTGTGGACCGCCAAGCGGCACGCCCTGGAGCTGCTGCATCCGTACGCCCAGCCGGTGGACCTGGGCGCGGACCCGGCGCTGACCACGTTCGCCACCTGGTGCGCGTTGGCCGAGCGGCACGGGAACGACTGGCGGGCCTGGCCGGCGGAGCTGCACCACCCGGACGCCCCGGCGGTCGCCGAGCAGCGCCGCCAGCTCGCCGACCGGGTGGCCTTCCACGCCTGGCTGCAACACCTCTGCGACGAGCAGCTCGACGCCGTCACGGCGGCGGCCCGGGCGGCCGGGATGCCGGTCGGCGTGGTGCACGACCTGGCCGTCGGCATCGACCCGGGTGGCGCGGACGGCTGGCAGCTCGCCGACCTGCTGGCCCAGGGCGTGCGGGTCGGCGCCCCGCCGGACGACTTCAACCAGCTCGGCCAGGACTGGGGGCTTGCCGCGTGGCGCCCGGACCGGCTCGCCGCCACCGGTTACGCGGCCTACCGGGACATGCTGCGGCGGACCCTGCGGCACGCCGGTGGCCTGCGGGTCGATCATGTCGCCGGGCTGTGGCGGCTGTGGTGGGTGCCGCCGGGTGCCGGCGCCGCCGAGGGCACCTACGTCCGCTACGACGCCGAGGCGATGCTCGGCATCCTCGCGCTGGAGGCCCACCGGGCCGGGGCGGTGGTGGTCGGCGAAGACCTTGGCACCGTCCAGCCGGCGGTGACCCGGGGGCTGCGCGGGCGAAACATGCTCGGCTCGACCGTGCTGTGGTTCGCCCGGGACGACGACGGCGACTTCGTTCCGCCGACCCGTTGGCCGCGCAACGCGCTGGCCACGATCTCCACCCACGACCTGCCGACCGCTCCCGGCTTCCTGACTGGCGAGCACGTCCGGGTACGCGACGAGTTGAAGCTGCTCGGCGCCGACGTGGCGGTGGAGCGGGCCCGGGCCGACGCGGACCGGGAGCGGCTGCTGACGATGCTGCGTGCCGAGGCGCTGCTGCCCGACACGGCCGCGCCGGATGACGGCGAGGTGGTGGTGGCGATGCACGCCGCGCTCGCGGCCAGCCCGACCCGGCTGCTCGGCGTCTCCCTCTACGACGTGCTGGGCGAGGTGCGTCAGCCGAACATGCCGGGCACGGTGGACGAGTATCCGAACTGGCGGCTGCCGCTGCCGGCGACCGTGGCGGAGATCTGTGCGGACCCCGGGGTGGCCCGGGTCGTCGACGTGCTCACCGCGGCCCGCCCGCGACCTGCCAGCCCGGACGAGGACTGACGCCCGACGCCGCGCTGGTCAGGCCGGCCAGTCGAACCGGGGCGGCAGCCCGAGGAAGTCGGCGTACCGACCCAACGCCTGCTCGACCCGGGCACGTCCGGCGGTGTCCAGTGGCGTCAGCGGCTGGATCGTCACGGTGACCGCGGCCCGGGCGACGCGACGTTTCCACAGGCCCACCACCCGGCCGGCGCGGACCACGGTGGACTGGAAGATGCCGTTGTTGCCCGGCACGACGGCGGCCTGGTGCGCGGGGTCGAGCATCAACGAGCGGTCCCGGAAGCCGAGCAGGTACTCGTCGAAGCCGGGCAGCACCAGCACGTCGTCGACCGGGGGGCGTGGTGCGTCGGCCAGCGCCGCGTCGACGTGCATCTCCACACCGTCGACCCGCACCACGGTCAGCACGTCGCCGGCGGCGGCCAGCCCACGCCGCGCGTCGGTCAGGGTGAGGCCGGTCCAGCCGGCGAACTCGCGGGCGGTGACCGGACCGTGCCCGCGCACGTAGCGGTGGGCGAGCACGGCCAGCGCCTCGTCCCGGTCCAACTGCCGTGGCCCGGGCGCCCACTCGTCGAGCAGCGCGAAGGTCTGTTCGGTGCCGACGTTCGGCGCAAGGCAGGTCACTCCGCGCACGCTGGCGTACCAGAGCAGGTGGTAGCCGCGCTGGCTGTCGGTGGCCAGGCCGGCCGCGCGGAGGGTGGCCAGGCACTGCGCCCGGGTGAGTCGGCCGCCGCCGGCCAGCGCGGCGCCGAGCACATCCACCGCCCGGTCGGCGTCGGCGTCGGTGAGCCCGAGCTGCGCCCGCCGGGTCGACGCGCCGGCCAGCGACCGGACGCCGGTCAGCTCCAGCATCCAGCGCGCGTCGGCGGGTGGGACGAGGTGCACGGTGCCCCGCATCGGCCAGGTGCGCAGCGCCTCCCGCTTCTCCAACGCAGCCTGCACGTCGGCCACGGTCTGCCCGGGCAGCCGCGCGCCCAGCGACCACAGCCCACTGGCCAGGTCCTGTGCCTGCATCGCGCCGAACCACTCGACGACCTCGGCGACGGTGCCGGGTCGGACGCCCGGGTGCGGCCGCAGCAGCAGGCTGCTCATCCGCAGCGCCAGCGCGTCGGCTGCGCTGAGGTCGACAGGCATGGGTCGTGCCCCTTCCGGTTGCCGGGCTGCCAGCCTAGGGCCACCCACCGACGACTCCGCCGGACGCGGCGTCCCGCGCATCCGCCGCCCCCGCGCCGGTGGCCCGTTGCTCGCCGGTTCGCGCCCAGGGGGCGTAACGGCCGGGGCAGCGGGAAAGCGGCGCGTCGGAAGTACGCGCGCCGCGCGTGCGGAAGGGAGTCTGATGACTGCCGCAAACGAGCCGGCCCGGGGTACGGGCGCGCCGGCCGGGTCCCGGACCCATCGGGCGGACGCCCGCGCGAAGACCAGCGCGGCCGCCACCTTCGCTCTGGTCTTCGGCGTGGCCGGCCTGATCAGCGTGCTGACCGCCATTCTCGCCTGGATCGGGTTGGTGCTCGGCATCATCGGGGTCATCCTCGGCATCGTCGGGCTGAAGATGTCCCGCCGCCCGGGCGTGACCGGGCGGGGCGTGGCGATCGGTGGCCTGGTGCTGAGCATCCTGGCGGTGCTCATCGGACTGGGCCTCGCCGCGGGCATCTCCACCTTCATCAACAACGAGGGTGCGGTGGACCGCCTCCAACAGCAGGTCGACGACCTGCGCGACAAGCTCGACTGACGCTCACCGATTCGCACGAGCGACGCGCCGGGCCGGGGCGCGCTCGCCGGCCGCGTCGCGCGACGGCTCCGGCGGGCGCGGCCGGAGATCACAGTAGGGTGGGCGACGTGCTCCGCCAGGTCACCGCGATCCGCTACGTCACCCCGCTACGCGAGGGTGGCTCGCTGCCGGGCGTGGTGGAGGCCGACGACCTCGGCACGTACGTGGCGAAGTTCCGCGGCGCCGGGCAGGGGCCCAAGGCGCTGATCGCCGAGGTGATCTGTGGTGAGCTGGCCCGCCGCCTGGAGCTGCGGGTACCACCGCTGGTGGTGCTCGACATCGACCCGGTGATCGGTCGGGCTGAGCCCGACCAGGAGGTGCAGGAGCTGCTGCGCAACAGCGGCGGCGCCAACCTGGGGATGGACTTCCTGCCCGGGGCGCTGGGCTTCGACCCGGTCGCGCATCCTGTCGACCCGATGCTGGCCTCGCGGGTGCTCTGGTTCGACGCGTACGTGGAGAACGTCGACCGGAGCTGGCGCAACCCGAACCTGCTGGTCTGGCACCGGGAGCTGTGGCTCATCGACCACGGCGCCTGCCTGTACTTCCACCACAACTGGCCGCGGGCCGGTGCCGCCGTGCACCGGGCGTACCGCGCCGAGGACCACGTGCTCGCGCCGTACGCCGACCGGCTCGCCGAGGCCGACGCCGAGCTGGCCCCCCGGGTCACCCCGGAGCTGCTCCGCGAGGTGCTGGCGCTGGTGCCGGAGGAGTGGCTGACCGCCGCCGACTTCGACTCGGCCGACGCGGCGCGGGAGGCGTACCTGGCGCACCTGTCCGCCCGGGTCGCGCGCACCGCCGACTGGCTGCCGCAGGGGAGCGCGGCATGAGGCAACCCTTCGAGTACGCCGTCATCCGGCTGGTGCCCCGCATCGAGCGCGGCGAGCAGATCAACGTCGGCGTGCTGCTCTATTGCCAGCAGCGCGACTTCCTGGCCGCGCGGACGCACCTGGACGCCGACCGGGTCCGCGCGCTGGCGCCCGACGTGGACCTGCCGGCGGTGGCTGCGGTGCTCGACTCCTGGGACCGGACCTGCGCCGGTGACGGACCGGCGACCCGGATGCGGCTCGGCGAGCGGTTCCACTGGCTGGCCGCGCCACGCAGCACGATGATCCAGACCGGGCCGGTGCACACCGGGCTCACCGCCGACCCGGCGGCGGAGCTGGAACGGCTGATGGCGGCCCTGGTCCGCTGAGCGGAG
Organism: Micromonospora sp. NPDC005173; assembly: GCF_040608515.1. Taxonomy (NCBI): domain Bacteria; kingdom Bacillati; phylum Actinomycetota; class Actinomycetes; order Micromonosporales; family Micromonosporaceae; genus Micromonospora; species Micromonospora sp. NPDC005173. The sequence continues at coordinate 14,146 of NZ_JBEXIK010000070.1, forward strand.
GCGGTGACCGGCGGACGGGCCCCTGATCGCGCTACGCCCGCCCCGTTGCCGGCGGAGCGCGATCCCCCGTTCAGGTGCCCGGCGCGGGGGCGGCGGAGTACTCCCGCCGGTGCCGGTGACATCAGGATCGCTCTCCGTGAGCGTCCGAGGGTCGGAACGCCCCGGAACTTGCGGAAAACTTGAGGATGCGGCCGCCGATCGGTGGGGCAGCGCGGGCTGCCGTTTGACGGTGCAGGCAACGGGTAGTCGCCGGAGCTGACTCTGACGAGAAGGGGAACATCTGATGGCTGCCCAGACCAAGGTAGCGGTGATCTACTACAGCGCCACCGGCATCACGTACCAGATGGCGCAGGCCGTGTGCGAGGCCGCCGGGGATGCCGGCGCCGACGTGCGTCTGCGAAAGGTGCGCGAGCTGGCGCCGGACGAGGCGATCCGCTCCAACTCCGGGTGGCAGGCACACCACCTGGAAACCCAGGACGTGCCCGAGGCGATGGTCGACGACCTGGCCTGGGCCGACGTGGTGATCTTCGGCGCGCCGACCCGGTACGGCATGGTCGCCGCCCAGCTGAAGCAGTTCATCGACACCACCGGCCCGCTGTGGGCCCAGGGCGCGCTGGCCAACAAGGTCTACTCCGCGTTCACCTCGACGGCGACCTCCCACGGCGGTCAGGAGACCACCCTGACCTCGCTCTTCACGGTCTTCTACCACTGGGGTGGAGTCGTGGTGACCCCCGGCTACACCGACACCAGCCAGTTCATCGCCGGCAACCCGTACGGCGCCTCGCACACCAGCAACAACGGGGAGATCGTTCCGGACGCCGTGGCGCTGGGCGCCGCCGCGCTCACCGCCCGACGGGCGGTACAGATCGGCACCGCGCTGAAGAAGGGCCTGGCCGGCTGAGCCGACCGGCGACCGGTGGCCGGGCAGGGGCTCTCGATCCCGTCCGACCACCGGTCGATCCAGCCGTACCCCTCGGGCGCGGTGACTATGCCCGCCCGCCCGCCGCCGACAGCTCGTCCGGGCGCGGTGCCGGCAGCAGGTCGCCCAGCAGTTCGGTCAGCACGGCGAGCCCGTCCGGGCTGAGCACCGACTCGGGGTGGAACTGCACCCCGGCGAAGCCGCGCCCGCGCAGCGCGTGCACGGCGCCGTCGCTCGCATCCCGGGCCAGCTCCACCGGCCCGTACGCGGTGTCCAACCGGTCCACCTCGGCGCGGGCCGTGAACGTGGAGTAGAAGCCCACCCGACGGGGGTGGCCGAACAGCGGCACCTCCCGTTGCAACCCCTGGTAGGGGGCCTCGCGCCGGTGCAGGGGCAGCCCCAGCAGCCCGGCCAGCACCTGATGGCCGAGACAGACCGCGAGGGTCGGGCGACCGCTCGCCAGCAGCCCGCTCAGCAGCCCGCGCAGCGCCACCATCTTCGGCTCGTCATCGCTGCCCGGGTCGCCCGGTCCAGGCCCGGCCACCACCAGGTCAAAGGCGTCGACCGGGCCGCTGGCGTGCCACGGCCGCAGCGTGACCGCGAGACCCAACGCGCCCAGCTGGTGGGCCAGCATGCCGGTGAAGGTGTCCTCGGCGTCCACGATCAGCGCCCGGCGGCCGACCACCCCGGGCAGCCCCAGCGCGTCCGGCGCTCGCTGGTCCAGCCAGAACCGCGCCAGCGGCGCGTTGCGCGCGGCCAGCGCCTCGCGTACCGCCGGGTCGTCAGCCAACCGCGCGACCGGCCCGCCGCCGGCAGGCGCCGCCGGGCCGAGGCCGAGCGCGGCCAGCACCCCGGCCGCCTTGGCGTGCGTCTCGGCCACCTCGCCGGCCGCCGTCGAGTGCCGGACCAGCGTGGCGCCCACCGGCACCCGCAACCGGCCGGTGGGAGAGATCTCGGCGGTACGGATCAGGATCGGCGCGTCCAGCGTCTGCCGGCCCGCCTCGTCGTGACCGAGCAGGGCCAGCACGCCCCCGTAGTAGCCCCGGCCGACGCGCTCGTGCCGGGCGATCACCCGGCATGCGTTCTCCATCGGGCTGCCGGTCACGGTGGGGGCGAACATCGTCTCCCGCAGCACCTCCCGCACGTCGCGGGTGCCCCGACCGGCGAGCAGGTACTCGGTGTGCGCCAGGTGCGACATCTCCTTGAGGTACGGGCCGATCACCTGACCGCCGTGCTCCGCGACGGTGGCCATCATCTTCAGCTCCTCGTCGAGCACCATGTACAGCTCCTCGACCTCCTTGGGGTCGGCGAGGAAGCGCAGCAGCGCCGCCCGGTCCGGCGTGCCGCCGACGGGCCGGAAGGTGCCGCTGATCGGGTTCATCATCACCAGCCCGTCGTCGACGCTGACGTGCCGCTCCGGGCTGGCGCCGACCAGCGTCCGAGTGCCGGTGTGCACCACGAACGTCCAGTACGCCCCGCGTTCGGCGACCAGCAGCCGGCGCAGCGCGGCCAGCGCGGCCACCAGCGGCGGGCCCTGCACGGTGGCGTGCAGGGTGCGGTGGATGACGAAGTTGGCACCCTCGCCGCGACCGATCTCCTCGGACAGCACCCGCTGCACGGTCTGCGCGTACTCCTCGTCGGTGACGTCGAACGCGGCGTCGACGGCGCGCACCGGTTCGTCGGGCAGCGCGGCCAGCGCGCCGGCCAGGGCGATCCGTCGGTGCTCGCGGACCTGGAGGAACTCCAGCGGGGATCCGTCGTCGCGGCAGGCGAAACCGCGCTCGGTGATCTGCCGGTACGGCACCAGGGCCAGCGTCCGCGCCCCGGGCGCGCCCGGCTGCAGCGGGATGTCCGCCAGCCGGTCGACGGTGTCGACCGGGCCGGTGAACAGCTCCAGCTCGTCGGCGCCCTCGCGGCGCAGCAGCGCGAAGGGGCCTGGGTCGACGCCGCGCGCGACGGCGGCGAGCAGGTGGGTCAGGTGGGTCATCGGGTTCTCCGTGGGGCCGGGCGCCGCCAGTGGGGCGGCCATCCGGGCCGGGAGATCCGGCGGCCGCCTCGATGGCGGCCGCGTGGATGGAGCTACGCGCGGGGGGTGGCCGCCAGGTCGGCGGGCCACCAGCAGGTCAGATGCGCGAGCATGCGATCCACCCTACGCGCCCGCCGCCGGGCCCGGAACCCGATGGCGCGTCCCGGTGGCGCCCGGCCCGACCGACGTTCCGGCACGGTCGGCAGCGGGTAACTTGACCGGCGATGAACATTCTCGCGCTCGATCTGGGCACCTCCTCGGTACGCGGGCTGGTGCTGGACGGGGACACCCAACCGATGCCCGGCGCCCTGGCCCGGCGGAAGGTCAACCTCGCCATCGGCGACAACGGCACCGGCACGCTCTCCGGTCCCGACTATCTCGCCTCCCTGATCGAGTGCCTCGACGAGTTGGCCGCCGCGGGGCACCTGCACGACGTCGATCTGGTCGCGGTCTCGGCGCAGTGGCACTCGGTGCTCCCGCTGGACCGCGTCGGCACCCCGCTGGGTCCGGTGCTCACCTGGCTGGACACCCGGCCGACGCCGCGCGACGGTGCGCCCGGCCCAGCCGACCCGGACGACTTCCACCAGCGCACCGGCTGCTGGTGGCACCGCAACTACTGGACGGTGCGGCTGCCCTGGCTGCGCGAGCAGTCCGGCAGCCCGATCGCCCGGTTCGTCGGCCTGCCCGAGTACGTGCTGGGCGAGCTGCTCGTGGGGGCACCCATGTCGGTGTCCCAGGCCTCTGGGACCGGCCTGCTGGACCTGGGCAGCCTGCGCTGGGACGACGAGGCGCTGACGCTGGCCGGGGCGCGACCGCAGGAGCTGCCGCCCCTGGGCGAGCTGGAATGGCATGGCCGGCTACGGGCCGACCGCGCCCGCCGCTGGCCGCAGCTGGCCGAGGCCCGGTGGTCGCCGCCGGTGGGCGACGGCGGGGCCTCGAACGTCGGCTCGGGCTGCGTGGACCCGAGCCGGGCCGCGGTGACCGTCGGCACCTCCGCGGCCGTACGGCTGATGCAGCGGATCCCGGCCGGCGAGCCGTTGCCCCGGTTGCCCGAACGGCTCTGGCGCTACCGGGTCGACCACGACCACGTGGTGACCGGCGCGGCGTACTCCAGTGGCGGCAACCTGTTCGCCTGGGCCGACCGGGAGTTGCGGTTGCCCCAGGGCGCTGAACTGGACGCGGCGCTGGCGCTGGTGCCGGCGGGCGGTGGCCGGCCGGCTGACCCCCGCTTCGGCGGCGACCGGGCGCCCGGGCTGGCCCCGGCGGGCACGGGCGAGCTGCGTGGGCTCAGCTTCGGCACCACGGCGGTGGACATCCTGGCCGGGCTGATGCAGGGCCTGTGCGAGCTGGTCGCCCACGACCTTGCGGTGCTGGAGTCCACGATCGACCGACCGGTCGAGGTGGTGCTGGGCGGTGGCGCGGTGGCCGCGTCGGTGTGGTGGCGGCAGTCGTTCGCGACGGCGCTCGCGCCGCGACCGGTGTCGCACCAACGCAATCCGGAGATCGGTGCCACCGGCGCCGCGTTGGTGGCGCTGGGCCGTTACGGTGACGCGGTGGAGCTCGCCGACATCGGCCGGACGGACGAGCTGGTCTTACCGACCACGACACCACCTTCGCACCCGCAGTATCCTCTCTGAACCGCCGCCACGTTCGGACCGTTGACAGCGCTCCCGAGCCTGGTTGGATGGACTGCGCTCCCCGGACCGCGGTGGACGCGGCAGGACGGAGGAGGCAGGGTGGCGGTAGGTCCCGACCCGGTGAACGGCGCGGTGTCGAACCATCGCCGGCGTCGCTTCGATGTCCGGGTTGTTCCCCACCGGCGCCGCTCGCCGTTCCGGCTGCGCGACTGGCGGATGAGCACCAAGCTGGCCACCGTTCTGGTGGTGCCGTCGGTGGCGTTCCTGGTGCTCGCCGGCGTGCAGACCAGCGCGCTGGTGGGGCGGACCACGGCGTTGAACGACTTCGCCCGTCAGGTGGGCATCGGCCGGCAGATCACCGCGGTGGTGCACCAGCTCCAGCAGGAGCGGGACCGCTCCGCGGGGGAGCTGGGGGAGCTGCGCCGCGGTGGCGACCGGGAGACCTCGGCCGCGGCCCTGAAGCCTCTGCAGTCGGCCACCGACCGGGCCATTGTGGACCTGCGGCGGGCGGCCGAGCCGCTGGCCGACGCCGACGCCTCCTGGCGGGTCGCCTTCTCCGAGGTGCTGGAGGCGTACGACCAGGTGGTGGACATCCGGCCGGCGATCCCGCCGGCGGTGCTCAGCAACGACACCATCCTGAGCAACTACCACCGGGCCGTCGACGTGCTGCTCGACCTGCTCGCGGAGCCGACGCCGGGTCAGGAGCGGCCGGCGTTGAGCGACGCGGTGCTGCGCTACGTCCAGCTGGCCCGGGTCAAGGAGCTCTCCTCGCGGGTTCGGGCCCAGCTCTACGCCGCCGCGCGCGCCGGCCGGTACGGCACCGAGGACCGTGTGCTGCTCACCGACCTGCGCGCCCAGCAACTGACCGCGCTTGGCGCGTTCCGGGTGGCCGCCACCAGCGATCAGATCCGCCGGTACGACGAGAGCTCGGTGGATCCGCTGTTCCTGGTCGCCACCCGGTTGGAGGAGCGCAGCCTGCCGGCCGGTGACGCACCGCCCGAGGTGCTGCCCTCGGAGCAGTGGTGGGCGGCCAGCCAGCAACGCCAGGAGCTGCTGCGGCAGGTCGAGGCGGGGGTGCTGGACGACGCCGTGCGACAGGCCGACGACGCCAGTACCGGCCAGCTGCGCACCACTCTGCTGGTGGTTGGCGGGATCGTCGCGGTGCTGCTGGTCGCCCTGCTGATTTCGCTGCTCGTCGGCCGGTCGGTCGCCCGGTCGATGCGGCTGCTGCGCAGCCAGGCGCTGCGGATCGCGCAGATCGAGCTGCCGGACGCGCTGGACCGGCTGCGGACCGTCACCGGCGGGGTGCCCGGCATTGAGGTCCCGCCGGCGGTGGTCCGCTCGCTCGACGAGATCGGCGAGCTGGCCGAGGCGTTCGTCGCGGTGCACCGCAGCGCGGTCACCGTCGCCGTCGAGCAGGCGCTGATGCGCCGCAACGTCAACGCGATGTTCGTCAACCTGGCCCGGCGTAGTCAGGTGCTGGTGGAGCGCCAGCTGGAGCTGCTGGATGATCTGGAGCGCGAGGAGAGCGACCCGGATCAGCTGGAGAACCTGTTCAAGCTCGACCACCTGGCCGCCCGGATGCGCCGCAACGACGAGAGCCTGCTGGTGCTGGCCGGCACGGAGTCCACCCGCCGGTGGAACCGGCCGGTGGGCCTCGGCGCGGTGCTGCTGGCCGCTGCCGCCGAGATCGAGCAGTACCAGCGTGTCCGCCTCGAGTCGGTGGGCAACGTGCATCTGGTCGGGCACGCCGTCGGTGAGCTGGTGCACATGCTGGCCGAGTTGCTGGAGAACGCCACCGCCTTCTCCCGACCGGACACAATCGTGGTGGTGACCGCCCGGGTCGAGGCCGCGTCCGCGCTGATCGAGATCGCCGACCGTGGCCTGGGCATGAGCCCGACCGCGTTGGCTGAGGCGAACGTGGTGCTGGCCAGCCCGCCGGCTGCCGACGTCGCGGCGGTCGAGCGGATGGGTCTGTTCGTGGTCAGCCATCTGGCCGCCCGGCTCGGCGTGCGGGTGCGGTTGGACGGTGGCGAGGATGGTCTCGTCGCCCGGCTCGTGCTGCCTGCCGCGTTGCTGGCCCCGGCGGGGGCGGTGGAGTTGGATCCGCCGGCGCCGGCCCGGATGTTGGCCACGAGCGCGGCTCGGGGCGTGGGAGCGCAGCGGGTGCCCGGGGCCACCCGGGCGGCGGGCGTGCCCGGGCCGGCCGTGGCGCCACTGGATCTGCCCGTGGCGGGCCGCCCGCCGGGGATCGCCGTGCCCCGCCAGGGGTCGGTCCGGGCCGGGGACGTGCTCGCCCCGGCGCGGTCGGGTAACGGCGGCGGCTGGTGGTCCCCGGAGGGTCCGCTCGGGCCGGCGGGGCCGGGGCCGGTCGTGCCGCCGGCCATCCCGGTGACCGCCGGTACGAACGAGCGGGGCCTGCCGATGCGGGTACCGATGGCACAGCTCTCCGCGGTCACCCGCCCGGCCCGGCCGGAATCGGCGCCGGCGCGCGACGATCTGGACCCGGAGGCGGTCGGTGGCATGCTTTCCCGGCTCTACAGCGGGGTACGGCGTGCTGAGGCCGAGGACACCACCGAGATACCCGTGCCACCCTTCGGGGGGCACGACGAAGGGGGACGACGACAGTGACGACGTTGAGCCAGGAGGCACGGGACCTGAGCTGGCTGGTGAGCGCGTTCGCGGAGCGGGTGCCGGGTGTGGCGCACGCCGTGGTGGTCTCCTCCGACGGGCTGCTGGTGGCGCTCTCCGACAACCTGCCCCGCGACCATGCGGACAAGCTCGCCGCGGTGACCTCCGGCCTGATGAGCATCACCGCGGGCGCGGCCCAGATGTTCGACAATGACGTCGTCAAGCAGACGGTGGTCGAGATGGGCCGGGGCTACTTCCTGGTGATGCAGGTGCGGGACGGGTCGATCCTGGCCACGCTGGCCGCCGGGGACGCGGACATCGGCGTGGTGGGCTACGAGATGGCCCGGCTGGCCAAGCAGGCGGGGGAGATGCTCACCCCGGCGCTGCGGGCGGAGTTGCAGCAGGCGCTGCCCCGCTGATGGTCCGGCCGTGTCCCGGACGGTCACCGGCTCAACGGAGCCGAGCCGTCCGGGCCCGGCCGCCCGGGCGGCCCGCTCAGAGGCCGCCGTCGGCGATGACCGACCGGTACCAGTGGGCGCTGCGCTTGAGCACCCGCCGCTGGGTCGGGTAGTCCACGTAAACCAGTCCCCACCGCTGGTCGTACCCCTCGGCCCATTCGAAGTTGTCCAGCAGCGACCAGACGTGGAAGCTCTCCAGCGGCACACCGTCGGCGATGGCCCGGTGGGCGGCGGCCAGGTGGTCGCGCAGGAAGCTGATCCGGCCGGGGTCGTCGATGGTGCCGTCCGCGGCCAGGGCGTCCGGGGTGGGCAGCCCGTTCTCGGTGACGGTGAGCGGGATCGGGCCGTAGTCGCGGGTGACCCGGGTCAGGATGTCGTACATCCCGTCGGGGTAGATCTGCTGCCACTCGGCCTCGGAGGTCGGCCAGCGCTGCTCGGTGCGGCCGTCGGCGGTGACGTAGATCGGCGTGTAGTACTGCACCGCCAGCAGGTCGACCGGCGAGGAGATGACCGCCAGGTCGCCGTCGCGGATGCCGCGGACCATCCGGCTCTGTGGGCCGAGGTCGGCCAGCACGTCCTCCGGGTAGCTGCCCTTGAGCACGGAGTCGAGGTAGAGGCGGTTCTCGTAGCCGTCGTAGAGGCGGGTGGCCGTGGCCGCCTCCGGCGAGTCGTCGGCGGGGTAGCAGGGGTGCAGGTTGAGTGCCGGGCCGATCCGGCCGGTGCCGCCGGCGGCGCGCAGCGCGCGGACCGCGAGCCCGTGGGCGAGCTGCAGGTGGTGGGCGACCAGGTATGCGGCGTCCGGGTCCTGCCGGCCGGGGGCGTGGTGGCCGCCGAGGTAGCCGTTCTGCACCACGGTCTTGGGCTCGTTGATGGTGAGCCAGGCCGGCACCCGGTCGCCGAGGGCGCGGAACACCGCGTCGGCGTAGTCGGCGAAGCGGTCGGCGGTGTCCCGCGATTCCCAGCCGCCGGCGTCCTGCAGGGCCTGCGGCAGGTCCCAGTGGAACAGGGTGGCCATCGGCGCGATGTCGCGCTCGTGCAGGCCGTCGAGGAGGCGGCGATAGAAGTCGAGCCCGCGCTGGTTGGGCGCGCCGGTGCCGTCGGGCTGGATCCGTGGCCAGGAGATGGAGAAGCGGTAGCTGCGTAGCCCGAGGTCGCGCATCAGGTCGAGGTCCTCGGCGTACCGGTGATAGTGGTCGGCGGCGACGTCGCCGGTGTCGCCGTTGCGGGTGCGCCCGGGGGTGCGGCTGAAGGTGTCCCAGATCGACTCGCCGCGGCCGTCCTCCTTTGCGGCGCCCTCGATCTGGTACGCGGAGGTGGCCGCGCCCCAGCCGAAGTCGCGGGGAAAGCGCAGCGGGCCGGCGGGCCCGGTAGGTATCGACATGATTCTCCTCGTGGATACGGGGCCACCGCCGAGATTCGGGAGCGCTCCCATAATAGGTCAGGGGCGGCGAGCCCGGTCAGCCGGCCGTCATGTCGGCCGGTAGTGGCGGGTTGAGGGCGGTGCGGGCCCCGGACAGCGAACGAGGCCGACCGGGCGGCGCGGCGCGCCTGTCCCGTCGGCCTCTTTTCCCATCGTGTACGGGGGTTTAGTGTGGGGACGGGGGAGGGCAACCCCCGTCCCCACCGTAACTGCACACACACGGGCGGAATTTGGGTCCTGCCGTGCGTGTCGCGCGGGAGCCGGGCCACGCGAGTGGCTCTGGTTCCACCTCCCTCCGTGTGGCGGGACGATGGCTGACGACGGCGTCCGGGCTGGCCCGTCGTCGGCCCTCGGGCTGGTTCACCGGGCCCGTCGGAGACGGTCCCGGTGATCTTCTAGTTGGAACCTTGTCGATGGAAGCGCTCCCATCGACGATGCTGCGACTGTAACGCCCGTCACGCCTTTGTGAAAGACCCAAAACGAGATCGAAACAAGGCTCTGAATCGGCCTGCCGCGCGCTTGTTGTGGGAGCGCTTCCATGGCACACTGTCGATTCAACGCGACAGGAGCCAGATCGCGTGGACGCGGGTCCGAGCACCGGCCTCAGCGCCAACATGACGATCAAGAATCTCGGCGACCCGCTCACCGGCTGGGCGCTGATGTTCGCCTTTCCCGGAAACCAGCGGGTCACCCAGGGCTGGTCGGCACGGTGGAGCCAGACCGGCAACCAGGTCACCGCCACCAACGAGTCGTGGAACGGCAACCTCGGTGCCGGCGCCACCGCCAACATCGGCTTCAACCGGATGTAGCGAGAATCCCGGTCCTCGAGGGCCGCGAGGAGTCGCGTCACGGACCGGGATGTTTCTGTTCTTTGATGTATTCCTTGACCACTTCTAGTGGGGCGCCGCCGCAGGACGCGGCGAAGTACGACGGCGACCACAGGTGGCCGTGCATGATGTGCCGGTTGATCCGGCCGGTGAACTCCTCGCGTAGGTAGTGCGCTGAGACGCCCTTGAGCCGGTTGACCAGCGTGGAGATCGACAGCTTCGGCGGGTAGTGCACGAGCAGGTGCACGTGGTCATCCTCGCCGTTGAACTCGCGCAGCGCCGCGCCCAGGTCGGCGCACACGTTCCGCATGACCTGTTCGCAGTGGGTGAGCATCGCGTCGTTGAGGACGCCACGCCGATACTTGGTGACAAAGACAAGATGAACCTGCAGGTTGTAGACAACGCTTCTACCTCGGCGAACATCCGGGTCTGGCGTCCATCGTGGTGACATGGACAAGATGCTACGGTGTGGTCATGCTCGCCAAACTGGACAAGCCCGTGAAGCCGGGTTTGGCCGCCAAGGCCCTCGGCATCGACTACTCGGACCTGCCGAAACTCGACCATCCCTGGACGAAGAGGGACGTCCGGTCGCTGCGTGACAGCAGGCCCGGCTGGCTGACCGAGGCGCGCCGCCGGCACGCGACCCGCGTGCAGCAGGCGAGCGAGGCTCGGGCCGCAGAGCTGGTCGCGGAACTGGCGCGGCTCGGCTACGACGCCCCGGACCTCGGCACGGTTGATCAGGCTGCGCTCTACATCGACGGCGCCGTGACCCACCTGACGACCATGGCTCGCTGCTCCGAAGACGAAGCGGACCGGGCTGCCTGGCGGCGGTGGCCGAAGTCGATGGCCGCCGAAGTGGACTACGCCGACCAGGGCGCCTAGTGAAGATCGTCGTGCAGGTCCGGTTGTTCCCGGACGCCGCACAGCATGCGGCGCTGCGGGCAACCCTGGACCTGTGCAACGAGGCCGCAAACGTCGCCTCCACGCAGGCGTATCAGCGGCGCGTGTTCGCCAAGCGGTCGTTGCAGCGGCTCACCTACGGCCAATTGAAGGACATGGGCCTGTCGGCCCAGCCCGCGATCCACGTCGCCCGTAAGGTCGCCGGGGCGTACGCCACCCTGAAGGCCAACATCCGGGCGGGGACCCTCGGCCCGGCCGGCTCGAAACGCCGGCAGGCAGCAGAGGGCAAGCCGATCCAGTTCCGCCGGGACGCGGCCCAGCCGTACGACGACCGCTGCCTTTCCTGGCGACTGACCGACCGGACCGTGTCGATCTGGACCGTCACCGGACGGGCCGGGCCGATCCTGTTCGGCTGCTCCGACCAGCAACACGCCCTCCTGGTCACGCACCGCCACGGCGAGTCGGACCTGATCTGCCGCGACGGCAAGTGGTACCTGTACACCACCTGCGACATCCCCGACGCACCCACTAAGGAGCCGGACGGGTTCCTCGGCGTCGACCTCGGCATCGCCAACCTCGCCACCGACTCCGACGGCCGCCACTACTGCGGCAAAGCCACAAACCGGGTCCG
>NZ_JBEXIK010000071.1:0-25316 GCF_040608515.1 Micromonospora sp. NPDC005173
AGTTCCCGCCGTACGGCCAGGTGGCGACGGTGTCGAGGCGGTCGGTTACCTCGTCGCCGGTGGTGTCCACCAGCCGGGTGAGCCGCTGCTTCTGTGTGGGGTGGTACTAGAGAACGCCCAGGTCGCGCGCCGACTGGTTACGGCTGTTCATGGCGACGGTACGGGCGGATCGGGTTGCCTCAGTGCTCGTGGTGGTACGACCGGCCTGAGGCCGGCGCATTCGAGCCCGGGACAACGCTTCGTGGAGTAGTTGCATCTCAAAGGCTCCAGTCGGTACGTGCAACATCGTTTTCTCACTCGCTGCCGGTGTGACACCGGCGTAGTTGGGACGGATCGGGAACATGTCAGGCTGCCAGCCGGACCGCGCCACGCACCTCGGACAGCCCACTGGCCGCCAGGCGCGCCTCGGCCTCGACCCGGAGCTCGGCGTCACGGGCGACGTCCTCCTTGCGCGGACGGCCACGGGGCCGCTTGCGCGGGACGACCGCGCCACGCTCGAAGATCTCGCCGCCCCAGACGCCCCACGGCTCCGCTCGCTCCACCGCTCCAGCCAGGCACTCGACGCGCAGCGGGCAGTCCCCGCAGAGCGACTTGGCCAGCTCGAGCTCGGCAGGCGAGTCGGAGAACCACAGGTCGGGGTCGAACTTCCGGCAGGGCAGGTTCGCCTCCATCTCGACGCTCACGTCGAGGGGGGCCAACGCCAGACTCATCGCCCGGTCACCTCTCTCTCACACTTCGATCTTGTGGATCGCATTCCGACGTACTTCGGCAGGGCAAAAAACTGAGGCCGCGGATCCCGGTATGCGGGTTCCGCGGCCTCGAAGTGAGCCGGTGTCTGATAGTCAGACCGGTCTACCTCGAGGTGGAACGCCGCGGACATCCATGCGCTTCTTGGCGCCCTGAATGCCCATGCCCGTGAAGCCACTGGTCCCCTCGACTCCGGTGGGTGCAACGGTCAGGTTCAGCTCGGCCTGAACCTGGTGCACCTGCGGAACCGACGGTCGTGCAGCCACAAGGGCCACCCGGACAGCCGACAGCGGAGCGTGGACAGCTGGCATCGCCGCCAGACGCTCATAGGTGAAGATCTTCACGGGTGCCACCTCCCTCAACGTTCCTCGGATCGACTGGACCAACCCCCCGTGAGCAGCCGGAATGGCGCCGCTCGCGTGGTGTGTTCTGAGGCTATTCCTCGCGCCGGGGCGAGGGCAAACGAATTTACGACGAGATTTCGAAAGTTTTCTCCGGGCAGACATCGTCCACCCCCGCGCCCCCCACCAGCGCCAGCACCGACTCCCCATAGAGGCCCAACTTGCGGGGGCCGATACCAGCGATGGCGATCAACTCCTCCGGCCGGCCGGGCTTCCGCTCGGCCAGCGCGGTCAGCGTGGCGTCCGTGAAGATCACGTACGCCGGCACCTTCTGCGCCCCGGCCACCCGCTGACGCCACTCGCGCAGCCGTTCGTGCAGCTCATCGTCGATATCGGACGGGCAGGTGGGGCAGCGGCCCAGCTTCCGATCCGGGCCGGCGAGCAGGGTGGCGCCACAGATCCGGCAGGAGACGATCTGGGTCCGGCGCCGCTCGGGGCGGCGGGCCGGACCGGTGCTGGCGACGGCCCGCTCGGTCCCACCGGAGCGGTCCAGTTGGGGGAGGAACCGCGACGGCCGCCGGGCCCGTCCGCCCGGCGAGCGTGCGGCGGCGTACGACAACCAGAGCCACTGCCGGGCGCGGGTGATCCCGACGTAGAGCAGCCGACGCTCCTCCTCGACCTGCTCGACGGTCTTGGCGTACGTGGTGGGCAGGGTGCCCTCGGCGAGGCCGACCAGGAAGACTGCGTCCCACTCCAACCCCTTGGCCGAGTGCAGCGAAGCCAGCGTCACCCCGTCCACCGTCGGCACGTGCTGCTGGGCGGCCCGGCGGGCCAGCTCCTCGGTGAAGTCGGTCAGGGTGACCGCGCGCTCCACCGAGGCCGCATCGCCGATCGGCAGCACCTCGGGGGTGGCCGCGTACTCCTCGGCCAGCTGGACCAGCGCGGCCAGCGCCTCCCACCGCTCGCGGGCGGCGCCGCCGGCCGGGGGTGCGTCCGGGGCCCAGCCGACCGCGGTGAGCGCCTCGACGACGGCGGTCGGGAGCGGGGTCTCCCCCGGGATCGACCGGGTGGCGGCGCGCAGCGCGACCATCGCCTGGCGTACCTCGGTCCGTTCGAAGAACCGCTCCGCGCCCTGCACCACGTACGGCACCTCGGCCTCGGTGAGCGCCTTCTCGTACGCCTCGGACTGCGCGTTGGTCCGGAACAGCACGGCGATCTCCTTCGCCGGCGTGCCCGAGTCGATCAACGTCCGGCAGCGGGTGGCCACCGCGGTCGCCTCGGCCGGCTCGTCGGTGAAGATCCGCAGGTCCGGCTCGGGACCGGCCGGGCGCTGCCCGCTCAACTCCAGGCGCAGCCGTGCCTCGGTGCCCCGGGCCTGGGAGATCACCGCGTTGGCCAGGCCGACCACCTGCGGGGTGGAGCGGTAGTCGCGGACCAGCCGGACCACGGTGGCTCCCCGATGCCGGCGCGGGAAGTCGACCAGGTATCCGGAGGTCGCCCCGGTGAACGAGTAGATCGTCTGGCTGGCGTCGCCGACCACGGTCAGGTCGTCCCGGCCGCCCAGCCAGGCGTCCAGCAACCGCTGCTGGAGCGGGTTGACGTCCTGGTACTCGTCGACCACGAAGTGCCGGTACTGGCTGCGGACCTGCTCGCCGACGTCCCGGTGCTCCTCGATGCCCCACACGGCGGCGCGCAGCATGTCCTCGAAGTCGATCACCCCGTTGGAGCGCTTGAGCTGCTCGTACGCGGTGAACACGTCGGCCACCTTCGTCGGCTCATGCGGGGTGTCGCGCAGCGCCCGGGCCGCCGCCACCACGTATTCCCCCGGCTCGACCAGCGACGACTTGGCCCACTCGATCTCGCCGGCCAGGTCCCGTGCGGCGGCCCGGTCGGTCCGCAGGCCGACCCGGGCGGCGGCGAGGGTGACCAGGCGCACCTTGCTGTCCAGCAGCTCGGGCATGGCCCGGCCGGCCAGCAGCCGGGGGGCGAAGTAGCGCACCTGGCGCAGTGCGGCGGCGTGGAACGTGCGCGCCTGGACACCGCCCACCCCGAGCACCGTGAGACGACTCCGCAGCTCGGCGGCGGCCCGGGCGGTGAAGGTGACCGCGAGCACGTGCCGGGGGGAGATCTCGCCGGAGAGCGCCCGGTGGGCGATCCGGGAGGTGATCGCGCGGGTCTTACCGGTGCCGGCGCCGGCCAGGATGCAGACCGGCCCGGCGGGCGCGGTCACCGCGGAGCGTTGCTCAGGGTCCAGCCCGGCGAGCACGCGTTCCGACGCTGAGTGAACCACCACAACCAGGAATCATCTCAGCTACCCCGGACGTTGCAGCGAACAGCCTCGGCTTGATCCGCAAGCCGCCGGCCGAAGGAGTTGGAGGATCCGACGATGCTGACGATGTATTCCACCCCCTGGTGCGGCTACTGCCACCGGCTGAAGTCGCAGCTCGACCGGGAAGGCATCGGGTACGAGGTGGTCGACATCGAGCAGGACCCGAAGGCCGCGGACTTCGTGATGAGCGTCAACGGCGGCAACCAGACGGTGCCGACGCTGCGCTTCGCCGACGGCAGCGCCCTGACCAACCCCTCGATCAACCAGGTCAAGCAGCACCTGGCGGCCCTCACCGCCTGACCGGTCGGCTCACCCTCGACGAGCGGCCGCCCTCTGGGGCGGCCGCTCGTCGTGTCCGATATCCGTCACCGCCCCGGCGGTCGGTGGGTGCCGGCCACCTGCCGCTCGGCGTCCTCGGCCGGGCGGCGGGGCGCCGGAAGCGTCGGACGGCTCGGCGGCGTCGGCGGGCGGGCACCGGGCGGCGCGCTCAGGTGCCGGCCTCGCCAGAGGTAGCCACCAGCGGCCATGGTGGCCACCCCGATCAGCGCGAACAGCGCCCGGTAGTCCAGGAACCCGACCAGCAGGGCGCCCGCGCCGATGGAGAACGCCTGCGGCCCGCTGATCACCGCCTCGGTGGCCGCGGCCACCCGGCCGACCAGCCCCGGCGGGGTACGTCGCTGGATCAGCGTGTGCAGGCCCACCATGGTCAGCGGGAGCGAGACGCCGGCCAGCAGCACCGCCGCGAACCCGAGCCGGAGATCGGGGTACGCGAGCGCGAGCGCGGCCGGCCCGAACAGGGCAACGCCGGTGGCCAACGTGCCGACCTCGCCGAGCCGGCGAATCAGCGCCGGCGAGCAGAGCCCACCGAGCAGCCCACCCACGCCCTGCACGGTGACCAGCACGCCCACGAACGCGGCGTCCCGGTTCAGCCCCTGGTCGACGTAGGCGAAGATGAGCGACTCGCTGAAGCCCATCACGAGCGACCCGAGTCCGTAGCCGAGCAGTGCCCGGCGCAGGGCCGGCTCACCGGCCAGGTGTCGCAGCCCGGCACCCAGCTCGGCCGGCCAGCGCAGCCGCACGGTCGGCGGCGCCGGGTGCGGGGTGGGCAGCGCGGTCACCACCGCCGCCGCGGTCAGGAAGCCGACCATGCCGATTCCGGCCAGCGCCCATCCGCCGATCGCCGCGTAGAGCGCCGCGCCGGCCAGCGGGCCGATCAGCCGCAGCCCCTGTCGTACGGTCTGCAGCACGCCGTTCGCCTCGGCCAGCAACT
The DNA here is from genome assembly GCF_040608515.1 of Micromonospora sp. NPDC005173. Classification (NCBI taxonomy): domain Bacteria; kingdom Bacillati; phylum Actinomycetota; class Actinomycetes; order Micromonosporales; family Micromonosporaceae; genus Micromonospora; species Micromonospora sp. NPDC005173. Next base: position 4,688 of record NZ_JBEXIK010000071.1, read on the forward strand.
CCACCGGCACCAACTGCCGGATCAGCCCGCTGAGTGCCGCGCTGAGCGTGATGTGGGACAGGCCGTACAGGGCCGCCACCAGGTAGACGAGCCAGACGTCGCCCGCGTCCCGGACCGTGAACAACGGGGTGAGCAACGCCGCGGTGACCAGGTTCGCGGCCACGAAGAAGGGCCGACGCGGGTAGCGGTCGACGAACCAGCCGACCAGCGGCGCCAGCGTCATCGGTGCGATGACGGCGAAGATCGTTGCGCCGGCGAGCCCGTCGGATCCGGTCAGGTCCTTGACCCAGATGGCCAGTGCGAGCAGCAGGATCGACTCGGCGGTCATGCTGGCCAGCAGGCCGCCAAAGAGCAGGCGGAAGTCGGGTCGGCGCAGGACGGTGCGCATGGGTCCCTCCGGCGGGATGGCGTGCTCGGGTAGGCGTGGTCGTCTTTTTCTGCAAGACACGCCCCCGCCGGAACGTCCGACGCCGGCCGCGCCGTCCATACTGACCGTGGGGGGCGAATCTCATACAGTTACCGTTGCGTCTGCAGCGGTCGACGGGAAAGAGGACACTGTGCCTCCTGCCGCACCCAGCCCGATCCTGCGTCGTCGCCGGTTGGGCGTAGAGCTGCGCCGCCTGCGCGAGGCCGCGGGCCTCACCGGCGATCAGGTCATCGAGCGGATCGGCTGGGCCTCCGCATCCAAACTGTCCCGTCTGGAAAACGGCCGCAGCCGACCGGACCCACAGGATGTCGGCGACCTGCTCGACCTCTACGGCGCCGACGAGGCACTGCACGAGGAGCTGCTCGGGATCACCGGCGAGGCCGGTGACATGCGGGGCTGGTTGAAGAACTTCCCGGTGATGACGCAGCAGCAGCGCAGCTGGGCCGAGTTGGAGGCGGGCTGCGCCGAGATCTCCGAGTACAACCCGGTGCTGGTGCCGGGTCTACTGCAGACCCCCGGGTACGCCCAGGTCCGGATCGTCTCAGCCCGTCAGGTGGGTGAGGGCGCCGGCGAGCCGACGCCTGGCGAGGAGCCGGAGACCGAGGTGCAGGCGCGACTGGCCCGCCAGTCGCTGCTGACCCGGGAGCCCGACGCGCCGCGCTACACGGCGGTGTTGGAGGAGGCGGCCCTCGGCCGCCGGGCCGGGCCGCCCGAGGTGCTGCACGAGCAGCTACTTCAACTCTGCGAGCTGGCCCTGCTACCCAACGTGACGCTGCACGTGTTGCTTCGTGACACTCAGATCGGTAATTGGTACCTTCCGCCGACCGCGTTCTCCCTCTACCGGTTCGCCGATCCGCTCGATCCGGAGACGCTGGCCATCGAAGGGGGGTTCACCGACGTCATGTCGACCGAGGCAATCGCACTAAATCGCTATAAAGTGGTGTTCGAGTGGCTATGCACGGCGGCACTGAACGCGTCGGACACCCTCTCCTGGCTGATCGAGGCGACGGGACGGCTGACCGAGGCGGCGCCCCCATCCACAGTGGCGTTCGGGCCGGCAACGGCGCCGACCCAACGCCGCCGGGCTTCGGGGCGGCTGACGGAACGGTGATCCACGGGGGACCCTCCGTCGGGGCGTGCGGCACCACTCGTCCCATCGGAGCGGTTCACATCAGGAGTGGAACCATGAACGACATCCGCAACACACCGTCCGTTCCCGCCTTCGACCTGGCGGATGCCCCGTGGCGTACCAGCACCCGTAGCCAGACCTCCAACTGTGTGGAGGTCGCCCCGCTGGGCACCGGCCCGTCGGCTGTCGCGCTGCGCGACAGCAAGGACCGGGGCGGCCCGGTGCTGCTGTTCAACCGGGCGGGATGGCTCGGCTTCATCTCCGGAGCGAAGAAGGGCCAGTTCGATCTGAACTGATCCGGTGATCGGACGGGGCCGTCGGCGCACTGCCGGCGGCCCTTTCGCTTTTTCCGGCTGCCGACCCCGCTGACCAGCCATCCGCCGATCAGCCGAGGCTCGAGACCAATAGGTGCGTTTCAGTTGCCGAGACGAACACGCGGCGTAACATGGCCGTCGAGTACGTGGAACTTCCATTCTGGCTCATCCGTCGCGGTTCATCCGGAGACCCTTATGCGGTTCCTGATAGTTCGCACCGACATCCGCGCCGTCGCTGACGGGGACATCGCCGCCGCCTGGGCCGACGGCCACCGACTCCGCGACGAGACGACCACCCCAGAGCCGCGCCGGCAGACCGTACACGCCGACGATCTGGACGCGGCGCTGCTGCTGGCCCGAGCCCTGGCCACGGTCGGCGCGGTCCGCGCAGGCAAGCAACGGGTCAAGGTCCTGCCCCTCGGCGAGCCCCGGCCCACCTTCCGACACCGACCGGGTCGCACCGGCACCTGACCAACCAGACGTCCGTCGTGGTCGGATCGGCTCCCCCGCCGCGTTTCTCGCCCTAGCCGACCACGACGGCCCGTGTTCCCGGCCCGTGACCGCCGCGGCAACGGCGGCCACGGGCCGGGACCGTGCTCACTGGTCGACGTCCACCCAGCCGTCCAGCCAACGGTGGATGAGGAACAACGCGATCGACGACGGCGGCGGCAGGATCAGCCGGGCCCCGTCACCCACGTCCACGGTCCGCCCGGCCAGCGCCGCCCCGATGTCCCGACGGGAGAACCACCGGGCGTACGCGATCTCGGACGGGTCGACCCGCACCGGGTCGGCCGGGTCGGCGGTGGCCAGGAAGCCCAGCATCAGCGAGCCGGGGAACGGCCAGGCCTGGCTACCCACGTACCGAATGCGCTCGACCCCGATGCTCACCTCCTCGCGGACTTCGCGCAGCACGGCAGCCTCCGCCGACTCCCCCGGCTCGACGTAGCCGGCCAGGCAGGAGTAGCGCCGACCGCCCGGGGTGCCCGGCCAGCCGGCGTTGTTGCCCAGCAGGCAGCGCCCGTCCGGGCCGTCGACACCGTCGTGCACCAACACGATCATCGCCGGGTCGGTACGCGGCCAGACCCGCCCGCCGTTGCGATCCACCCGGGACCAACCGGCCTCGTCCATCGCGGTCGGCGCTCCGGTGGCCGCCGAGTAGCCGTGCCGGGTGTGCCAGTTGACCAACGCCAGCGCGGTGGTGAAGATGCCGGCCTCCCGGTCGGCGAGCAGATGACCCACCTCGCGCAAGTTGACCGCCCGGGTGCCCGGCAACGCCGGCAGCGGCGTGTCGACCGCGAAGACCGGCACCCCGTCCGGCTCGACACCGAGGAACATCGCCACCGACTCGGACCCGACCGGCACATCGGCCGCCCCGAACAGCACCAGCGACGGAGGCGGCCCGTCGGTACGGGCCAGCGTCCGCCCCTCGTTGGTCGAGTCGAGCAGCAGCACCCGGGCCCGTAGCCACGCCTCGGTCAGCCACAGCGAGTCGCCCCGCCGGTGGGCGGCCCGGTCCAGCGTGGACCGGGCCAGCGGTGGCTCCGTCTCCCCACTCACGGCGCGCCCTCCTCAGCCGGCGCGGCCGCCCGGCTCACTGCTGCACCGGCTCGGTCCGGACCGTGGTCAGCGCGGCCAGCCCCGGGGTGACCCGCTCGGCGTCGCCGAGCACCACGACCGCAGCCCGGGCCGGCGCGAGGTAGTCGGCCGCCGCCCGGGCGACGTCGTCGATGGTCACCTTCGCCAGCCGGGCCGCGTACTCGGCGAGAAAGTCCAGACGCAGCCCGTTGCCGGCGTACGCGCTGGTCAGCGCGGCCAGCCCGGCCTGGGTGGACATGCCGAGCTGGAGGGTGCCGAGGGCGTACTGGCGCGCCTGCTCCAGCTCCTCGGGCTTCGGCGGCAACGACGCCAGCCGGCCCAGCTCGTACGTCGTCTCCAGCAACGCCGGGCCGGTGACCTCGGTGGCCACCTCGGCGGCGGCGACCAGCACCGACCCGGCCACCGAGTGCTCGATCACCGAGTGCGGCCCGTACGTGTAGCCCTTGTCCTCACGGATGTTCTCCACCCAGCGGGAGGAGAAGTAGCCACCGAAGACCAGGTTGGCCAGTTGCAGCGGGGCGTGGTCGGGATGGGTGCGCGACACGGCCGGCAGCGCGATCCGCAGCGAGGACTGCACCGAGCCGGGCCGGTCCACCAGCAGCAGCGGCCCCGGCTCCAGCGGCGGGGTGGGCGGCAGCTCGGCGGTGCGCCCGGCGCCGGCCCAGCCGCCGAGCGCCCGCTCGGCCGCGTCCAGGGCCTTCTCCGGCTGCACGTCGCCGACCACCACCAGTTGCGCGCCGGCCGGGTGGACCCGCTCGGAGTGCAGGCTGCGCAGCGCAGCCGGCCGGACGGCGCGGATCTGACCGGGCTCCGGGGTCTGCGTGGCGTACGGGTGCCGGCCGTAGATCCGCTTCAGCAGCGCCTCCCGGGCCAGGAACGCCGGTTGGCTCTGCGCCACCTGAATCCGGTCGACCAGACGGTCCCGCTCGGTGGCCACCTCTTCGCTCGGGTAGCTGGCACCGGTCAGCACCTCGGCCAACAGCTCCAGCATCCGGTCCAGGCCGGTGACCAGGCCGGCGCCGGACAGCATCAGCCGGTCCGGATCGACGCCTGCGGAGAGCCCACCGCCCACCTTCTGCAGCTCGGCGGCGATCTGCACGCTGGTCATCGACTCGGTGCCGGAGAGCATGGTCTGCGAGAGCATCGCGCCGCGGGCCAGGTGGGCCCGACCGAACGGCACCCACAGCCGCAGCTCGACCAGGGGCACGGCGGGCCGGCGTACCGCGATCACGGTGAGGCCGTTGCTCAGCGTGCGTTCGGCCTGCTTGGGCACCTTGAGCTTGCGGGTGGGGCCGAGCGGCGGCAGCGTACGCGGCCCGGCGGGAGCGGTGGTGGTCACTGAGTCACCTTCGATCGCGACTGCGGGGCTCGCAAAACCGGCTCACTCCTCGCGCTCACCGAGCACCTCCGGCGATGACCTCGACGGCGGCGCGGCGCTCCGGGCGCAGGGTGGCCGCAGCGGTCCGGACCTGCTCCTCGGTGACCTCGCCGACCAGCCGGGGCAGGTCGTTGAGCAGACCCGGTTCGCCGCGTTGCTGTTCCAGGACGGCCATCCGCAGCGCTCGGCCGAGCACCGCGTCGGTGTCCCGCAGCAGGTGGGTCGCCATCCGGGCCTGGGTCCGGGCCAGCTCGCCCTCGGTCAGCCCGTCGGTGGCCAGCCGCTCCAGCTCCTCGTCCATGGTGCGCAGCACCTTGTCCACGTCGCCGCCCGGCGGCAGGTGCGCCTGGAGCAGCAGCGCCGTCGGGTCGCGCACGTCGAACGGGTCGCCCATGAAGCCGAGGTAGCCACCGAGGCTGGTCACCGTGCGGTCGCGCTGGACCAACCGCTCGACCAGCCGCGACGCGTCGCCGTCGGTGAGCACCTCGGCCAGCACCACGTACGGCAGGTAGCCGGCGAAGTCGCTGATCGGGTCGGGCACCCGCCAGGCGCCGGCCACCGCCGGCAACGGCGCCAGCTTGTCGGTGTACGAGGTGCGCCGCTCGGTGGTCAGGTCGGGCTCGGTGAAGTCGGGCCGCTGCGGAGCCGGACGGGCCGGCACGTCGCCGAAGTGCCGGGTGACCAGCTCGGTCGCCTCGGCCACGTCGATGTCGCCGCTGACCGCGAGCACCGCGTTGCCGCTGGCGTAGTAGCGGCGGAAGAAGTCGGCGGCGTCGGCGACGGTCGCCGACTCCAGGTCGACGAAGGACCCGTAGCCGTCGTGCGCGTTGGGGAAGGTGTCGAACATGACCGGCGGCAGGGTCAGCCAGGGGAAGCCACCGTACGGCCGGTTGAGCACGTTGACCCGGATCTCCTCCTTGACCACGTCGACCTGGTTGCGCAGGTTCTCCTCGGTCAGTCGGGGGCCGCGCATCCGGTCCGCCTCCAGGAACAGCGCGCGCTCCAGCGCGTTGCTCGGCAGCGTCTCGAAGTAGTCGGTGTAGTCCAGGTGGGTGGAGCCGTTGAAGGTGCCACCGGCACCCTGCACGTGCCGGAAGTGGGCCAGCTTCTCCAGGTTCTCCGAACCCTGGAACATCAGGTGCTCGAAGAGGTGGGCGAAGCCGGTACGCCCCTCCGGTTCGGAACGGATGCCGACGTCGTAGACCACCGCCACCCCGATCACCGGGGCACTGCGATCGGGGGTGAGCACCACCCGCAGGCCGTTGTCGAGGGTGAACCGCTCGACCGGATACTTCGTCGCTGGAATTCTGGATCTCCGCGCCGCCACGGGATCGACCCTAGCGCGTCAGCACCTCCGCTACCGGCGACCTCCGCGGAGCAACCGCCACCGGGTGGGCCACCAGGGGCAGCACCTCGGCGCCGACCCGCTCGGCCTCCTCCCGGTGCGGCCAGCCGGAGAGGACGAACTCGTCGACGCCGAGCGCGGCGTACTCATCGATCCGGGCCGCGACCTCGGCGTAGCTGCCGACCAGCGCGGTGCCGGCGCCCTCGCGGACCAGGCCGACCCCGGCCCAGAGGTTCGGTGCGACGGTGAGCCCGTCGGTGCGGCCGGCGTTCAGCGCGGCCATCCGGGCCTGACCGACGGAGTCCATGCGACGGAACCGGGCCTGGGCGGCGGCGATCCTCTCGCGGCTCATCCCGGCCAGCAGCCGATCGGCCTCCGCCCACGCTTCGGCGCTGGTCGGCCGGGCGATGACGTGCAGCCGGAGCCCGGTGCGCAGGACGCGGTCGTGCTCGGCTGCCAGTGCCCGGATCCGCGTCGCCCGGGCCTCGATCGCCGCCGGTGGCTCACCCCACATCAGGTACACGTCGGCCTGGCGGGCCGCCACCGCCTCGGCGGCCGGGGACGCACCGCCGAAGTAGACCGGCGGCGGGTCGGCCAGCGGGCTGGCCAGGCCGCCGCCGTCGACCCGGTAGTGCGCGCCGTCGTAGTCGAAGGGCCGGCCGGCCCAGGCGCGGCGGAGCACCTCGATGAACTCGCCGGTGCGCGCGTACCGGTCGTCGTGCCCGAGGAAGTCGCCGTACGCGCGCTGTTCGGCGGGGTCGCCGCCGGTGACGATGTTGAGTGACAGCCGGCCACCGGAGACGGCCTGGAACGCCTCGGCCTGCTGGGCGATCAGCGTCGGCAGCGCGAAGCCGGCCCGGACCGCGACCAGCATGCCGAGCCGCTCGGTGTGCTGGGCGACCGCCGCGCAGACGATCCACGGGTCGGGGCAGCCGGCGCCGACCGGTGTGAGCACGGCGGTGAAGCCGTGCGCCTCGGCTGCCCGGCCGACCTCGGCCAGGTACGCCACGGTGGCGGCCCGGTCGTGCCGGGCGGCACCCGCCGTGACGGTGGCGGCGCCGACCTGATGGCCGTCGCCGGAGGTGGGCAGGAACCAGTGGAAGGTCATCGCGGAGTCGCCTCTCTACCGGTTGCCGAGGTGGCACTTACCCTAGCAAGCCAGTAGGAAATGCCGACATATCTGAGACCCGACATCCCGGCATGTGGATGGGTCTTGACGCTGACCTCGGCCTGGCCCACTCTTCCTACCAACTAAGTAGGAATACTGCGGATTGGATGGACGATGAGACGGCTCCCCCTGCGCCGGTTGGTCACCCTGGCCACCCTCGCCGTGGTCGGCGCGGCGACCCTGGGCACCACCGCCGCGTGCGGCGACGACAGCGAGGGCGCGGGCGGCAGCTCGGGCCCGGTGACGCTGCGACTCGGCTACTTCCCCAACATCACCCACGCGCCGGCCGTCGTCGGCGTCGAGAAGGGCATCTTCGCCGAGAAGCTCGGCGCCAACGTGAAGCTGGATCCGAAGACCTTCAACGCCGGCCCGGCCGCCATCGAGGCCGTCTTCTCCGGGGCGCTGGACGCCACCTACATCGGCCCGAACCCGACGGTGAACGCGTTCTCCAAGTCCAAGGGCGAGGCGGTGCGGGTCGTCTCCGGCGCCGCCTCCGGTGGCGTGGCGCTGGTGGTCAAGCCCGGCATCAACGGCCCCCAGGACCTGAAGGGCAAGAAGGTCGCCACCCCGCAGCTGGGCAACACCCAGGACGTGGCGATCCGCTACTGGCTCAAGGAGCACGGGCTCACCACCACCAAGGAGGGCGGCGGCGACGTCAAGATCGTGCCGCAGGAGAACGCCCAGACGGTGGAGACGTTCAACAGCGGCGCGATCGACGGCGCCTGGGTCCCCGAGCCCTTCGTCTCCCGGCTGATCAACGCTGGCGGCAAGGTGCTGGTCGACGAGCGCGACCTGTGGCCGGACCGGAAGTTCGTCATCACCAACCTGCTGGTCAGCACCAAGTTCCTCAAGGCGCACCCGGACGTGGTGCAGAAGCTGGTCGACGGCCAGGTGGCCGCGAACGAGTTCGTCAACAGCAAGCCGGACGAGGCCCAGCAGGCCATCTCCGACGCGATCGGGAAGATCACCGGCAAGCCGCTGGACCTGAAGCTGATCAAGCAGGCGTGGCCGACGTTGGAGTTCACCAACGACCCGATCTCCTCCTCCCTGAAGACCGGGCTCGACCACGCCGTCGAGGTCAAGCTGACCGACCCGGTGGACCTCAAGGGCCTGTACGACCTCACGTACCTCAACAACGCGCTCAAGGCGCAGGGCAAGCCCGAGGTCGTCCAGCCATGACGTCGACCACGACGACGCCCGGGAGCGCGACCACCGCGGTCGCGCTCTCGGGCGTGACCAAGGTGTACGGACGTGGGGCGAACGCCGTACTGGCCCTGGACGGCGTGTCGCTGGACGTGGCGCCGGGTGAGTTCGTCTGTCTGGTCGGCGCCTCCGGCTGCGGCAAGAGCACCCTGCTCAACCTGGTCGCCGGGCTGGACCGGCCCAGCGGCGGGCAGATCGGGCTGGCCGGTGACGCCAACCCGGGGCTGATGTTCCAGGAGCCGGCGCTCTTCCCCTGGCTGACCGTCGAGGCCAACGTGGAGGTGCCGCTCAAGCTGCGTGGGCTGCCCCGAGCCGAGCGCCGTGAGCGGGTGGCCGAACTGCTGCGGACGGTGCACCTGTCCGACTTCGGTCGCAAGCGCCCGCACGAGCTGTCCGGCGGGATGCGGCAGCGGGTCGCACTGGCCCGCACGCTGGCCCTGGACACCCCGGTGCTGCTGATGGACGAGCCGTTCGGCGCGCTGGACGCGATGACCCGGGACATCCTGCACGACGAACTCGAACGGATCTGGTCCGAGCGCAAGCTCTCGGTGCTCTTCGTGACGCACAACGTCCGGGAGGCCGCCCGGCTGGCCGACCGGATCATCCTGCTCTCCAGCCGCCCCGGCCGGATCATCTACTCCACCGAGGTGGACATTCCGCGTCCACGTCGGATCGACTCCCCCGACGTCGCCGCCATCGCCGCCGAGGTCACCGAGCGGCTCCGTACGGAGGTGGGCCGCCATGGCCAATGACACCCTCACCAACACGGCGCGCACCGACGCGCAGATATCCGGCCTCGACGCGCTGGAGATCGCCGGCCGGGACAAGGAGACGTCCCGGGCCACCCGGCTCTGGGCGGCCACCTGGCCCAAGCTGGCCGCGCTGGCCATCGTCATCGCGGCCTGGCAGTTGGTGGTCTGGTCGGGCTGGAAGCCGCCGTACTCGCTGCCGGGGCCGCTGGTCGTCGGCCGCGAGCTGCTGGCCCAGGCCCAGGGCCCACAGCTCTGGGAGGGCCTGCTCACCACGCTGCGCCGGGCCGCCGTCGGGTACCTCTTCTCGGTCGCGGTCGGTCTGCTGCTGGGCCTGGCGGTGGCCCGGTCCACGGTGCTCCGGGCCGCCATCGGCTCGATGATCACCGCGTTGCAGACCATGCCGTCGATCGCCTGGTTCCCGCTGGCCATCCTGCTGTTCGAGCTGAGCGAGAAGGCGATCTTCTTCGTGGTGGTGCTCGGTGCGGCACCGTCCATCGCCAACGGGGTGATCTCCGGTGTGGACTACGTACCGCCGCTGCTGCTGCGCGCGGGTCGCAACCTGGGCGCGCGCGGGCTCAACCTCTACCGGTACGTGATCGCACCGGCCGCGCTGCCGGCGATCGTCGCCGGGCTCAAACAGGGCTGGGCGTTCTCCTGGCGCAGCCTGATGGCCGGCGAGCTGCTCGTGGTCGGCATCTCGCAAACCTCGCTCGGCGCTCAGCTCACCTACTCCCGCGAGCTGTCCGACGCGCCCTGGCTGCTCTCCACCATGATCGTCATCCTGGTGCTCGGCCTGGTCGTGGACGCCGCGTTCGGTGCGGCGGACCGAGCGATCCGACGCCGCTGGGGCGTGCTGGACCAGGCTGGTCAGTGACGTGTACGTCTCCGCGCGCAGCGACTACGCGCTCCGGGCGATGCTCGCCGTCGCCGCCGCCAGTGTCGGCGGCGACGGAGAGGGCGGTGGCGGAGAGGGTGACGGTGGCGGTGGCGGCGAGCTGGTGAAGGCGGCCAGTCTGGCCGAGGTGCAGGGAATACCGCTCAGCTTCCTCCAGGGCATCCTGCTCGACCTGCGCCGAGCCGGCCTGCTGCTCAGCCATCGCGGCAGCGACGGCGGGTACGCGCTGACCCGCCCGGCCGATGAGATCACCGTCGGGGACGTACTCCGAGCGGTCGGCGGCTCGCTGACCACGGTCCGCGGACTGCCCGCCGAGCGGGCCGGATATCACGGGGTGGCCGCCGGCCTGACCGACGTCTGGCTGGCGGTGCACGGGGCGATCGCCACCGTGGTCGACAGCACCACCCTCGCCGACCTGCTCACCCATCACTCGACGGACCGCGCCCCCACAGCCTCCTGATCAGGGCGGTGTGGTCGGGCCGGTGCCCCGCCGACCCGACCACACCTCGTACCGATCCGGACCGGGCCTGCCCCTCCGCCGGCACCGGTCGGGCCGGCCGCTGCTCAGCCCACGTGTGCGACCGTCGGGCCGGAGCCCGGGTCACCGGGGCTGTGCAGCTCCACCAGACCGGCGGGAGCGTTACCCGCCGGGGTGGCATGCCAGGGTGCGAAGGCCGCAACCATGGCGAGCAACAGCCCGGCGAGCGCGACCGCGACCACCAGGATCAGTTCGCGCAGCGCCCCCGAGCCGGCTTCGCCCGCCATGGTCACCCCTCCCGTGCCGGGCCCCCCGCCCGACTTTCCCCCGCCGGTCAGCTTCGACCACCGACGCCCCCGACGCAGTCAGCCAGCCGACCCAACTGAGGCTGATTACCGACTCAGCCGAGCGGAACAGGCGGCACGGCGGGCGGGCCGAAGGTGCGGCCACCCCGCCACCACTGCGCCACAAACGGACCGACCCGCCCAGCCGAAGCGGGGCGGGTCGGTCGGGCGTACGGATCAGACGGTGCGGGGGCGACGCGGGCGGCGGGACCGACCCGACGCACGGTGCGCCGAGCGGCCGGCACCGTCGGCGACCGAGCCGCCGGACCCACCGGCGGTACGTCCCCGACCAGCGGCAGCCTGCGGGGCGGCGACGATGGTCACCGGCACGCCGGAAGGCTCGCGGGCACCGGTCACCCGGGCCAGCGCCTCGTCACCCGGGCGCACCTGGACCGACTCGGGCCGGATGCCGGCGACTGCCATCAGGCGGGACACGTCCCGGCGCTGCTCCGGCAGGACCAGGGTGACCACGCTGCCGGACTCTCCGGCCCGAGCGGTCCGACCGCCCCGGTGCAGGTAGTCCTTCGCCTCGGTCGGCGGGTCCACGTTGACAACCATGTCCAGGCCGTCGACGTGGATGCCCCGGGCCGCCACGTCCGTGGCGACCAGGGCGGTCACCTGGCCGTTGCGGAACTGCTCCAGGATGCGGGTGCGCTGCGGCTGGGACTTGCCGCCGTGCAGCGCGGCCGCGCGTACCCCCTTGGAGAGCAACTGGCGGGCGAGCCGGTCGGCGCGGTGCTTCGTACCCATGAACAGGATGGTGCGGCCCTCACGGGCGGCGATCCGGGTCAGCGCGTCGGGCTTGTCCACCGCGTCGACGTGCAGCACGTGGTGGGTCATCGCGGTGACCGTGGCGGTGCCCGGGTCGACCGAGTGGGTCACCGGGCTGCTCAGGAAGCGGCGGACCAACCGGTCAACGCCGCCATCCAGGGTGGCCGAGAAGAGCATCCGCTGCCCCTGCGGCGCGACCTGCTCCAGCAGCTTGGTGACCTGCGGCAGGAAGCCCATGTCGGCCATCTGGTCGGCCTCGTCCAGCACGGTGATCTCTACCTGGTCGAGCCGGGCGTCGCCACGGTTGATCAGGTCGTGCAGCCGGCCGGGGGTCGCCACGACCACCTCGGCGCCGGCGCGCAGGGCGTCCGCCTGACGCTGCAACGACAGCCCGCCGACGACGGTGACGCAGCGCAGCCCGACGGCGCGGGCGTACGGGGCCAGCGCCGTGGTGACCTGCTGGGCCAACTCGCGGGTCGGCACCAGCACCAGGGCCAGCGGGCGGCCCGGGCGGGCCCGGTGGCCGGCGGTGCGGGAGAGCAGCGGAAGCCCGAAGGCGAGGGTCTTGCCGGAGCCGGTGCGACCCCGGCCGAGCACATCCCGGCCGGCGAGCGAGTCGGGCAGCGTGGCCGACTGGATCGGGAACGGCTCCGTGATGCCCTGCGCGGTCAGCGCGCTGAGCAGCGCGGGTGCCAGACCGGTATGGGCGAACGAAGGAATAACAGTGGTCACGCAAAAGCCTTCCTCGACGCGGCACGTGTCGAGGGAGGGCGCCGAAGACGGCGCTGTCGCCAGCGGAAAAAGCCGCCAGGACTCACAAGCACGAACCGAAGGGGGTACGGGCCGGCCCGCCGCCGGGCCGCCGCCTGCTTACGCAGGTCGACGGCGGAGCGGGCCGGTCCCGTCACCGCCGCGCCCGGAGGGCGCGACAGGTAATGCCGACCGATCCGAAGATCAGATCGGGCGGATGTTCTCCGCCTGCGGGCCCTTCTGGCCCTGGGTCACCTCGAACTCGACCCGCTGGTTCTCGTCCAGGCTCCGGTAGCCGGAGGACTGGATCGCCGAGAAGTGGGCGAAGACGTCAGCGCCGCCGCCGTCCGGGGTGATGAAGCCGAAGCCCTTGTCAGCGTTGAACCACTTCACGGTGCCAATAGCCATGTGTTTCGTCTCCTTGACGGAACGTCGGACTCGCACTTGTTGCGAGCCCGAAGAGGAGCGCTCCGCGCGGGAATGCGCGAATCGCCTGTCGCTTCTGGTCGCCCCGCCCGGAGAACTCCGGACACAACAAAGAGCGCCTGGGGCCACAATCCCGCCAGGCGCACACAGAGTCTCTGGTAACCAAAACTGCAACCCGTTCAACCTACCACGGATTTTCCCGCCATGGTCAATGTCGGGCGGAATCTTCGGGCAACTTGGCAATCAGGGCCGTGAGCCCGGTCACGTCCAGCAGGTCGGCGGGGCGCACCGTCGCCCCGTCCCGGACGTAATGGAACGCCGCGCCCACCCGGTCGACCGGCACCCCGGCCAGCTCCGCCCAGGCCAGCCGGTAGACGGCCAACTGCACCGCGGCAACCTCCGCCGCCGGACCGGAGGGCTGCGCACCGGTCTTCCAGTCGACCACGTCGAACCGGCCGCCCGGCCGAGCGAAGACAGCATCCATCCGCCCCCGGACCACCACTCCGGCGATCACCGTGGCGAACGGCACCTCCACCTCCACCGGTGCCCGGTCGGCCCACTCGCTGGCCAGGAAGCGCTCCTGAAGCTCGACGAGCGCCTCGTCCGGCGCGGCATCCGCGTCGGCCGCGCCGGGCAGCTCGTCCAGGTCGAGCAGCCGGTCGGCGCCGAAGCGCTGCTCCAGCCAGGCGTGGAAGGCCGTGCCGCGGCGGGCGTACGGGTTGGGTTCGGTGGGCACCGGGCGGCGCAGCGTCCGGGCCAGCGCCGCCGGGTCGCGGCGCAACGCGACCAGCTGGGTGACGCTCAGCTGGCCGGGCAGTGCCACCTCGACCGCGCCGGAGAGCCGGGTCAACTCGGCCCGCTCGGCCAGCAGCAGGTCCGCCTCGCGCTGCCAGCGCACCACCTCGGGATCCACCTCCGACCCGCCGGCGACCACCAACTCCGCCGGTCCATCGCTCATCAGACGGCGGACCAGCCCGGCAGCCTCGGCCAGCGCCGGCCGACGGCCACCCAGCGGGTCGGCCGGCCACTCCGCGCGGAGCACCACCTCGGCGGTCGGGTTCGTCGCATCCGGGGTCGGTTCCGGCGCCCACGCGTCGACCAGGTGCCCCGGGCCGCCGTCCAGGCAGGCGTCGTACACCTCGCGCAGGAAGACCGACGGGCCACGCGGCCGCTTGGTCCCCTCCCCCCACCAGTAAGCCGAGCAGAGCAGCAGCCGGCGCGGCCGGGTCACCGCCACGTACGTCAGCCGGCGCTCCTCCCGCTCGTCGTGAGCCCGCCAGGCGTCGGTGAAGTCGGTCACCGCCCGAGCGACCGCCCGCTGGTCCGCCGCCTCGTCGAGCGCCAGCTCGGGCAACCCGTCGACGTCACCGCGCAGCGGGAACGGCAGCACGCCCAGCCCGCCCAGCCAGTGGTCGGAGTTGCGCACCGGCCCGGGCCACAGCCCACGGCTCAGCCCCGCCACCGCCACCACGTCCCACTCCAGCCCCTTGGCGGCGTGGGCGGTGACCACCTGCACTGCGCCCTCCACCACCTCGACCTCGCCGGGGGCGAGGCCGCGCTCCTCGTCCTCGGCGGCGGCCAGGTAGGACAGGAAGCCGGCGAGGGTCGCGCCGGGGGTCTCCCCGCTGAACCGGGCCGCCACGTCGCCGAGGGCATCCAGGTGCCCCCGGGCCAGGCCGGCGTCGCCAGCGCCGTCCCGGCCGGCCCGCACCGCGACCTCCACGTCCAGGCCGATGGTCCGCTCGATGTCCGCGATCAGGTCCGGCAGTGCCTGGTCCAGGCGGTAGCGCAGCAGCGCCAGCTCCCGGCCGTACGCGCGCAACCGCGCGAAACCCTCCGCGGAGTACGCCTGCGCCGGGCCGAGGTCGGCCAGCGCCTCCACCAGGGTCGCCTCGTCCAGCAGGTCGGGACTGATCTCCGAGGTGTCGTCGGCGGCCAACCGCCGCCGGGCGTTGGCGATGGCCCGGGCCCGCCGGTGCAGGGCCACCAGGTCGCGCGGCCCGATCCGCCAGCGGGCACCGGTGAGCAGCCGCAGCAGGGCGGCACCGTCGGTCGGGTCGGCCAGCACCCGCAGCGTGCACACCACGTCGCGGACCTCGGGGGTGTCCAGCAGGCCACCCAGCCCGACCACCTCGACCGGAAGACCGCGCTCGCGCAGCGCCGACTCGATCG
This sequence comes from Micromonospora sp. NPDC005173, assembly GCF_040608515.1. Taxonomy (NCBI): domain Bacteria; kingdom Bacillati; phylum Actinomycetota; class Actinomycetes; order Micromonosporales; family Micromonosporaceae; genus Micromonospora; species Micromonospora sp. NPDC005173. The sequence continues at coordinate 19,836 of NZ_JBEXIK010000071.1, forward strand.
CCGGGATCTGACTGCGGACCCGGACCAGGACGGCGGTGGTCGGGCGCTGCGCCACCGGGATGTGCTCGGGCGCCGCGCCCGGCATCCGGGCCGCGCCACGCCACGCCGCGAGCACGCTGTCGGCGATCCAGTCCGCCTCATCGGCGTACGTGGGCAGCAGTGCGCAGTGCACCGTGCCACCCGCGGCCCCACCGGGGCTGCGGTGCGGGATCGGATCCCGGACCGTCAGCGCGGAGCGCAGCTCCGGCACCCGGGCACCGGCCGCGCGCAGCGGTGTGGACAGCGCGTTCGCCACCCGGAGGATCTCCGGGCGGTTGCGCCAACTGGTGGTGAGCCCGAGCGCTGCGGCCGGCTGACCGTCGGCCCGGGCGAACTCGGTCGGGAACCGGTCCAACGTTCCGGCGCTGGCCCCCCGCCAGCCGTAGATCGACTGGCACGGGTCCCCCACCGCCGTCACCGGGTGCCCGCCGCCGAACAGGGCGTTGAGCAGCACCACCTGGGCGTGGCTCGTGTCCTGGTACTCGTCGAGCAGCACCACCCGGAAGCGGTCCCGCTCGATCTCGCCGACCCCCGGGTGGTCCCGGGCCACCCGGGCCGCCCGGGCGAGCTGGTCGGCGAAGTCCATCGCCTCGAAGTCCTCCTTGCGCCGGGCGTACGCCCGCACCAGCGGCAGCAGGCGCAGCCGGGTCTGCTGGAGGGCGAGCGCCTTGCGCACGTCGGCGTAGACCCGACCCGGCCGGGACTGCACCTCGGCGAAGAACCGCCCGGTCCAGGCCGCCAACTGGTCCGGGGCGACCAGGTGCTCGTCCAGCTCCCCGGCGAGCGCCAGCACCGCGTCGGTGATGGTGCTCGGCATCCGGTCCACCTCGGACATGTCGCCGTCGTAGTTGCGCACCAGCAGGTCGACCAACTGCCAGCGGGACGCCTCGGTGAGCAGCCGGGTGGACGGCTCGTAGCCGGCCCGCAGCCCGTGCTCGGTGACGATCCGCCCGGCGTACGAGTGGTACGTGGAGACGGTGGGCTCGCCGGCCAGCGGATCGTCCAGCGGGTCCCGGCCCTGCCGGCCGACCCGGCGGATCAGCTGGTCGAGCCGGGTCCGTACCCGGTGGGCCAGCTCACCGGCCGCCTTACGGGTGAAGGTCAACCCGAGGATCTGCTCCGGGCGCACGTACGAGTTGGCCACCAGCCAGACCACCCGCGCGGCCATCGTCTCGGTCTTGCCGGACCCGGCCCCGGCGACCACCAGCAGCGGCTCCACCGGGGCGGCGATGATCGCGGCCTGCTCCCGGGTGGGCGCCGGCAGCCGCAGCAGCTTGGCCAGCTCCACCGGGGTGTACCGGGGGCCGGAATCGGCGAGTCGAGGCGCCGGCGCGGGGCCGGCGCCGAACAGGGTGGGCTGGGTCACCGTCCCGCCTCAGCTCGCGACTGCGGGGCTCGCAGGACCGGCTCGCTCCTCGCGCTCACGGCGACATCGTTCGTGACTGCGGGAATCGCACGCTCACTCCTCGCCTTCACGGATGCTCCGGGTGGTCGGCGGTTCGACGACCTGGCGCCCCTGCCCGGAGACCGGGCAGCTGGTGCGCACCGGGCAGACCCGGCACTTCGAGTTGGCCACCGCGGCGAACGTGGCGGCTGCCATCGTATCGGCGGTCCGCCGGACCAGCGCGGTCGCCCAGCCGGCCGCCGGCCCCTCGCCGACCGCCGGCTGGTTCTGCTCCCTGGCGTCCTTGGCGGAGGTGCCGAGCTGCACCAGCGCAGCACCCCCGGACTCGTCGCCGAACTCGGCGAACGCCCCCGCCTCCACCGCCGCCTGGTATGCGCCCAGCTGCGGGTGCTCCGCCAGGTCGGTGCCGGTGACCGCGGTGGACTTGCCGGTCTTCAGGTCGATCACCACCAGCCGACCGTCCTCGTCGACCTCCAGCCGATCGACCCGACCGGTCAGGTCGACCGGCCGCTGCGGGTCGTCCAGGCGGACCGCGAACTCATGCTCGATGGCGAGCAGCCGGCGCGGGTTGGTCGCCAGCCAGCGCAGCAGCTTGTCGACCATCGCCTCGGCGCGCTCCCGCTCCGGGCCGGCCATCCACCGGGCGGCCAACTCGATCGCGTCGAACCGGGCGGCCACGTAGTCAAGCAGGGCACCTCGGTCGGCGCTGGCGTCCTCGGCGAGCATCGCGGCGGCGTGCACCAGATTGCCCACCCCCTGCGCGGTGCTGGTCGGGCCGCTGCCGCCGTGCCGTTCCAGCAGCCAGCGCAGGCTGCACCGCAGTGCGCTCTCCATCGCAGACGGAGTGACCCGTACCGGCTCGCCGTCATCCACCAACGGCCGGTCGTCGGAGAGCGCCCGCAGCCCCCACCAGTCGTCGGGGTGCGCGCCGGGCACGCCAGCGGCGGCGAGCCGTGCCAGCTCGGTCGCCGCGGCGCGCCGCCGGGCCGCCGGTGCGGCCGGGTCGGTGATCGCGGTACGCAGCTCGGCCACCAGCGCCGGCAGGGTGAGCGCCCGAGGCGGCCGGGTGACCGGCAGTGCCCCGGGCCGGTCCGGCTCGCCGTCGCCGTGAGTCGCACCGCCGCCCTCGACCGCACCGCCGCCGGTAGGCGCGGTGCTCGGAGCGCCGCCGTCGGTGAGTGGAATGCTCGGAGCGCCGCCGCTGGCGCGTGGGGTAATCGGGGCGCCGCCGTCGGTGAGCGCGGTGCGCGGGCTACCGCCGTCGGTGAGCACGGCGCTCGGACTGCCGCCGCCGGTAGGCGCGGCGCTCGGGCTGCCGCCGCCGGTAGGCGCGGCGCTCGGGCTGCCGCCGCCGGCGGGATCGCTGGTCGGCGGGCCGGTGCGGGGACCGGGCGGTGTGGACGGGTCGACCGGCCCGGTGCCCCCCGGTGGGGTGGGCGGCGCGATGGGGCCCAGCTCGTAGAGGAAACGGCTCGGCTGCTCCTCGTGGTCGTCGCCGCCGACCGCGGCCGAGGCCACGGCGCTGACCAGCAGCCGGTGTCGGGCGCGGCTGACGGCCACGTGGAAGAGGCGGCGTTCCTCGTCGAGCAACGCCGAGGTCTGACCCACCACGTTCGCTGCGGTGGCACCGCCGAAGGACCGACCCGCCAGCACGTCGACCAGCCGCTCCGAGCCGAGCAGGCTGCCGCGCAGCCGCAGGTCCGGCCAGATGCCCTCCTGCACTCCGACCACCGCGACCAGGTCCCACTCCAGGCCCTTCGCGGCGTGCGCGGTGAGCAGTCGGACCGCCGCGCCCCGGTCGGCGGTCGGGGCGATGGTGTCCGCCGGCAGGTCCTGGCCGAGCACGTGGTCGAGGAAGACCTCGGTGCGGGCACCGGGGAGCCGGTCGGTGAACCGGGCCGCCGCGTCGAAGAGCACCAGCACCGCGTCCAGGTCGCGGTCGGCCGCCTCGGCCCGTCGCCGTCGGGCCAGATCTCCCTCACCCGCCTCCGGCCGCCCCTGGCCGATCGCGCCGGCCCAGCGTTCGGCCAGACCGCTGGCCTGCCAGACGGCCCAGAGCACGTCCTCGGCGGTCGCGCCCGGACGGGCGGCGATGTCCCGGGCGGTGGCCAGCAGCCCGGCCACCGCCTGCGCCGGCTCCGCCCACCGCCGGTCGATGCCGGCCAGCTCGGCCGGGTCACGCAACGCCTCGACGATCAGCTCCCCGGACGGGCGGCGGTCCCCGCCGGCCAGCGCCAGCGCACGCAGGCCCTGCCGCAGTCGCCGCTCGGCCAGCGGGTCGGCCCCGCCCAGCGGCGAGTGCAGCAGCGCGACCGCCGCCTCCTCGTCCAGGCGGTCCGGCTCCAGCGCGCAGCGCAGCAGGAGCAGCAGCGGAGCCACCGCCGGTTGCAGGTGCAGCGGCAGATCCTCGCCGTGCACCGTGGTCGGTACGCCGGCCGCGTGCAGCGCCCGTTGCAAAGTGGGTAGCTGCAACGCGGTCGACCGAACCAGCACCGCCATCCGTGACCAGGGCACGCCGTCGAGCAGGTGGGCGGAGCGCAGCGCATGGGCCAGCCAGGCGGCCTCGCTGGTCGCCGAGCGGAATGTGTGCACCTCGACCACGCCGGCCGGGGCGTCCGGCAGCGGGTGCAGACGGCGGTGCGCGGCCGGACCCCGCAGCCGGCGGCCCAGCCGGGCGATCGCGGCGAGCAGGCCCGGCCCGGCCCGGTAGGAGGTGGTCAGCAGCACCTGCGCTGCCGGCGCGCCGGAGGCGGTCCGGAATCGGTGCGGGAAGGTGGTCACCCCGGCCGGGTCGGCGCCCCGGAAGGCGTACGTGGAGGAGTCCGGATCGGCGAAGGCGACCAGCGGCTTACCCCCGCCAGCGATCACCGAGAGCAGCTCGAGCTGGGCGGGATCGGTGTCGGCCAGCTCGTCGACGTACACATGGGCGAGCCGGCGGCGCTCGGCGGCCAGCAGTTCCTCGTCGTCGCGCAGCAGCCCGGTGGCGGCCCGGACCAGCTCGGCGGGGTCGTACGCGATCGAGCCTCGGTTGCTGACGTCGCGCAGCGCGAGCACCGCCACGTACTCCCGCAGGAACCGGGCGGCCGCCGGCCAGTCGGCGCGGCCTAGCTTCTCGCCCAGCCGGGCCAGGTCGACCGGGCCCACGCCGCGCTCGGCGGCGCGCATGAGCAGGTCGCGGAGTTGGCCGGCGAAGGCTCGGGTCCGCAGGGCGGGGCGCAGATCGGTCGGCCAGCCGACCGGGTCGTCCTCGGGCTCCTCGCCCACCACATCCAGCAGCTCGCGGATGATCAGATCCTGCTCGGGGCCGGTGAGCAGGCGGGGCGACGGCTCGCCACGCTCGGCGGCGGCCCGGCGGAGCAGCCCGAAGGCGTACGCCGGGAAGGTGCGCACCAACGGCTCGCGCAGCACCCGGTGGCCGTCCTCGGCCACCCGGGCCTCGATCCGCTGGCGCAGGGCGGTGGCCGCTCGGCGGCCGAAGGTCAGCACCAGGATGCGCTCAGGGTCGACCCCCTCGGCCACCCGGGCGGCGACCGCCTCGACCAGGGTGCCGGTCTTGCCGGTGCCCGGCCCGCCGAGCACCAGCATCGGTCCGTCGGTGTGCGCGACCACCTCTGCCTGCACCGGGTCGACCCGCCGGCCCGGCGAACCGTCCACCGACCCGGCCCCGTCGCCCCGGTCTGCCACCCCGCTGCCGACGACGCCACCACCCGCCGTGGTGTTGTCGTCAGAAAGCACGGAGCTGTCGTCGGAGAGCGCGGTGTTGTCGTCGGAGAGCACGGTGCCACCGGCGGCCACGGTGCTGCCGCCAGGCACGCTCCCGTCCCCCCGCGCCGGCCCCCCAGACCGCCGCACCAACCGGTACGCCTGCATCAGCTCATCCCATCACGCCCATACGACACCAACCCCACCCCACCTCCCGGCCCCACCCCGTCCCCCCGGCCCTCCCCACCCCCCGGCCCCACCCCACCCCATCCAGCTCCGTCGATCATGAAGTTAGCGGCGCGACACGCCGACAGCGGCGCCGCTAACTTCATGAT
>NZ_JBEXIK010000072.1:0-22484 GCF_040608515.1 Micromonospora sp. NPDC005173
GAAGATGTCGACACGTACACCAGGATCTCCGATCCCGCCCTCGGTCAGCACCCCGCACTCACACGCGGTGTCTCACACCATCCTGACCAAGAGGGCTGAGCCGGATCGTCGGCGATATCGTCAGCCATCAGACAAGGCCGGACCACGTCCGGGTACGAGGCATCCGTCCGATCGAGGAGTGACCTCGCCTCCTCAGTGGTCAGGATGAAGCCCTTACCCATCGGGCTCGGGCCCTGTTGACATTTTCCCTCGTTCAGGGTGATCCGCTGTGCTTTGTCCGGCGGGTGTTGAGCCTGTACGAAGGAGATGCCGGGCAGCATCCAGAGCGACTCGTACCGGTCCGGCAACTCGGCGAGCGGGAAGTCACACAGCGGAGCCTTGGGATACGCGTCCGGCGCCCAGATCTCGAAGCGGTGGAACGAACAGAGCATGACGAACTGCGGACGACGCCTGGTGGTTACGCTCGTCCAGTTGCGCCAGTGCTCCAGCGCGTCCTTGCGGTGCTGGACGAGGCGCGTCGTCTCCTTCGGCGCCTTCATCTCCGCGATGAGGTGAGCGGTCAGGTGCAGGTCCACGATCCCCGTGGACGAGTGTGCGTCTTCGAAGACCGCACCGCGGTCCTTGCGGCTGACCCCATAGCACTCGAACAACTCGTCCAGATAGGTCTCTGCCTCCGAACGCTCGGTGCCGGCGTAGGCCTGCCATCGGGCAACGAAGCTGACCAGTGCCGCCCGGATCTGTTCATGACTGCGCATGGTCAGAAGACCTTAGGCGAATCCGCCGACAAGACCTGGCCTGCTCAAAGCCCAGCCCTTCCCGCCCAGGCTATGCCACCTCGGCGAAGTCGAAATCCGCCCAGCGGCTCAGGTACGTGAACCGCCCCGGAGTTGACCAAGGCGGCCACCGCCCGGGGCGCGCCGGCGTCCTGGCCTGGAGGGACTTGACGTTGAGACCTGCCGACTCGTCGGTCGACGCGAAGCGGTTGAGGCATCCGCGGTAATGGCTATGTCGTAGGTGTCAGGAGGGGCCATACCGCTCGCAGCGTGAGGACGGCGCCGACGACGAGGACGAGGGTGGCGGTGAGGATTGGGGTGGCGGTGGCGAGTCGGCCGGTCCAGCTCCCTGGCCGCGGGGAAATTCCGCGATGCAGTCGTTGGTGTAGTCCGACGAGTAGGAGCCCGGCGAGGGTCAGGGTGGCGGCCATGCCGAGGCCGTAGGCGAGGACCAGGAGAACGCCGAACCATGTTCGGCCCAGCGCGACTGCGCCGAGCAGGACGATGAGCGCGGAAGGGCTGGGCACGATACCGCCGGCGATGCCCATGCCGAGTAGGCCCGCCCTGCCGCGGGCATGGTGATGGTGGTGGTGCCCACGGTGATGCTCATGTCCGTGATCATGGTCGTGGCGGTGGCTGTCACCGTGATGGTGACCCGATGCCGTGACGTCGGACTCGGCGGTGACGTGGGCGCCGGGTGCCGATCCCGCGAGGACAAGTGTTTGCGGCTGTGGCAGCTGGTGCTTCCTCCGGGCGGGGAGCGCTGACCGGAGCAGGCTGGCGCCGATGCCGGCGATGAGCAGGCCGCTGACTACACCGAGCCAGCCGAGGAGGGTTTCACCGGCCAGGGTCGACGCGGTGGTGAGCAGCAGTCCTGCGGTCAGGACGCCGGCGGTATGGGTGGCGGTGACGGTGGCGCCGACAGTGAAGGCGTCGCGGTAGGTGCCGCGCCGGCCGGCGATGTAGGCGGCCATGACCGTCTTGCCGTGCCCGGGCAGCATCGCGTGGGCGCCGCCGAGCAGCAGGGCCAGGAGGATCGCCAGTACGCCGGCCAGCGGCGTGAGTCGGTCCGCGCCGGCGATCGTGTTGAGTCGGTCACCGAGGGCGGTCATCGATCGGGCGATCGGGCCGGCGGCGGCGATCGCGAACCGACGTTCGCCGCTGGATGTGGTGCCTGCGCCCAGGGCCTGGATCCGCGCTGAGCGGTGGTTGAGCGGTGAGGACAGCAGGTCGTTGGGGTAGGTGCGCAGCTCGTCGGAGATGCTCGTGCTCGGCAACGGCGAGTCGCGCAGTCCGATGCCGTGTCCGACGGCTGTGGCCTCATGCCAGCCGACGCGGTCGGTGCGGAAGGTGTCCTCGAAGCTGATCGTGGTGGCCCGCCGCAGGTCGACGGTGGCGGTGAGGTGACACTCGGTTCGACCGGTGACCAGGTTCGCCGCCCCGGAGTGGTAGGTGAGGTTGCTGGCAAGAACTGTCCACGTCAGGGTGTGGCCGGCTACCTCGGCGTGTAGGGCGCCTGCCATCGCCGCGCAGGTGGTGGCAGCGTGGGCTGCCGCCTCGGCCGGCTCGATGGTGCCGTTGCCGTCCCTGTCGACGGCGGGTTTCTGCTGCAGGGTGGGCAACTCCGCTTCGTCGAGGACGGCCAGGTCCTCGATCCGGTCGGGATGCAGCTGCAGGCCGTGATAGTGGTTGACGGAGAAATTTCCCAGCGGGTGGGCGGTGGCCGGACTCGTCGGTGCCAGAGCGCACCCGACCGCGATGAAGGTCACCGCTACCGCGGCGCCGGCCTGTCGCCGCCTCATCCGCCGCCGCCGAGACTGTCGAGCAGGCGTCGCGCGATCGGCGCTTGAACGACGTCGAAGTGCGGGTTGATCGTCATCGCGAGGCTGAGGTCTTCGCGAGCGTGGTCCCGGTCGCCGAGGGCGTGGCGGATCACACCACGGTGGTAGTAGAAGGTGGCGTTTCGCCAGCCGAGGCGGGTGGCCTGCAGGGAGTAGTCCAGAGCCTCGGCGTCACGTCCGTTGCGGTGCAGCGCCCATGCCAGGGCGTCAGCGGTCAGGACGGTGCGACGGGCGGACCATTCCGCCTGTGCCTCGGTCAATGCTTCGGCGGCCTGGTCGTGGTCGGCGAGGTAGGTCGCCGCGGTGAGGTGATCGGAGATGCCGTTGGCGGCGGACAGCTGCCGGGCTGCGGCGACCAGGTCGTACTGCTGGCGCGCCTGGTCGGCCTTGCCGGAGACGGTGAGGAGGTCACCGTATTCGATCAGCAGCTCGGGCAGCGGGAGTGCCTGCACGGCGCGGGCGTAGTCGGCGAGGGCGTCGTCGCTCTGGCCGAGCGCGGCGCGCGCCTTACCGCGTCCGGCGTAAAGCTGCTGGTAGGTGGGATCGGCGGTGAGGCCGGCGTCGTATTCCCGCAGGGCTGCCTGCGGGTCGCCGTTGTGGAACGCCAACTCGCCGAGGTAGTAGCGGCAGAAGGCCCGGTCGGCGGGGCTGCTGGCCTGGGCCAAGGCACGGTTGAGCGCGTCGCGGGCTGCCGCGACCTGCCCGCGCTGTTCGAAGTCGTAGGAGGCGCGGGTGAACGCCGCCACCCCTGGTTCGACGTCCAGCATGCGCTGCACCTGGATACGCGCGCCGTCGTAGTCGCCGAGTTGGGTGAGCGCGTCGACCAGCAAGCCGTGGACGTTGCCGGAGTGGGGGTTGAGGGCCTCGGCGCGGCGTCCCCAGTCACGTGCAGCGCTGAAGTCGTGGCGGGCATTGGCCAGCGCCGCCGTGCCGACCATCGCCTTCCAGTTCGTGGCGCTCTCCAGTTCCAGCGAGCGCCGCAACGCGCCGTCGGCCTTTGGGTAGTACGACGGGTCACCGGTGATCCGGCCTTGTTGCACGTATGCCGAGCCGAGCTCGGCCCACGTCGACCAGTCCTTCGGCACATCGACGAGCCGCCGCTGGGCTTTCGCGATGGTGGATCGCAGGGCGTCGGCACCCGCCTGCGGCCCGGTCCGCGCGGGCGGGCCGACCACGCCCGGGGAACGTTGTTGTTCCTGCAGCTGACCCGTGACGATCGGGGTGCCTACCAGCAGCACGACGCCGGCCAGCAGCAACACGACGGGCAGCCGGGTGAGCCCCCGGCACACGACGGACAGCCGACGCCGCAGACGGCTCATGAGCCACCGCCGACAAGCGTGGCGTACGCGACGAGGTTGTCCCGATAGCTGCCCGCCCGCCGGTCGAACGTGCCGGTGCAGGTGATCAGCCGCAATTCCGCCCGCTCACTGCGGGCGTAGACCGCGCCAGCGGGAAACCTGTCCTTCGGATACTCGTCGAGCCGATAAATCCGGAAACTCATCACCGACCCGGCGATGTCGCGGACCTGAACCTCACTGCCCACCACCAGGTTCCGCAACCGGTAGAAGACCCCTGGACCGGTGTGTGAGTCCACGTGACCCACGATCACCGCCGGTGGACCTCCTGGCTCCCCCGGCATCGGGCCGCCCGCGTACCAACCGGCCACCTGATAGTCGCTGGGGGCGGGCAGTGAGCCGTCCGGCTCACGGGCCAGGTCGACCAGCTCAGACCGCACCCCGATCGACGGTATCGCCACCTCAGTCGGCTGCGCGGGCGACCCGGACCCGCTCTGGCCGGGACGGGGATCCAGGGGTGCGGCCAGCGCACCCGGCGGCGCTGCGGCCGGCACCCCGGGTGCTCCCGTCAAGGGTCGCTCGACCGCCGTAAGCGCGACTGTCATCAGCACGATGAGTCCTCCAACGATCATGAGCAGCGCGCGCAGGGGTCGCCGCCTCAGCGGCAGTACGGCCAGTCGTGCGCGTCTGCGCAGCCGCATGGCAACCATCAAAGAGTTCTCCCGCCTCAGATCGGCTGACCACAGTCCGGCCCCGCCCAGCGCCGCCGACGGCTTCCGCCCGCCCGGCTCGGGCGCCAAGGTGCGGCGCGCCCACCTGGCCGCGCCGCACCCCTCAATCAGCTGCTGGCCGGGCGCGAGACGGTCAGCCGGTGACGGCGGCGGCTGACCAGCAGGCCGGCGCCGAAACAGGCCGCCGCAGCGATGCCACCCGCGATCCTCACCCAGACCAGGCCCGTGGACGCGGTGCCGCCGGCGCCGCTGGGCACGCCACCGGAGGGCATCCCGTCGGCGTCGATCTGGTTCACCGCCACGTTGCTGGGCAGCGCCAGATACGGGAAGGTGTTTCCGAACGGCACGTTGTTCGTGTTGACCTTGTCCCCGGCGGCGAGCGCGGGAACGAGCTGCCCGGTCTGCGCCGCGCCCTCGAAGGCCTGCAGCTCGATGTCCAGCACGTCGTCGGCGAGCCGGCGTCCGTTCGGGAAGCCCTGCAGGTCACCGCCGAGCACACCCAGGCGGTTCGGGTTGGCCGTCACCGGCACGCTCATGTTCAGCCGTAGCTCCTCCGCCGGCACGAACGACTTCGCGTCCACGTCCGCGTTGAGGATCTGCGAGTTCAGATCCGCCTGGATCGGCGGCGTCGACCCGTCCAGGGTCGGCGCGTTCTTCGCGATCCCGGTCAGGAAGATCTCCGCGAGATCGTTGCGCGGCGTGGCCGGTGCCGGAATGTTGTAGATCTGCTGAATCACCCGCGGCAACTCCGGGTTGAGGACGCGGTCGATCAGCGCCTGGTTCTTGCTGTCGTCCGCCGGCGTGCTGGCGTTGAAGCCATCCTTCTGGTTGGCCGCCGGCACCAGCTCATTGACCAACGGATTACCCAGCCGCGACACCTGCACCTGATCCCCGCCGGCCTTGGGGTCGGAGACCTGCATCCCAGACTGCGAGGTGGCGCTCCACACGCCGATCACCGGGTTGCGGGTGTCGTCGTTGTTCAACGCCAGCGCCGATTTGGGCACCTGCAGCGCCACGGTCTGCACGTTGTAGCCGGCCAGGGTGTCCTGCCCCCGCTCGGACAGATTCGCGCCGTAGATCAGGTCGAACACCCGCAGGTCCAGGAAGAACGGATCCTCGGCCTGACCCGCGTACGTCTGACCGCCGCCCTCGACCGACGTCACGGCCTGCTGCCGCAGCCGTCCGTAGTCCGGCATCGAGGCCGGGCCAACGTTCGACGGCGCGACGATCCCGTCCCGCACCAGCACCCGCGACTGCCCACCCTTGATCTCGCTGAGGGTGTAGGTCTGCTTGAACAGCAACGTCGGATCGTTCAGGTTGTTGACCACGCCGTTGTTGTAGAGAAATGTGGTGCCATCGCGCTTGTCGTCGTTGGCGAACACCCACCGGTAGGTGACGTCCGCGCGGGCGTCACCGTTGTTGTCGATGTTGATGTCGTACTGGGCGCCGGGCTTGAAGAAGTAGAAGTTCGGCCCCCCGTTAGGCTCCTGAAACGGCAGCCAGTTAGCGATCAGCGTCACCGTGTCCTGCTTGTCGGGGCTGACGAAGGCGTACACGTCGGTGTTGTCCACCTCCGGATCGCCCGCGATCAACGGCGCCTCCCGGTGACTCGACGCGTCAGCCACCTCCGACACCAGGCCCGCGCCACCGGTCGCGGCCACCAACGCCAGCACACCCGCGCTGGCATACCACGCCAACGCACCCCGCCCCGGCCTGGCGAATCTGACACCACTTCGCACGTCCCCCACCCCGCCTCACCTCGTGATCACTAAGCTCCCGATCAGTACGCCTCCCATCCACGATTCAACAGCGACCGCTTCTGAGCGATGGCACAAACGCGAAAGTTCATGCGACACCAGGCAGACTTGGACGCACGTGACACTGCGCGGCACCGTTGCATGAGCGTTGGCAAGATCGAGGCGGGCCCGAGCGGTGAAGTCATCGAGCCGCTCTCGCCCGTGGTTGCCTCCGACGTCGGCGTTCGCCGGGTTCCTGTTCCCGACCGAGGTGATCGTGGTCGCGGTCCGCTGGTATCTGCGCCTCAACCACTCGTATCGTGACGGTGCGGCCAATGGCCGGCGGGCGGCGTGGCACGGCGGATCCGGGCGGCCGTCATCTGCCACGCCTGCGCCTCGTCCACCAGGCAGCCGGCGAGCAGCTCGCGGCCCCGGGCGAGGACCGCGAGGGCGTCGGGGTGGCCCGGCAGCCACTGCTCGGCGTCCCCGACGGTCAACTCGGCCCGCCGGCCGGGCAGCGGCGTCGCCCCGGGTGGCAGGCCGCCGAGCCGGTCGAGGTGCCCGGCGGAGAGGATCTGATACCACATGGCGTCGGGGATGAGCGCGTCGGCGAGCATCTCCACCCCGGGCCGCCGGGTCACCGGCTTTCCGTCGCTCGGGAGCCACTGCGACCACTGTGGCGTGGTCACCCGACGGCTGTCCGGCTCGGCGTCCACCCCGGCCCAGGCCAGCAATCCGCTGTGCGCGTGCAGCTTGTCGCGCAGCCGGTGCATCGGCCCGGCCAGGTCGCCAGCGTCGGTAGGGTCGGCGCGCGGCGGCGCGACGGTGAACGCTGCCGCGGGTAGCACGTCGTGGTAGCCGCCGACGGTCGCGGCCACCAGCCGGTTGGTGAGGTCGCCGGCGAGCAGGGTCACCGTGATGGCTGTGGGCAGGGTGGACAACACGGCGGCGGTGGCCGAGCCGGCCGCCTCGGCGGTGAGCGGAACCCGCACACCGAGCACGACCGCGCTCAGCTCGTCCGCGGGCCCGCGCTCGGCGTGCAACCAGTCGAGCGCCACGTTCAGCAGGGGCGGGGGCAGTTGGCACGGGGCGTCGCCGAACGGCGCGCCGAGTGGCCCGCGCAGGTAGGCCCGGGCGGACACGCCGAACTCCTCGATGTCGTGGCTCGGGCCGCGCCGGGCCACCGAGACCAGAGCGTCGCGCACACCGGCATCGCGCAGTTGCCGGGCCAGCATCTCCGGTATGGCGAGGACATGCTCGGCGGGGAGCGGGCCGAAGTCGATCACGAGGAGCAGCGCGCCGGGCAAGGCGATCGGTGACGAGACGACGGCCGGGCCCACCGGCTCCCCGCCGGCTCCCGTCGCTTCGAGCCGGAGCAGAGCCTGCCGGAGCGCGGCCACCGCCACCGGCACACCGGCGTCGTCCGAGCGGACTTCGATCGTCAGGCTGTGCTGCTCGCGCAGAGTCTCATCGATATCGAGCACTACGACGACGGCCATGTGTCCCCCAAATAGTGGCGCATCCGCTCTGGGCGGCAGTCCTATTTTCGATTTCCGCTACGTGCGTCGATCGGGGATGGGAAAGAATTGATTGACCTTCCTCTATTGACAAGGGAAGGGGAGTGTCGGGGAGCATATTGCCGTCGCCCATTCTCCGGCGACCCCGCCAGGTGCGCTAAGCGCCGAACTGGCCGGTACATCTCATTAGTTCGAATGTGCGATGCATGAAATAGAGCGGCCCAGATTCCACGATGTAACGAAATCGAAGGGACGGGCGCTGTTGCGAATCCCAACGACTATCGCCGCACTTTTCCCAACCCTCCGGCAACGGCCGAGGCCCGTGATCGCCGTACGGGTGCCGGCTGTCTCGGTAACGTCACCCGCAGCCGGGAGGCGGCGCGCCGGTCCGGTGCGAGGGGGTGGGCGTCGTGGCCGGCTCGGGCGGATTCCGGGGCGTGGTGGTCGGCGGCGGCATCGGCATCACCAGCACCAAGGCGGTCGCCGCGGTGGACCAGCCGGCCGCTGATGCCTTTGCCTGTCCAGGGTCGGTCACTCATTAAGATCGCCCGCCATGACCGTTCTCACCACTGAACGCCTGATCCTGCGCGACTGGACCGCGGACCCGGTCGACCTGGCCCGCATCTACGACATCTACTCCCGCCCCGAGATCACGCGATGGCTGGGCGCGGCACCCGGGCTGCCGCTGACCGACCCGGCGCAGGCCGCCGACCGGCTGCAGATCTGGCGGGACCGGCACGCCGCCGACCATGGCCGGTACGGCACCTGGGCGATCGAGGTGCGCGACACCGGTCTGGTGGTCGGCACGGTGCTGCTCAAGCCGCTGCCGGGGCGGGACGAGGCGCGGCGTACCGATGACATCGAGGTGGGCTGGCACCTGCACCCGGATTCGTGGGGTCACGGCTACGCCACCGAGGCGGCCCGCGCGGTGACGGCGCGGGAGTTCGTCACCGGCACCCCGCAGATCTACGCGGTCGTCTCGCCGGGCAACGATCCGTCGATGGCGGTCTGCCGGCGACTCGGCATGGCTCACGTGGGGCGGCGCACCGACTGGTACGGCGGCGAGGAGCTGGAGACCTTCGTCCTGCCCGCCCCGACGGACTGACCACCGCCAGCAAAGCGAAGGAAGGGCCCCTGTCGACGCCAGGCGTTGACAGGGGCCCCTTCATTTCCGCCGAACGCCGACGGATGGGCGGTCGTCAATAGTCACGGTGGTCGAAGTGTTGACGCCCTCGTAGCACGTCAGTAACATCTGGTCAACGTCATGCAAAATCTCGACAAAGGTGTGCTTGATTCTTTGCATGGGGCCGCAAGTTTCAGCGGGCTGACTCTTTGGCGTCTTTTCTCCCCTTTCCCGCTGCCACCACCACCCTCGCCTCCTCGGCACCTCCCCACACCGGCCGGCACGCCCCCGCGCGTCGGCCGACGACGCGCCGAATCACGCCCCACGCCGTGGCCAGCCCGTCGCGGCACCGTCCCCCCAACGACAGGACAGTGATGAGACGAACGAATCTGTTCAGGATGGTGGCGGCGACAGTCGCGGCCACGGTGATCGCCACGGCCGGGTCGACGGCCGTCGCGAACGCGGCGGAGAACCCCCGCTCCGCCGGCACGACAGCCGCGACGAGCACCGCCTTCGCCCCGGCGGCCACCAACCTCGCCCAGGGCCGCCCGACCCAGGAGAGTGGCCACGCCGACGTCTACGACTCGTCGAAGGTCGTCGACGGCAACCCGGGCAGCTACTGGGAGAGCACCAACAACTCGTTCCCCGAGTGGGTGCAGGTCGACCTTGGCTCGTCGCAGGCCGTGAATCAGGTCGTGCTGAAGGTGCCGACCTCCGGCTGGGCGACCCGCACGCAGACCCTGAGCGTGCAGGGCAGTACCAACGGATCGTCATTCAGCAACCTGGTGCCGTCGCAGACCTACACGTTCAACCCGGCGAGTGGCAGCACGGTCACGATCAACTTCAGCCAGACCTCGACCCGCTACGTGCGTATCGACATCACGGCAAACAGCGGGTGGCCGGCCGGGCAGCTGTCCGAGCTTGAGGTCTACGGCAGCGGCGGTGGCGGTCCGGACACGACCGCGCCGAGCGTGCCGGGCAATCTCTCGTACACCCAGTCGGGCACCACGATCACCCTCAACTGGGTCGCGTCGACCGACAACCCGGGCGGCAGCGGCATCGCCGGCTACGACATCTACCGCAACGGCACGCTCCTGCAGTCCATCGGGAACGTGACCACCTTCAACGACACGCAACCGGCCACGGCGACCGTGTCGTACCACGTCCGGGCCCGCGACGTCGCGGGCAACCTCTCGGGAAACAGCAACACGGTGACCCGTACCGGCAGCGGTGACACCACCGCGCCGAGCGTCCCGGGGACGCTGTCGCACAGCACGTCGGGCAACACGATCACGCTCAACTGGGGCGCCTCCACCGACTCCGGTGGCAGCGGGCTGGCCGGCTACAACGTCTACCGCGGCGGCAGCCTGATCGCGACGCTGGGCACCGTCCTCACGTACCAGGACAACCAGCCGTCGACGGCGACCGTGTCCTACTACGTCCGCGCCCGCGACGGCGCGGGCAACCTGTCCGGAAACAGCAACACCGTCACCCGGACCGGCACCCCGCCCCCCGCCTGCACCAACGTGGCGCAGGGCAAGACCATGACGGCGAGCGGCTCCACCTTCACCTTCACGCCGGAGAAGGCGAACGACGGGCAGGTCACGACGTACTGGGAGGGCGCGGCGAGCTACCCGCAGACCCTGACCGTGGCGTTGGGCGCGAACCACTCGATCACGGCCGTCGCCGTCAAGCTGAACCCGGACCCGGCCTGGGGCACCCGTACCCAGAACATCCAGATCCTCGGCCGCGACCAGGCCTCGTCCACGTACACCAGTCTGGTGTCGGCGGCGAACTACCAGTTCGTCCAGGGCAACAACGTGGTGACCATCCCGGTCACCGCGACCACTGCCGACGTGCAACTGCGGTTCACCGCCAACACCGGTGCGCCGTCGGGCCAGGTGGCCGAGCTTGAGGTGTGCGGCACGCCGGCACCCAACCCTGACCTGGTCATCAGCTCGACGACCTGGTCTCCCGCGTCGCCCAGCGAGGTCACCCCGGTCACTCTCTCGGCCGTGGTCCAGAACGTGGGCTCGGCCGCGGCCGGACCCACCACGGTGAACTTCAGCCTGGCCGGCACGGTTGCCGGTAGCGCCGCGGTGGGTGCGCTCAGCGCGGGCGGCTCGACCACTGTCTCGTTCAACGCCGGGACCCGGCCGATGGGCAGCTACAGCGTCTCGGCGGTGGTCGACCCGACGAACACGATCGTCGAGCAGAACAACGGCAACAACAGCTTCACCGCACCGTCGCCGTTGGCGGTCGCGCAGGCTCCGGGGCCTGACCTGCAGGTCCTCAGCATCAGCTCCAACCCGCCGAACCCGGCCGTCGGGGCGTCTGTCACGTTCACCGTGGCGGTACGCAACCGCGGCACCACCGCGACGGGCGCGACCACGGTCACCCGGTTGGTGGTGGGCGGCACCACGCTCAACACCAACACCGCGTCGATCGCCGCCGGCGCGACGGTCACCGTTGTGGTCGCCGGGAGCTGGACCGCCACCAGTGGCGGAGCCACCATCACGGCCACCGCCGACGCGACCAACACCGTCGCCGAGACCAACGAGACCAACAACGCGTTCACCCAGTCGATCGTGGTCGGGCGTGGGGCGGCGGTCCCGTACGTCTCCTACGAGGCCGAGGCCGGCCGGTACCAGGGCGCGCTGTTGGAGGCCGACCCGCTGCGCACCTTCGGCCACACCAACTTCGCCACCGAGTCCTCGGGCCGCAAGTCGGTACGACTGAACAGCACCGGCCAGTTCGTCGAGTTCACCTCGACCAACCCCGCCAACTCCATCGTGGTGCGCAACTCCATCCCGGACGCGCCCGGCGGGGGTGGCATCGAGGCGACGATCAGCCTCTACGTCAACGACGTCTTCTCCCGGAAGCTGACCCTCTCGTCGCGGCACAGCTGGCTCTACGGCAACACGGACGGGCCGGAGGCGCTGACCAACACCCCGCAGGCCGACGCCCGGCGGCTGTTCGACGAGTCGAACGCGCTGCTGTCGCAGTCGTACCCGGCGGGCACCCGGTTCAAGTTGCAGCGCGATGCCGGCGACTCCGCCTCGTTCTACGTCATCGACATTATCGACCTGGAGCAGGTGGCGCCGGCCGCGAGCCAGCCGACCGAGTGCACCTCGATCACGTCGTACGGTGCGGTCCCCAACGACGGGCTCGACGACACCGCGGCCATCCAACGGGCCGTGACCGACGACCAGAACGGGGTCATCGGCTGCGTCTGGATCCCGGCCGGGCAGTGGCGGCAGGAGCAGAAGATCCTGACCGACGACCCGCTGAACCGGGGTACGCACAACCAGGTCGGCATCAGCAACGTCACGATCCGGGGCGCCGGCATGTGGCACTCACAGCTCTACACGCTGACCGAGCCGCAGAACGTGGTGGGCGGCATCAACCACCCGCACGAGGGCAACTTCGGCTTCGACATCGACAAGAACACCCAGATCTCCGACATCGCCATCTTCGGCTCGGGCCGGATCCGTGGCGGTGACGGCAACGCCGAGGGCGGGGTGGGTCTGAACGGTCGGTTCGGGACAGGCACCCGGATCAGCAACGTCTGGATCGAGCACGCCAACGTGGGTGTCTGGGTGGGACGCGACTACGACAACATCCCCGACCTCTGGGGCCCGGCCGACGGCTTGCAGTTCACCGGTATGCGGATCCGCAACACCTATGCCGACGGCATCAACTTCAGCAACGGCACGCGGAACTCGCGGGTGTTCAACTCGTCCTTCCGTACCACCGGCGACGACGCGCTGGCCGTCTGGGCCAACCCGTACGTCAAGGACCGGAACGTGGACATCGCCCACGACAACCACTTCGTCAACAACACCATCCAGTTGCCCTGGCGCGCGAACGGCATCGCCATCTACGGCGGCTACGACAACTCGATCGAGAACAACCTGATCTACGACACCGCGAACTACCCGGGCATCATGCTGGCGACCGACCACGACCCGCTGCCCTTCTCCGGGACGACGCTGATCGCCAACAACGGGCTCTACCGGACCGGCGGTGCCTTCTGGAACGAGGATCAGGAGTTCGGTGCCATCACCCTCTTCCCCGCCACCAGGGACATCGTCGGGGTCACGATCCGGGACACCGACATCTACGACTCGACGTACGACGGCATCCAGTTCAAGAACGGCGGCGGCAACATGCCGAACGTCGCGATCACCAACGTGCGGATCGACAAGTCCAACAACGGCGCCGGCATCCTCGCGATGAGCGGGGCCCGGGGCAGCGCCACGCTGACCAACGTGACCATCACCAACTCGGCAGACGGCAACATCGTGATCCAGCCAGGATCGCAGTTCGTGATCAACGGCGGCTAGTCCCGACCGAGGGCCGCTGCGGCGGCCCTCGGTCGCCAGCCGGCGGCTTGATCGACACGGGTTCGGCGATGTCGGGGTATCCGGGTGTCAGGGATACCCCGACATCGGCGATCTGGAGTCGATCAGCGCCGGGCGTTGTCGCGCAGCCCGGAGATTGCGGGGGAGTTCGATGCGGTCCTCACCCCGGAGTTCTGGCCGGCGCTCTGCAGCAGCCCCCGCAAATACTCAGCAGAAAGTGATCAACGGTGGGGTGGGGTCGGTGGGTGGCGTGGCATTGCAGGCGCGCTCATTGACGGACACTGCGTGCGACGTGCCTGTTGGCGGGGCTGCGCGGCTAGGCTGAGCTGAGCAGGATGGTCCGCGAAGGGGGTGAGCCCGGATGGCCCAGGCAGCGTTCGCGCCGGAGCCGGCGCCGCAGCACACCGAGCCGTCGTTCGACGTGCTGCGGTGGCACGACGAGCCGTGGACAGCGCAGCTCGCCCTTGACCTGTTGCCGGAGACCAACGGCCCCAAGGTTGAGGTCCTGAGCGGAAGCGTGATCGTGACACCACACGCGGGAATCGATCATCAGTCGGTCGAGCGAGAGTTGCCCTACGTGCTGCACCGCGCCGCGCGGAAGGCCGGATTCTGGGTCTACCCGGAGATCAACGTGTTGTCTGAGGATGATCTCTTCATCCCGGACATCGCTGTGCTGCGTAACTCGGGCGGTGGCCGCACGACGGTTCCCATCGCCGAGGCGGTGCTGCTGGGCGAGATCGTTTCACCGGGTAATCGGCGCAAGGACGTGATCGACCGCCCCCGGGAGTACGCGGCCGTCGGGGTGCCCTTCTTCCTCCGGGTGGACCTGCGCAACCGGGTGCCGACCATCGCCCTGTTCGAGTTGGTGGACGGTGAATACCGACCGTTGGCCGCCGCTGCGGCGGGAAGCACCTTCGCCATGCGGGAGCCGTTCGAGTTCGCCATCGATCCGGCGGAGCTGTTGGACGAGGAGGCGCCGCCGGAGGAGTCGGCCGGCGAGGACTGAGGCTCCCAGCGGGCGCTCAGCGCCTCTGGGGAACAATGGTCCCGTGACTTCCCCCCGCGACCTCGTCCTGCTCGGGTCCACCGGCTCGATCGGCACGCAGGCCATCGACATCGTCCGGCGCAACCCGGACCGGTTCCGGGTGGTGGCGCTCGGCGCCGGTGGCGGCAACGTCGCGCTGCTCGCCGCGCAGGCCCTGGAGCTCGGCGTCGACGCGGTCGGGGTGGCCAAGGCATCCGCCGCGCAGGACCTCCAGCTCGCGTTCTACGCGGAGGCGAGCAGGCGCGGGTGGGCCACCGGCGACTTCAAGCTTCCCAAGATCGTGGCCGGGCCGGACGCGATGACCGAGCTGGCCCAGTGGCCGTGCGACATCGTGCTCAACGGGGTGGTCGGCTCGCTGGGCCTCGCTCCTACGCTGGCCGCGCTGCGCGGTGGTCGTACTCTCGCCCTGGCCAACAAGGAGTCCCTCGTGGCCGGCGGCCCGCTGGTCAAGGCCGCGCTGACGCGGCCGGGGCAGATCGTCCCGGTCGACTCGGAGCACTCGGCGCTGGCCCAGTGCCTGCGTTCCGGGTCACGCGGTGAGGTGCGCCGGCTGATCGTCACTGCCAGCGGCGGCCCGTTCCGGGGCCGGGGCCGCGACGAGTTGACGCAGGTCACACCCGAGCAGGCGCTGGCACACCCGACCTGGAACATGGGGCCGGTCGTCACGATCAACTCGGCCACGATGGTCAACAAGGCGCTTGAGGTGATCGAGGCGCACGAGTTGTTCGACGTGCCCTACGCCGACATCACCGTGATGGTGCACCCGCAGTCGGTGATCCACTCCATGGTCGAGTTCACCGACGGATCCACGATCGCCCAGGCCAGCCCACCGGACATGCGGCTGCCCATCGCGCTGGGGATCGGCTGGCCGGACCGGGTGCCCGGGGCCGCCGCCGCGGTCGACTGGACGAGCGCGCACACCTGGGAGTTCGCCCCGCTGGACGACGCCGCGTTCCCGGCGGTGGCGCTGGCCAAGGCCGCCGGGGAGGCCGGGCGCTGCCGCCCGGCGATCTACAACGCGGCGAACGAGGAGTGCGTCGAGGCGTTCGTGGCGGGCCGGCTGCCGTTCCTCGGCATCGTCGACACGCTGGAGCGCGTGTTGGAGGACGCTCCCGACTTCGCCGAACCAGGTACCGTCGAGGACGTGCTCGCGGCCGAGTCGTGGGCACGCGCGCACGCGCAGGAGATCATCGCGGGTTCGGTGGAAGGAGCTTGATGTCGTACCTGCTCGGGGTGGTCCTCTTCGCCCTGGCCATTCTCATCTCGGTGAGTCTGCACGAGGCGGGGCACCTGCTCACCGCCAAGGCGTTCGGGATGAAGGTCACCAAGTACTTCGTCGGATTCGGCCCCACCCTCTGGTCGTTCAAGCGGGGCGAGACCGAGTACGGCGTCAAGGGCATCCCGCTCGGCGGTTTCTGCAAGATCGTCGGGATGACCCCGCAGGACGACGACGTGGACCCGGCCGACGAGCCGCGGGCGATGTGGCGCTACCCGGTCTGGAAACGGACGATCGTGATGGCCGCGGGGTCGATCACCCACTTCGCGCTCGCCCTGATCACCATCTGGATCCTCGCCGTCTCCGCCGGCCTGCCCAACCCGGACTTCCCGACCACCGACGCGCAGGCCCGCAATGAGCCGGCGGTCATCCAGCTCAGCCCGTGCGTGGTGCCGGAGAACGCGCTGCGGGCGTGCACGCCCGCCGACGCGGCCAGCCCCGCCGCCCAGGCGCAACTGCGCGACGGTGACCGGATCAC
This sequence comes from Micromonospora sp. NPDC005173, assembly GCF_040608515.1. Taxonomy (NCBI): domain Bacteria; kingdom Bacillati; phylum Actinomycetota; class Actinomycetes; order Micromonosporales; family Micromonosporaceae; genus Micromonospora; species Micromonospora sp. NPDC005173. Next base: position 16,180 of record NZ_JBEXIK010000072.1, read on the forward strand.
CTCGGTCAACGGCACCCCGATCGGCAACTACGGCGACCTGCTCACCACGCTGCGCAATCTCAAGCCGGGGGAGACCGCGCGGATCGAGTACGTCCGTGACGGGCAGTCGGGCAGCACCAGCACCGTGCTCGCGCAGACCCAGCGTCCGCCCCTGGACGACCCGAAGGGCGCCGCCGGGCCGGTGGCCGCCCTCGGCGTCGGCCTCGTCCCCAGCACCCCCACCCGGGTGACGTACGGGCCGGTCGGCGCCTTTGGCGCGACCGCCTCCTTCACCGGCGACCTGGCCGTCGGTACGGCCCAAGCGCTGCAGCGGCTCCCGCAGAAGGTCCCCGCCCTGTGGACCGCCCTCACCGGCGGCGAGCGGGACGTGGACACCCCGATCAGCGTGGTCGGCGCCAGCCGGCTCGGCGGCGAGGCCGTGGAGAACAACGCCTGGCTGGTCTTCTTCATGCTCTTCGTGTCGCTGAACTTCTTCATCGGCGTGTTCAACCTGCTGCCGCTGCTCCCGGTGGACGGCGGCCACATCGCCATCGCCTGGTTCGAACGGGCCCGCTCCTGGATCTACGCGCGGATCGGCCGGGCCGACCCCGGCCGGGTCGACTACCTCAAACTGATGCCCTTCACGTACGTGGTGATCCTGATTGGTGGTGCGTTCACCCTGCTCACCATCGCCGCGGACGTCGTCAACCCGATCACGCTCTTCTCAAGGTGAGTGCCTGAAGTGACCGCAATCAGTCTCGGTATGCCCGCCGTGCCGCCCCCGCCGCTCGCACCACGCCGGGCCAGCCGCCAGATCATGGTCGGCTCGGTCCCGGTCGGTGGCGGTGCGCCGGTGTCCGTGCAGTCGATGACCACCACCCTCACCTCCGACGTCAACGCGACCCTCCAGCAGATCGCCGAGCTGACCGCGTCCGGCTGCCAGATCGTCCGGGTGGCGGTGCCGTCCCAGGACGACGTCGAGGCGCTGCCGGCGATCGCCAAGAAGTCGCAGCTCCCGGTGATCGCCGACATCCACTTCCAGCCCAAGTACGTCTTCGCGGCGATCGACGCGGGCTGCGCGGCGGTCCGGGTCAACCCGGGCAACATCCGCCAGTTCGACGACAAGGTCCGGGAGATCGCCAAGGCGGCCGGTGATGCCGGCGTGCCGATCCGGATCGGTGTCAACGCCGGTTCCCTGGACAAGCGGCTGCTCAGCAAGTACGGCAAGGCCACCGCCGAGGCGCTGGTCGAGTCGGCGCTGTGGGAGTGCTCGTTGTTCGAGGAGCACGGCTTCCGGGACATCAAGATCTCGGTCAAGCACAACGACCCGGTCGTGATGATCCGGGCGTACCGGCAGTTGGCCGAGCAGTGCGACTACCCGCTGCACCTGGGCGTCACCGAGGCCGGCCCGGCCTTCCAGGGCACCATCAAGTCGGCGGTCGCCTTCGGTGCCCTGCTCGCCGAGGGGATCGGCGACACCATCCGGGTGTCACTCTCCGCCCCGCCGGTCGAGGAGATCAAGGTCGGCAACCAGATCCTGGAGTCGCTGGGGTTGCGCGAGCGGGGCCTGGAGATCGTCTCCTGCCCGTCCTGTGGGCGGGCCCAGGTGGACGTCTACAAGCTCGCCGAGGAGGTCACCGCCGGTCTGGAAGGGCTGCCGGTGCCGCTGCGGGTGGCCGTGATGGGCTGCGTCGTCAACGGCCCGGGCGAGGCCCGCGAGGCCGACCTCGGCGTCGCCTCCGGCAACGGCAAGGGTCAGATCTTCGTCAAGGGGCAGGTCGTCAAGACGGTGCCCGAGGCGCAGATCGTGGAGACGCTCATCGAGGAGGCGCTCCGGATCGCCGACGAGATGGGCGCCGAGCTGCCCGAGGAGTTGCGCGGGCTGGTCACCGGCCCGACCGTCACCGTGCACTGATCCGTCCGGCGGCGCTCTCTCGCGCCGACGACGCGTACCGAAAAAGAGCGGCCGTCTCCCCTGGGGGAAACGGCCGCTCTTTTGGTGTTCCGGGTGGTGCTGCCTCGCGTCACTCGGATTCGGCGAGGATCGCGTACAGCTTGCGCCGGGTCTCGTCGAGCACCTTGGCGGCCCGCTCCCGCTGGTCGTCGGTGCCGTTCATCATCACCTGGCGCAGCGCGCTCATCGCCTGCGTACCGGCGTCACGGATGTCGTGCCAGCTGTTCACCGTGTCCTCGGCGAACTCCGCCCACGGTGGGGTCTGCGCGGCCTCGGTGGCCTCGGCCTGACCAGCCTCGGTGACCGCGAACCGCTTCCGTCCGCCGCCGGACTCCTCCGTGCTGGCGACGATCACCCCCTCGTCCTCCAGCAGTTGGAGGGTGGGGTAGATCGAGCCCGGGCTGGGCCGCCAGGCCCCGCCGGTGCGGGAGTCGATCTCCTGGATCATCTCGTAGCCGTGCATCGGCCGCTCGGTGAGCAGTGCAAGCACCGCGCCCCGGACGTTCGGGCGTCGGCCCCGACCCCGGCCGCGCCCACCCCAGGGGCCGCCGGGTCCGCCGTGGCCATGGCCGTGCGGGCCGGGCGGGACCGGCGGGAAGCCGAAGCCGCGCCTCCGAGCCTCGTGCATCGGGTGCTGATCTCGATGGAATCTCATGTCCGTTCCTTCCTTGGACTGTCGCTGATGCATCAACGATATATCGGCAACGCATCGCTGACAAGTACCGGGCTACAAACCGTACGTACGTCTTGTTAGAGTGTCGGGCATGCGCCTGCTTCCCCCACCCGGCCCGGCCCGGACCCTCACCCTCGGCACCCTGGTTAAGACCGTCGGGCGGGGCCTCTGGCTGGTCGCCAGCGCGCTCTTCCTCACCCGGTCGGTCGGCCTCTCACCGACCCAGGTGGGCGTCGGGCTGACCATCTCGGCGCTGGTCGGCGTACTCGCCAGCGCGCCGAGCGGCTACCTCGCCGACCGCATCGGGCCGCGCGGCGCACAGGTCGGAGGGCTGATCGCCGCCGGCACCCTGACCGCCGGCCTGATCACCGTCCGGTCGTTCGTCGCCTTCCTGGTGGTGGGCGCCGCCACGGCACTCGCGGACGCGGTCGAGCGCGGCGCCCGGGGCGCGCTGATCGCCGGCGTGATCCCCGCCGACCAGCGGGTGCACACCCGCGCCTACCTGAGGGCCACCACCAACGTCGGCATCTCCGTCGGCGCCGTCCTCGGCGGCTTCGCCATCGCCGCCGACACCCGCGCCGGGTACGTCGCGCTGATCCTGACCGCAGCGGCCGCGTCGCTGGCCGCGGCGGTGGTCTTCCTCCGGCTGCCCACCGTCGCGCCGGTCGCCGCCCCGACCCACGGACCCCGGCTGATCGCCCTGCGGGACCGCCCGTTCCTCGCGTTCACCCTGCTCGACGGGCTGATGTCCATGCATTTCAGCCTGCTCACCATCGCCCTGCCGCTGTGGATCGCCGGGCACACCCGGGCGCCGGCCTGGATGATCTCCGGGTTGACGCTGGTCAACACTGTGCTGGTGGTGCTCCTCCAGGTACGCGCCGCGCGCAGCGCCGTCACCCTGCCGGGAGCCGCCCGCGCCTCCCGTCGGGCAGGGGTGGCCATCGCGCTGGCCTGCGTACTCTTCGCCGCCAGCGGCTCGCTGCCCACGGCGGCCGCCGTCGCCCTCCTCTGCTGCGGGTCGCTGGCGCACGTGATCGGGGAGCTGTGGCACTCCGCCGCCGGATGGGGGATCTCCTTCGGGCTGGCGCCGGCCAACGCGCAGGGGCAGTACCAGGGGGCATACGGCATGGGGTACGAACTCGGCAAGATGCTCGCCCCGGTCGTCGTGACCAGCCTCGCGCTCGGCTGGGGCGTACCGGGCTGGCTGCTGCTCGGCGGGCTGTTCCTCCTACTTGGTGCCCTGGTGCCCCCGGTCGTCCGGTGGGCCGGCCGCACCCGACCGACCAGCCTTCCTGCCGAGCCCGTGCCCGTCTGAGGCCGGGCTCGTCACTCGGCCGGCGGGGCGGGGTTCCGATCTGGCAGGCTGGTACACGTGCTGACGGTGCCGGTACGGCAACTGGGAGAATCGGAGCGCCGCGCGGTCGAGCGACTGCTCGACTTGGACCCCTTCGCGGGCGCGCAGGTCGCCGAGCGCATCGCCGCGCGCGGGCTCTCCTGGTGGCGGGCCGAGGGCAGAATCCTGGGGTACGGCGCACGGCGCAACCTCGAATCACTCTGCTGGCTCGGCGGCAACCTGACCCCCGTACTCGCCACCGAACCAGCCATCTCCGCCTTCGCCGACCTCCTCGCCGGCGAAGAGAGGCTCTGCTCCTCCATCGTCGGCCGGGCGGACGCCGTCCTCGGCCTCTGGGACCGCCTCTCCGACGCCTGGGGCCCGGCCCGGGACGTCCGCCCCAACCAGCCGCTGCTGGCCACCGACACGCTGCCGTCCGTACCGGCCGACCCGGAGGTACGCCAGGTTCGCGCCGGTGAGGTCGACCGGCTCTTTCCGGCATCGGTGGCCATGTACACCGAGGAGGTCGGCGTCTCCCCGCTGGCCGAGGACGCCGGACGCAGCTACCGCCGACGCGTCAACGACCTGGTCCGCGCCGGTCGGGCGTACGCCCGGTTCGTCGACGGCAAGGTCGTGTTCAAGGCCGAGCTGGCCGTGGTGACCAAGCGGACCGCGCAGGTCCAGGGCGTCTGGGTGGCTCCGGAGTGGCGGGGCCGGGGGATGGCAACCGCCGCGATGGCCTCCGTCGTACGCGACGCCCTGCTGCGGGTCGCCCCGACCGTCAGCCTGTACGTCAACGACTTCAACCTGCCAGCGCGCCGGGTCTACGAGCGCTGCGGCTTCCAGCCGATCGGCACCCTCGCCACGGTCCTCTTCTGACCGCCAGTTCCATTTCGTAGGCGGGCCAACCTCCGTGTGCAGGTTGCCTTCCGACCCGACCTGGTTCGGCCTGGCTCGGTCCGGGCCGGCCTGGCCTGCTCCGGTTCGGTTCGGCTCGGCCTGGCCTGGTTCGGCTCCGCCCCGCCCGCCCGCCCGGCTCGGCCTGCCTGGCCCGACTCCGCCCCCGGCCTGCGCTCGGCCCGGACCGAGATCTTGGACAGTTTCCGTTAGCGGGTAACTGTTCAGTCCCATGACCTCTGTCGCAGTTCATGTCCCGGTTCCTGTGTCACAAGATCAGCTTTGTAGGTGGGGGTGCGTTGTCGGGCTTGACTGCAAGGCGTGGCGAATCGGCGTCAGGTGATGAGCGCGGTGGATGCCCTGCTCACCGCAGGGGTGAAAATCGATAACGTGCAGCAGTGGTGTCGTGACAACGGCGTCAACCCGCGCACGTTCTACCGACACCGGGCGCGGATCAACGCCGAGGGTGCGTGGCGACCCCGATCGAGCCGGCCGCACCACAGCCCGGGCCAGGCCCTGCCGGAACTGGACGCCTGGATCTGCAAGCTGCGCGCCGAGTTGGGCGTGGACAACGGCGCGGATCACATCCACGACGAACTGGTGCGCATCCACGCCGAGACCCGCCCCGCGTGGTCGGTGCCGTCACGATCCACGATCAACCGGGTGCTGTCGCGCCATGACCTGCTGCACCGCAACCCTGCCAAGAGGCCCCGCTGTTCCTGGCGCCGCTTCGCCTACGCCCAACCCCGCGACTGCTACCAGATCGACGCGACCATGATCACTCTCACCGACGGTCGTCTCGTCGCCGTGTTCGACGTCATCGACGACTGCACCCGCATGCTCGTGGCCTGCCACGCAGCCACCGCCGAAACCGCCACCGCCGCGATCGCCGCCATCGGCCACGCCATCACCAACCACGGCGCACCCGCGATCGTCTTGTCCGACAACGGCGCCGCATTCACCAGCCGCCATCGCCACGACAACGCCGGCCCATCACGCTTCGCCCAAACCCTGCACCAACACGGCACCCGACTGATCCACTCCAGCCCCTACCACCCACAGACCTGCGGCAAAGTCGAGCGCCACCACCAGACCCTGAAGAAATGGCTCACCGTGCAACCCCGCCAACCCCGCACCCTGGGGCAACTGCAACGACTGCTCGACACCTACCGCGAGCACTACAACCACCGCCGCCACAGCGCCCTACCCGGCCGGGCAACCCCACACCACACCTGGCACACCGCGCCACACCACGGCGGACCCCAAGCCCTACCGATCCAAACCGACGCCACCATCCACCGACCCCGCGTCTCCGACACCGGAACCATCCGCGTCGGCCCCGCCCGCATCGGCATCGGCTGCGCCTGGCGCGGACACCACCTCACCGCCATCCGCGACCACCACCACATCACCGTCTACACCGCGGACGGCCACCCCATCGGCCATGCCACCACCAACGACACCCGCTA
>NZ_JBEXIK010000073.1:0-22325 GCF_040608515.1 Micromonospora sp. NPDC005173
AGGCCCGACCCGGTGGACGGGGACGTGAGGGAACCCGCCCTCCTCAGACCGGACCACGGACACGATCCGTGCCGCCGACCGCGGGAGCGAACGCGAGGGACCAGCCCATCCAAGACCGTTCGGGATGGACGCAGTGTCAGTTTGATCTTCATAGTCACTTCTGACCACTGTTCAGGAACGGTTAGGCTCCTGCACGTGATTGACGTGCAGGGTAGCGGGAGCGACGAGCGGCTGCGCCGTATCGAGGCGGTCACAGACGCCGCGCTGTCCCAGCTCGACGTCAAGGACCTTCTGGAAGAGCTCCTCGATCGTGTCCGAGAGGTGCTGGGGGTTGAAACCGCCGCCATCCTGCTGCTGGACGTACACGCCCAGCAGTTCGTGGCTACCGCAACGAAGGGGCTGAGGGAAGACGTCCGGCAAGGTGCTCGGATCCCCGTCGGCCGCGGCTTCGCGGGCCGGATCGCTCAGGAGAAGCAGCCCGTCATACTCGCCAACCTCGCCGCCGTCGACGACCCGATTCTGTTCGACCAGGGAGCCCGCTCGCTGTTGGGTGTGCCCATGCTCGCCGGCGACGAGGTGATTGGCGTAATACATGTCGGCTGCCTGCGACCGCACCGATTCACTGACGCCGACGTGCAATTGCTGCAACTCGCCGCCGACCGGGCAAGCCTCGCCACCCGGGCCAGGGCCAGCGGCCTCGACCGCGCCGCCGCCCTCGCATTGCAACGCAGCCTGCTACCCACCCACTTGCCTGACGCGCCCGGTGTGAACATGGCCGCCCGCTACGTACCTGGTCACGACATCGGCGTCGGCGGCGACTGGTACGACGTTTTCACCCTCCCCTCCGGCTGGCTGGGCGTCGTCATCGGTGACGTGTCCGGGCACGGATTGCGCTCGGCAGTCGTGATGGGGCGCCTCCGCAGCGCGCTGCGCGCCTACGCGCTGGTCTGCGACGACCCGGCCGATGCGCTGACGCTGCTCGATCGTAAGATCCACCATTTCGAGACCGGGAACCTCGCCACGGTCCTTTACGCCATGATCTCCCCGGACCGCGCCACCATTCAGGTTTCCCTTGCCGGGCACCTGCAACCCATCCTGGCCACACCAGGACACCCGGCCGACACGCTGACCATTCCGGTTGATCTTCCATTGGGTATCGGCCCGCGGCAGCCGGCCCGTCGATACACCGAGGTCGCGTTCCCTTCCAATGCGGTACTGATCTGCTACACCGATGGGCTCGTCGAACGCCGCGGCGAAGTCATTGACGTCGGCATCGAACGGCTTCGCGCAGCCGTCGAACCAGGTCCCGCCGAAACGGTCTGCGCCCGCATCATGACCACACTCGCCGCCGAACAGGCCACCGACGACATCGCCCTACTCGCCATCCACGCAGCCGACAGAAGTCTCCCTTGAGCGACTCCGGATCACGCACCCCGGAGGCCGCAGCATGAGTCCGGCCGTCGCCGCCCGGGCTGGTGGTTTCGCGCACCCCGCCCTCTTCTACGGGGACCACGAGGAGTACCTGGCCGGCACGGTGCCGTTCATCCACGCCGGGCTCGCCGCTGGCGAGCCGGTCATGGTCGCCGTACCGGGGGACAACCTCGACCACATTCGCACCGCGCTTGGCAGGGACGCGGACAGGGTCCAGTTGCACGACATGAGCGTGGCCGGGCGCAACCCCGGGCGAATCCTTCCGGGCGTCCTGCTGGCCTTCGCCGCCGCCCACCCCGGCAAGCGGGTACGCATCATCGGTGAGCCCATCTGGGCCGGCCGTACCGCGACGGAATACCCCGCCTGCGCCCAGCACGAGGCCCTCATCAACGCGGCGTTCGCCGGCCGGCCGGCCACCATCCTCTGCCCCTACGACACCAGTAGCCTGGACCGCAGTTGGCTTGACGACGCCTACCGCACCCATCCGACGGTGCAGATGGGCGGTGCGGTGTGGGAGAGCCCGCACTACGCCGACCCAGTCGTGGTGGCCGCTGGGTTCAACCTGCCGCTGCGGGACCCGCCCGCCCACGCGGCGACCATCATCGTCGACCTACCTGCCCTTCCGGCCATCCGCCGGTTGGTGACCGCCGAGGCCATCGCGGCCGGACTGGCCCCGGACCGGGTCTCCGACCTGACCCTGGCGGTCAACGAACTGGCCACGAACACGGTCAGACACACCGCCGCCGGCGGCACCCTCGCGGTGTGGACCGACCGCACGCGACTGATCTGTCAGTTCAGCGACACCGGGCACATCACGAATCCGCTCGCCGGCCGGATTCCGGTGCCGCCGCGGCAGCCCGGTAGCCGAGGGCTCATCCTGGTCAACCAACTCTGCGATCTCGTACGCGTCCACACCAGGCCCGGTGCCACCACGATCCGCCTGCACATGCACCGTTGACGCCCACCGGACGACAGGGCAGCCGCGGTTGAGCGCGGCTACCAGAATGGCTGGGTGAGCCTCGACATCGATCACATCTACGTGCCCATCAAGTTCGACCTCGGCGGCACGTTGCAGGACGTGGAGCCGGCGATCCCGCTGCTGGCCACGTTGGGCGCCACCACCCTCGACGTGGTCGAGCACGAGGAGACCCGGGCCTACAAAATCTCGTACCTCGCCACCCACCCACCCCCCGGTGCTGCAACTCGCCCTCGGTACGTCGGCGGTGCGCGTCGGCCAGACCACCTGGGCCACTAGCACCCAGCTCGTGATCTATCCGGCGCTGGGGGTGATCTCGGTGGACCTGCGGTTCGCCACACCGGACCCGGCGGTGAGCACCGAGGACATCTGCCGGTTCTACGACGACCTCGTTCGCGAGAACACCCTCGACTACTTCCGGCACCTGCGCGACCTGGAGACCTTCCCGCCGAACCTGGCCGGGCACCTGCGCGCGATCGAGGCCGAGCCCCGCGAGCCGGGTGGGCTGACGGTCTCGGCCCATGTTCAGTCGGTCCGCGCGATCGTTCAGGACTCGCCCGGGTTCGAGCCACGGGAGCGTCGCTACCCATTCCAGAACATGCGGCAGTTCTTCGTCCTGCGTGGTCCGGAGCGGGACGAGGACGACCCGATCGTCGAGTCGCTGCTGCGTCTCTCCGCGCTACCGGTGACCCCGGGTTCGGCGGCGGACGACGGGCCGCTGCGCCTGCGCGGCCTGGTGGTGCGCACCACGGGCTGGTCCACGGTGGCCGTACTGCACGATGGGGTCGAAGGCGGCCCGGCGGCCGTCCGAATGGTTCAGGACATGTACGGGCAGATCCATGCTCAATGGTTCTTCTGCCAGCTCTGGGTGGGGGCGGATCCGAATGACCGCGACGAACTTGTCGGGCCGGGGCACTCACTCGGCGCCCGCATCACCCAGTTGGCACGGGTGCAACTGCAACTGAGCCGGGGGCTGGCCGAGGTTGGCAACGTGGATCTGATGTACCGCGATCCGATGCGGATCACGGTGGCCACGTTCCTGATCGAGGGCCTGCGGGTGCCCCGGCACCTTCAGGCCGCCCGGCAGCGCCTGGAACTGCTCCGCAGCAACCTGAGCCAGCTCTTCGGGTTGCAGACGGCGCTGTTCCAGCAGCGGCTCCAGTGGCTGTTCTCGATCACCGCGGTTGCCGGCGTCGCCGCGCTGGTGCCGGAGGTGTTGCAGGTCGAGAGCATGCGCTGGCGGATCGTGACGGGTGTCCTGTTCGGCATGCTGGCGGTGTTCTGCTGGCTGCTGATTCGGCTGCTTGGACGCGCCGGCCTGAAAGCGGGCCGTGCGGTCCGCCCGGTCCGGAGGGCCGGCCGGCGTCCGGGCAGGACGCCGCGAGGCCGGCTCGGCTGGGTCCGGCGGCTCCGCCGGCGGACCGGGTGACCCTGGCGCGAGCCGCTGGAGCCCGGGCAGGGCCGCAGTCGTCAGCGACGCAGGGTCGTGGACGGCGCCTCGCCGAAGCGGGCCCGGTAGTCGCTGGCGAAGCGGCCGAGGTGGACGAACCCGTGTTGCAGGGCAGCGGTCGTCACGGACATGCCGTGGTCGCTCGTGCGCAGTGTGCGGTGCACCGCGTCGAGCCGGCAGGCGCGCAGGTACGCGGTGGGCGTGGTCTGCAACTCGCGTCGGAAGCAGTCCTGCAGCGTTCGTACGCTCACCCGCAGCGCCTCCGCGACATCCCCAACCGCCAATGCCTCGCCGTGGTGGTCGCTGATCAGGGCGCAGGCCTGGCGGACGAGGCGCCCGGGGGCCGGGTGGCGCGCCGGCTCGGCGAGCAGGTTGGAATAGGTGTGCCGGTGGGCCAGTAGCAGCTTGCCGATGAGCCCCTGCTCGAACCGAGCGGCGACCTGTGGGTGGTCGAGGAGGGACGCGTCCGTCGGCTGCGACAGTTCTGCGGCGAGGCAGTCCACCCCGCGCGCCCACGCCCTCGCGGTCGGCGTGGTCATGGCCATGCCGATGTCGAAGCGGATCGGGCCGTCCACCGGGCGGCCCAGCAGGCGGGCGAGCTCCCGGTCGATGGCGCGCCGGTCGGCGTAGAAGATCCGGTGCGGCGACCCCTCGGACCAGTGCATGTCCGAGGCGTCGTACGGCGACAGGACGGAGGCGACGTCGGGCGTCGAGGTCACCGCATGGCCGGCGTGCCGGACCACCGTGCCACCGCTGCGCGGAATCTGTACGAGGTAGAAGGTCTCCAGCGGGGTGGGCTGGATCCGCACCGCCCGGCCGTAGTCGAGGTCGATGATGCCCACGCCGCCCACCCGGCGGGCCGCCATCCGCAACCGCACGCTGTGGACGCCCGGCCGCGGAGTGAGCCGGTGTGGACAGAACACGCGACCCACCTCGGCACGCGCGTGCTCGACGTCGCGCGTCCGCACCGTCACGACATCCATCCGACACCTCCCACGGCGTCCTGATGCGCTGACCCTAGGACGCGACCGGGGTGAGGGGGCGGGAAAGGCGGCGACCCGACAGGGAGCGGTTCGACTGCGCACCGCGGACACACTCCGCGTGCAGCGGATAGCGGCCTTCCGCCGCGCTCGTTAGCGTACGGACACCGCCGGCGCCCCTGCCGCCGCCGTTCCCGCCAGCGGGTCACACACCTTCCGGAGGCCGCCATGAGGATAGCCGTCGTCGGCGCTGGATTCGCCGGCCTGAGCGCAGCGAAGGTGCTGCGGCAGAGTGGCTTCGACGTCACCGTGTTCGAGAAGGCGCCCGACGTCGGTGGGGTGTGGAGTCGTACCCGGCGCTACCCCGGCCTCCGCACCCAGAACGACAAGGGCACCTACCACCTCTCCGACCTGCCCATGCCGGCCCACTACCCGCAGTGGCCAACGGGCGAGCAGGTCCAGCAGTACCTCGAAAGCTACGTGAACATGTTCGGGCTCGGCGTCGCCCTGCGCCTCTCCACGGAGGTCGTCTCCGCCGAACTCGTGGACGACGAAACCGGGTGGCTGCTCACGTCGCGACCGGCCGGCGCCCAGGCCCCGATGACCCTGGAGAGGTACGACCACCTCGTCGTCGCCAACGGCATCTTCTCCGATCCCCTCGTCCCGTCCTTCGAAGGCCGCGCGCACTTCACCGCCGCCGGCGGACGCGTCCTGGCCGCAGGGGAGTTGCACGACCTCGCGGCGGCCCGCGGAAAGAACGTCCTCGTCGTCGGGTACGGCAAGTCGTCCTGCGACGTGACGGTCCCGCTGAGCGACGTCGCCACCCAGACCCACCTCGTCGCTCGCGAACTGCTCTGGAAGATGCCCAGGAAGCTCGGCGGTGCGCTCAACTACAAATACCTCCTGCTCACCCGGATGGGCGAGGCGCTGTTCCGGTACCTCAACCTGAAGGGCTTCGAGCGGTTCCTGCACGGTCCGGGAGACGGCCTGCGCCGCACCCTGCTCGACAGCGTCGGGTCGGTCGCGACCAGGCAGCTCAAGCTGCGCGAGCTGGGTCTCGTGCCGTACGGAACCTTTCAGGACATCGCCCGCAGCACCGTCAGCCTCGCCACGGAGGGCTTCTTCGAGCGCGTCGCCGACGGCCGGATCACCGTCCATCGGGATCAGACGATCACCGAACTCCTGGTCGACGACGGCCGGCCGGCCGCCCGCCTCGGCGACGGCACGATGCTCGCCGCGGACCTGGTGATCTGTGGCACCGGCTTCCGGCAGCACGTCCCGTTCTTCGACGACGCGCTGCACGCCCGGCTGCAGGACGACGCGGGCAACTTCATGCTGTACCGCCAGATCCTGCCGATCGACGTGCCACGCCTGACCTTCGCCGGCTACAACTCCTCGTTCTTCAGCCCGCTGAGCGCGGAGATGGCAGCGGTGTGGACCGCCGTCCACCTGCGGGGAGGGATCACGCTGCCATCCCGGGACCGGATGCGCGCGGAGGTGCACGAGCGCCTGGCCTGGATGGCGGCGCGGACCAGCGGGCGGCACGCCCGGGGCACGAACGTCATTCCGTTCTCGATGCACAACGTCGACGAGGTGCTCGACGAACTCGGGCTCAACCTCGGCCGGCTGACCCGGGCACGTCAGTGGTTGCTGCCCGTCGACCCGCGCTCCTACCGGACGGTGACGGCACGCATGATCCGGCGTACCGCCGAGGTGGGCGCGACGGGCCGGGTCGAACCGACCCAGGCCCGTCGCGCGGCGCGGTGAGAGCGACAGGGCTACGGACGTACGCAGCCCGGAAGCGGGGGACGCTCGGGCGCTGTCTGGGCCGCACCGACCGTCCATACGCCACGGCCGGGCTCGTACAAGCCCGCCGGGATGCGCCGCTTGGACCTAACCACCGTCGTCCTTCTCACCTCGCTCGGGGTGGTCCTTCACCCCGACGTCGTCCAGCACATCCCATCCGCCCGACCCGGACAAGGATCTTCACGCGTTCTGGACAGCCGACGCACCTGTTTTCACACCGCCGATACGCCGGGGCCTGAACCCGGCCGCAGGCCGCTCGGTCGGGCGGCAGGAGCTGGCTCGAATCCAAACTCGGCATAACCTCCAGGAGTGCGAAAGGTCAGGACAAAATTCGCCGGGCAGGGATGAGGTGGGCCGGTCGGCGAGGAGACCCAGGGCGATGGCAGTGGGGCAGGTCACCGAACACCGCTACGTCGCCCAGGTGGGGCTCGATGGCGCCGCGCTCCTCGCTCACCTCGGCGTGCCGGTGCCGGCAGCCCTTGCCGGCTGAGCGGACGCCCCTCGTGCTGACACGCGTCGGGTTGCGTGGGCTGGGGGACAGCAGCAGCCCACGCGGGTCGACCGTCCTGGAACTGCTGTTCGACATCGTCTACGTCTTCGCGCTCGCCCGCCTCGCCGGGCGGGTCGCGGACGATCTGACCATCGTCCGGCAATCGCTGCTGTCGGAGGCGGGTCAGACGCTGCTGTTCTTCTTGGCGATGTGGATGATCTGGTCGCTCAACGCCCTGATGTCGAGCACCTTTGACATCCTCCACCGCCCTGAAGGGCGGGGATTCCCTCGGTCACCCGAGGGGGTTCCTGTTTCACCGGGCCGCGCCTTCACCGCTTGCGCGGGTCGGGTCTTACCGTCCCTCCACAGGCGTTTTACCTCTCCGCCAGCCCGGCGGCGAGAATGTTCTTCGCGGCGTTGACGTCCCGGTCATGCACGGCATCACAGCCGGGACACGTCCAGGCGCGAACGCCAAGAGTCATCGCGGTGTTGATCCGCCCGCACGCCGAGCAAGTCTTCGTGCTCGGATACCAGCGGTCGACGGCGATAACGGTCCGCCCGTACCAGGCGGCCTTGTACTCGATCATGCTGCGCAGTTGCGTCCACGCCGCGTCGGAGATGGCGCGGGCCAGGCTGTGGTTGCGCAGCATGGTGCGCACGCTGAGATCCTCGATCACGACCGTTTGGTTCTCACGGACGAGTCGAGTCGACAGCTTGTGCAGGTGATCCCGCCGCCGGTCGCCGATGCGGGCATGAATCCGAGCCACCGCAAGGCGAGCCTTGGCCCGATTCGCGGAGTCCTTGGCCTTACGGGCCAGCCGGCGTTGCGCTTTGGCCAGTTTGCGCCGGTCAGCGCGCTCGTGCCGCGGGTTGGTGATCTTCTCCCCGGTGGACAGGGTGAGCAGACTGGTGATGCCCGCGTCTATCCCCACCGCCGTGCCCAGCGGAGGAAAAGGTGTGACGGTGGGATCCTCGACCAGCAGGGACACGAACCAGCGACCGGACGCGTCGCGGGACACCGTGACCGTGGACGGCTCGGCGCCGTCGGGCAGGGCCCGGGACCACACGATGGTCAGCGGGGCGTCCATCTTGGCCAGGGTGAGCTGCCCGTCGCGCCAGCGGAATGCCGAGCGGGTGTACTCCGCCGACGCCCGAGACTTCCGCTTGGACTTGAACCTCGGGTACTGCGACCGCTTGCCCCAGAACGCGGCGAACCCGGCTTGCAGATGCCGCAGGGCTTGCTGCAACGGCACGGAACTGACCTCATTGAGGAACAAAAGCTCCTCGGTGCGCTTCCACTCGGTCAGCCACGCCGAGGACTGCACATAGGTGCTGTGCTGCCCGTGCACCGCCCACGCACGGGTCCGCGCATCCAGCGCCAGGTTATAAACCTTGCGCACACACCCGAAAGTGCGGTTCAACTGCTCAACCTGCCCTGGGGTCGGATAGAAGCGGTACTTGTACGCCCGCTTCACCACCTCACACATCCCTCGCATTTTACCAGTAGTTCATGTAAGTCTATCCCTGAGGGGAGGGAGCGGCGTTTCCTCCCCCGCCTGAAGGCAGGGGTACCCACGCCGCGACACCGATGACCCCCGGGCGTACGGATATCCAGTCCTGCTGCTGGCGACGATGTTCGGCACGCTGGTGCTGGCGGTCTCGTTGCCGCAGGCGTTCGGCCAGCGGGGTGCGATCTTCGCCTGCCGTACGTCCTCGTCCAGGTCGGCCGCCCCGCTCTACCTGACGCTGGCCCTGCGGGCCATCCGATGCAGGGCGTCTCGGCCCGGGTGCTGAGCTGGCACGCGGTGTCCGGTGTGCTGTGGATCGCCGGTGGCATCAGCGGGGGGCTCGGCCGTGATGTCTTCTGGACCCTCGCCCTCGCCATCGAGGTCGGCGGAGCGGCCGCCAACTGGCCCGTCCCCGGGGTGGGCGGGGACCGGCGCAGCACCTGGGCCAAGGTTTCCTACGTTCACCTCGCCGACCGGTACAACCAGTTCTTCATGATCGCGCTCGCCGAGGTGGTGCTCGAAGCCGGCGCCGCGATCAGCTTCCCGGGCTTCTCGACCGAGCGGACGATCACCCTCGTCGCCGCGTTCGTGGCGGTGGTGTCGTTCTGGCGAATCTACTTCTACCACGTGGGGCCGGGCCGGCCCTCGACCGGCAGTCTGGCCGGGGAAGGGCTGCAACTGTCCTGGTGGGCGAGCTTCAGCCTGCTGCTCATCGTCGGTGGCATCATCTGCACCGCGGTCGGCTTCGGGCAGGTCATCGAGGACCCGAACCTGCCGATCGACTGGGCGCTGGTGGTCATCATCTTCGGGGGTCCAGTGCTGTTCCTGATCGGGCGGACCTACCTGGAACGGCCGTCCGAGACCAAGTCGCGTTGCCGGGTGCTGATGGTCGGTGCGCTGGTACTGGCCGCGGCGGCGCCGCCCATGGTGTTCCTTCCGCCAGTCGCGGCGACTGTCGGCGCCGGGCTGATCCTGGCCGGGATCGCCATCTACGACGGGCTGTCCCACAGGAGTGGACCAGAGACCAATCCGGCGTTGTAGCCGTCGCTCGGCCCGACTCCGCCGCCGTGTGCCGGTCTTGCGGGCCGGCGGGCGCGTCGAGTACGTTTTCGGCACGCCATCGAGCCGAGAGGAGGTCAGAACAATGTCCGATGTTCTGCGCCCCCTCCGCGCCCCGGCGTCCACGCGGATCTGACCCGGGGCGCTCGCTCTCCGGAGGATCAACCCATGACCGATCTGGTCATCCGCCCGCTCGTCGCGGGCGAGGAAAACCTGTTCGACTCCATGCCCGATCCGCTGCCCCAACTGCGCCAGGTCGGCTACGCCGACGGGATCGCCGGCGGCGGTTACCGGCCCGAGAACACCTGGGTCGCCCTTCGCGCCGGCCGGGTGGTCGGCCGGGCGGCCTGGCTCCTCCCGCCGGGTGCCGTCGGTGCGCCCTGGCTGGACCGGTTCGACCTGGACGCCGAGCCGGAGGTGGGTGCCGCGTTGCTGCGCGCCGCCCACGAAGCGCTGGGCGGTCCCGGTTTGTACTACGCCGCCATGCCGGCGCACTGGCGGCGCCGGCCGGAGGTGCTGGCCGTGATGAAGGCGCCGATGGCGGCGGCCCGGCTCGCCGGGCTGGTCGAGCGCGGGGAGCGGCTCAGATGCTCCTGGACGGGCACGCCGCTGCCGGCCACCTCCGGGCGGTACGACTTCCGCCCGGCCGCCGACTCGACGGAGATCAACCTACTGGTCGCGCGAGTCACCGAGCCGGACGTGCTGACCGGCGTGGAGATAGCGCGGGCGGTCGGCGGCGTCGACCTGGCCACCGACCCGCTGGCCTGGCTGGGCGGTTCACCCGGCGACTGGCGGGTCGCGTTGGCCGACGGCGAGCCGGTCGGACTGGTCGGGACGGCCGGGGACGCCTGCTTCCCGCTCATCGCCTACCTCGGTCTGCTCGACGACGCCGTCCGGGCTGAGCTGCTGGCCGAAGCGGTCCGGGTGCTGGTCGACGGCGGCGCCCGGGAGGTGATCGCCGACGTGGACGCCCACCGGGTGGCCGTGCTGGCCGAGCTGGAACGAACCGGGTTCCGGCAGCTGCGCTCCCGGGTCGCCTTCGCACCGGCAGCCGCCACGCCGTCCGGCTCCGTCGGCACGCCCGGTTCGCTGGTCGCCGCCGACGATCGTCAGGTCTGACTGATCGGGTACGCCCTGGTGCTACCAGGGCGTACCCGCCGACACCAGGGGCCATCACCGGGGAACGCGCGTGAACAACCGGCCAGCGAGGTCGGCCCCGGTGATCGCGCCGCTCTCGTCGCGGGCGAAGAAGCCGCGTTGCCCCTTGAGACCGCCGCTGGTGACGATGTATTTGTCCGCCTCGCCGGGCAGCAGGCCGAGATCGGCCGGTGGGAGATCCGGGGGGAGTTCGGTGTCCGTGGCCGCGCGGATCTCCGGTTTGATCCCGCATTCGACCGTCAGCCCGGTCCCGTCACCGCCCGCACCGGCGGCCGCCAGCAGGACCGCCGCATCGACATGCTGCTGGTGCACCCGGACCGGCGTAACGAGGCGCGGCCAGTGCCCCGGCCTGTGCGCGGCGAACTCGTCCGCACCCGGATCACGGTCGACGGCGCGGACTGGTTCGACGGCGAGGCGAGCTGCGTGCTCTTCGGCAACGTGGGCACGATCACCGGCGGCATCCGGGCGTTCGACGACGCCCGTCCCGACGACGGCTGCCTGGAGATCGGCGTGTCCACCGCCGACGGCGCGGTGGACTGGGCGCGCACCCTCGGCCGGATGGCCGCCGGCCGCACCGAGGAGTCGCCGTTCGTACGGATCACCCGGGGCCGCAAGATCAAGGTCCGGCTCGCCGCGCCGCGCACGTACGAGCTGGACGGCGGCGCCGCGGAGGCACCACCCGGCTCAGGGTGCGGGTGGTGCCCGGCGCGCTGACCCTCTGCTGCCCCGGACCCGTCTGCTGAGCCCTGGGGCGGGCCGGCGTCGACCGTTCGTCGGCACCGGCCCGCCCCGACGGGACCGCACCGGTTACCGGCGGGCGCCCGGGCGCGGCAGGAAGTACGGGTCGTGCACCAGCTGGCGCAGTGCGGCCTCCGTACGGGGATTGCCCGGCAGGACCCAGTCGGTCTCGCCACTGCCCCTGGAATCGAAGTACACCATCGCCCGTACCAGTGGGAACGTCGTCCGCAGGTCCGTCCGGGCCTGGCGCAGCCAGTCAGCCTGCACCCCGGGTGCGGTGTCGTTGACGCCGACCTCGGCGAGGATCATCGGCTTGTCGTGCCGGATCCCGAAGTCGTAGAACCAGGGGAACAGCTCGGTCAGCGGTGCGTGATCGTTGCTCGGGCGGGCGTACCCGTCGGCGCCGACCCAGTCGACCATCGAGTCGCCGGGCCAGAAGGACGAGACCCGCCCGGTCCTGAAGGCCAGCCAGGTCGGGCAGAAGACGAACGCGACGTTGTCGGCGCGTTCCTCCCGGAAGATCGTCCGGACCCGGCGCCACGCCTCCTTGAAGGTCGCCGGGGTGTAGCCGCGCTGCGGCAGGTCCATCTCCCAGGTGAAGCGCAGCAGCACCGGCTGCCGCAGGGCCCGCAGCCATCCCGCCTGTTGCCGAACCAGTTCATCGTTGACGCCCTGCGCGGTCGCGGCCAGCACGCTCTGCGGGCCGGCTCCCCAGGAGAGCAGCGGGGTACGCCCTCGGGCGATGTCGTCGGTGAGCCGGTCGGCGCGGAACGTCTGGCCCCAGTGCTGGAAGGAGTGGTCGATGCCGAGCAGCTCATGGGTCACCGACTCCAGCGCCTCCGGTTCGGAGATCCCCGGGTCGCGGTCCGGATCGTGCTTGACGAAGGCGCCGAAGAGGGCCCCGGCAGCCGGGACGAGCGACGCCGCCGGAACCACCTCCGACTGATCGACCGTAGTCGGACCGACGCCGATCGGGTCGGTGCCTGCTGCGGTTCCACCGGTGGTCGGGTCGGTCGCGCCGGCGGTGGCCGGAAGCGCCGGAAACAGCGTCGATCCCGCCGCGGCGGCCAGCAGACCCCGGCCGATCGCGCGCCGGCTCACCCGGCTGGTTCGCCACGGTTCAGCGGATGCCATGGATCTCCACCTCGAAGACTCGGGCCAACCCGTCGGTGGGGCTGGGTTCGGTGAACACGAGGCGGACCTGCCGGATCCCGGCCGGCGCGCCGCTGAGGTCGACCTGGGCCGGGCTGGCGGTGTTCGCCCCGGCGGACCCGATGGTCGTCCAGGCCCCGTCGACCAGGGCCTCCACCCGGAAGGCCCGCACCCGCAGGCTCTCCGAGCCGGCCACTCCGCTGTAGAGGTCGAGCCGTTGGAGGTCCGCCGGCCCACCGAAATCCAGGGTGAGCGTCGGCGCCGGGTCCACTGAGCCGGAGATCCAGCGGGCTCCGGTCCGGTTGCCGTCCACCGCGTTGCCCGCGACGTTGCCGGAGAGGACCGAACTGGCCTGCACGGCGGCGCCTCGGGCGAGGTTCTCCCCGGTCACGCGCACCCGCAGGGTCTGCGGAATCTCCTGCCGCTCACCGCCCCGGGTGAACGAGACGGTCAACCGGACCGTGCCGTCGGTCACCGCGTCGGTGGGGACCCGCACGCTGACCGCGACCGGCGTGGTCGCGCCCACGGGCAGTCTCGTGGCCTCCGGGCGCGCCTGCGCCTGCCAGCCGGCCGGCGCCTCGGCGTCGACCGCCAGGCCGGTGACCGGGCCGCGGCCGTCGTTGCGTACCCGCAGCACGGTGCTGCCGGACCGGCCGGGCAGGACCCGGATCTCCGGCGTGTCCAGCGCGATGTGGGCGCCGGCCGGGGTCGGCGTCGTACCGGTTACCCCGACCCCCAGGTACGCCACCTCGATCTCGGGTACGGTCCGGCCGGTCGCCACGTCGGCGATGGTGGCGCCCCACCGGGTGTTGACCACGTTGTCCGGCCGGTAGCCCCGGGTGCCCCGGATCACGATCCCGGTGCTGTTGTGCAGCCCCACCGCGTACGGGTACGGGCCCTGCACCGTGGCCACCCGGAAGAAGACCGTGTTGCCGAACAGGACATCGTGCACGTCGTCCAGTTCGACGGCCTGGGAGCGCCAGCCGTAGATGTGGTCCTCGGTCTGGAGCGCGTGCAGTTCCCAGTTGCGGACCCGGCGAAGCACGACCTCGCGGTGCTCGTGGTGCTCGATGGAGACCTCGTACATCTGGCCGCGCACCGAGGTGTCCTCGACCAGGAAGCCGTTGTCGGCCCAGCCGGCGACGCTCCAGATGTTGGCGAAGGTGCCGCCACCGCCCTGCACCCAGAAGCTGTACTTGTGCCTGCCGCGGTACTGGTAACCGGGGTCACCGGCGCCGGGATCGCCGGGCTCGGTCCGCTCCGGATGCCACTTCACGAACTGCGTGGCGATGTCGGCGAGGTAGCTCTGCGCGCCGGAGCGCCAGTGCACGTGCACCGAGCCCGCGGTCTGCTGCGCGGAGTCCAGGCCGAGGCCGGTCACCTGGTTCCTCCCGCCGAGGGGGGTCTGGATCATCGCCTTCGGCTGGTCCGGGTCGGTGAATCCGGCGGCACTGTCCGGCAGCTTCAGCCAGGTCTGCCGGGGATGCAGGCCGATCAGGTTGCTCTGTGGCCGGAGCCGCAGGGTGTTCCCGATCAGGTACTGCCCCATCGGCACGTACACGGTGTCGTGCTCGTCGATGGCCTGCTGGAAGATGGCGTAGTCGTCGCTGGTGCCGGTGCCGACCGTGACGCCCCTGGCGGCGGCGTAATCGACCACGTTGACCCAACCGCCGGTGGCCGGTGGCAGGGGCGCGTCGGAGCGCAGGAGCCGGGCGAAGCTCGCCGGTGCGGCCGGTGTCGCCGAGACCAGGACGCCGTCGCTGCGCCGCTCGGCGGCGCTCAGCGCGTCGTCGACCCGAAGCCCGAGCGTGGCGTCCCGCACCAGATAGGACGCGCCGGGTCCGGCCCAGGTACGCCCGCTGGGCACGGTGGTCAGCAGCGCGCCGGTCCCGGTGACTCCGGTGTCGACCACGTTGAGCTGGTTCTGGGCGCGGACGAGTTCCGGCTCGCCGCCACCCGGGACGGATTCGCTGTCGTTGAGGGTGATCGCCGACCCGCTGATGTTCTGGAAGACCGAGTCCTGCACGTAGAGGCGCTGGGTCTGGTCGGGGGTGGCGACGATGCCGGTCGGCGAGTCGGCGATGCGGTTGCGGATCAGACTGAGCTTGCTGTCCGTGTGCAGCTTGATGGCCGCCTCGCGCTGGCCGGTGAAGGTGGTGTCCAGCAGGGTGGTCTGCCAGCCGGGCGAGGCGGCGAAGGCCAGCATGCCGACCGTGCCGCCGTGCACGTTGACCCGCTGGATCAGGTTGGCGTTGTGGTCGATCCCGGCGTAGCCCGTACCCATGTGGATGTCGAGGTCCTGCAGGACGAACATCTGCGCGCCGCTGAAGCGTACGGCCACTGCGGCGGGGTTGCCGGGCGCGATCCGGATGTCCAGGTTGATCAGGCCGGTGCCGAAGGTGTCGTTGTTGCCGAAGCTGCGGGGCGTGTCCGGCTGGAACGGCCGGCGCAGCGCGGCGAAGAGGAAGGACTGGTTGCCGTCCTGGAAGCCGGGGGTGGATTCGCCGAGGACGAACTCGGGCCGCTCGGCACCGAACCCGACCAGGCGTACCGAGGCGTGCAGGTCCACCTGCCGGGAGAGGCGGTAACGCCCTTCCGGCACGAAGACCACACCACCGCCGTCCCCGACGGTGACGTCGCGTGCCCCGCCGACGATGTTGCCCAGCCAGTTCCTGCCGCCTCGGCGGGACGCTTCGTCGATGGCGGCCTGCACCGAGGCCGTGTCGTCACCGATTCCGTCGCCGTGCACCGGGAACTGTGCGCTGCCGAGGACGACGGCGGTCGGGTCGGCCGGCATGCTTTGGTAGACCGAGGTCGAGGTGGCCGGCTCGGTGGCGGCTGTCGCCGATTGGGAGACGACTGCCGGCGCCATCGCCGTGGTGGCCAGGAGGAGGGAACCGGCTAGCATGCCGACCCATGCCCGGCCCGGTAAGGGTCGGCGGCCGGCTGCCTGCCGGGGTGGAGCTTGGATCATCTGGTACGCCTTTCCTGCCCTGGTGGGACCGGTCGGCGACCATGTGGTCATGCGCATAACCAGAATGTTTCCGCAGCCTCCAAGTGTCAATAGCCGGTCCGCCAGAATCTGAAACCGCCGCGTAACATTGACAAAATGCGGCTGATGGGCCGACCATTCACGCCAACCCGCTCCCGAGACGTTGCCGTGCGCGATCGTGTGGTCATGCGCATGACCAGCCGGGGCGACGGCCCGGGAGCGGGCCCCGGCCACCGGCGGGGACACGGAGGTGACGACGATGCCAGGCGCCAACGGACGGGCCACCCAGGCCGATGTGGCCCGGGTTGCCGGGGTCAGCCAGGCGACCGTGTCCCTGATCCTCAACGGGGGCGACACGGGCCGCCGACGGGCCGGTGAGCAGACCCGTCGGCGGGTGCTCGACGCCATCCGGATGACCGGGTACGTCGCGAACCCGGCCGCCCAACGCCTGGCCGGGGGACGGACCCGGATCATCGGCGTCTTCACCTACGAGCCGGTCTTCCCGCGCGACAGCCGGGACTTCTACCACCCGTTCCTGGTCGGGGTCGAGGCGCAGACCGAGGAACTCGGATGCGACCTGCTCTTCTTCACCAGCACCCCGTCGCGGGAGGGGCGGCGCCTGCTCGGTGCCGGCTCCCGTCGGCTCGGTATCGCCGACGGTTGCGTCCTGCTCGGCCGGCACGACGACAAGCGCGACCTGGCTGACCTGCTCAGCCGCGACTTCCCCTTCGCCTTCATCGGTCGTCGGGAGTCCGACGCCGGCACCGTGCCGTACGTCGGAGCCGACTACGTGACCGCCACCCGGGAGGTGGTCGAGCGATTGTTCGCCCTCGGCCACGAACGGGTCGGATTCGTCGGTGACCTCCGCCGGGACGAGCCGTCGGTGGACCGCGCGCAGGGCTACCACCAGGCGGTACGGGCCGCCGGGAGCCGTCCGGTCGTGCTGAACGGGACCGGGCTGACCGGCGGCGAGGCGCTCGACCTGATCGGCGAAACCGGGCTCACTGCGGCGGTGGTCTGGCCGTCCGGGTTGGCCCCGGGCATCCGGGCGGCGGCGCTGGCCCGGGGGATGTCCGTACCCGGCGATCTGTCGCTGGCACAGCTCGGTGACGTCGAGGACGGCAGCCCGGACGACATCGACTGGACCGGGTTTCGGATTCCTCGCGAGCAGATGGGCGCGGCGGCGGTGCGGCTCCTCTTCGAACAGCTGGTCAGCCCCACCCTGCTGCCCGCCGACGCGCTCCGGCGCAGCCTGCCCTGCACCATCGTGCCCGGCGCCACCACAGGAGCACCGGCCCGCACCCGGTCACGGTCCGGCGGCGGCGTCAGGTGAACCGGCTGCCGCCGGGGTGGCCGGTACCAGGCGACGGGTGATCCACAGCGGCGAGGTGACCGCGTTGCCCATCACCACCGAGTGGGCGCCGGCGGCGAACGCCTGCCCGATCTGTTCGGCGTCGCGGTACCGCCCCTCGGCGATCACCGGCACCGCCAGCGCGCCGGCGAGCCGGGCCACCAGCGTCAGGTCCGGTCCGTCGGTCGGTGGGCTGGCCGGGGTGTAGCCGGAGAGGGTGGTGGCGACGGCGTCCGCACCGGCCCGCACGGCGCGGCCCGCTGCCACGCCCTCCGGTAGCCGGTCGAGAGCGACCAAAGCGATGGCGTAGTTGATCAGGGCGAACCCGAGATCCCGCCCACCCGCACGGCCGCCGGCCTCGGCCAGCCGCCGCTCGACCTCGATCGCCTCGGCCGCCGCAGTCAGAGAGTCCGCATGCCGATCGAGTTTCCGAGTCATCCCCGCCATATCGAGCAGGAGGTCACCCAACCGACGCCCGGCCGGCGTGTCCGCACCGGACCAGGTCATTCTCTGATGGGCAGCCGCGGCGTCCAAGGTCGCTAGCGCCTCATCCGCCTGGCCGAAAACCGGTCGGCGCGGTCGTTCAGGTCCATCAGCAGATTGCGGGCTTGCTGAACGGTCCATGGCCGTCTGGGTTGGTGGTGACGCCGAGGATGTGTACGTACCGGCTGCCGACCTCCATCACGAAGAAGACGTACAGGCGTGTGAGGGTGAGTGCGCAGTCCGCGCGGAAGAAGTCACACGCCAGCAGGGTGTGCGCCTGGGTTCGGAGGAACTGGCGCCAGGTGGTGTGGTCGCGGCGTTGCGGGGCCGGTGGTATGCCCAGCCGGTTGAGGATACGACGGATTGTGGAGGTGCCGATCCGGTGACCGAGGCCGTGTAGTTCGCCTTGGATTCTCTGATAGCCCCAGCCGGGATTGTCCCGGGCCATCTGCTCAACCAGGGCCACGATAGCCGCGTCCTCGGTGGGCGTCCCGGCCGGTTCGGGTAGGTCTCCAGTGATGGGCGACCAGCCGCCGATGCCAACGCAGGAGCGTGGCAGGAGTGACGAGCCGGTGCATCCTCACAGCGCGGGGAAGGAGCCTGATCAGAGCGCTGAGCGTGGCCCGGTCGGCCCAACCAACCGAGGCCTCGGGTTGGCCCGGCGGAGCACCGCGTTCTCGTGACGCAGGACGAGGATCTCCACGTCCTTCGCGGCACTGGTCTTGGCGAGCAGGGTCAGCCATTCGGCGAGGCGGCAGAACATGAGGTAGAGCATGCGTAGCGACACGGCAATGATCCTGCCGGACAGCAGTGCGGACCACCGCGCCTGGTCAACCACGGTAAGCAGGTTTTGGCACCCGACACGATGGGCTTGACCGGGGCACCGTCGGTGTTGGCGTACGCGAGGCTGATGTGCGGTCGCCATCTGGACGTCGAGGCCGCCGGGTTGGAACACGAGATGGTCGTCTTCCCCGGTGTGAACCACGCGTTCTTCAACGACACCGGCCCGAACCACAACGCCAACGCCGCGGCGCAGGCCTACGACCGGGTTCTGTACTGGTTCGGCAGGTTTGTCGACCGTGGCGGTCGGGGCGGCTGAACCTGGGCGAAGGCCTGGCCAGCCAGGCTCAGGCGAACCTGAGCCTGGCTGGCCAGGCCACGTGCGGCTAGACGCCGCCGGACCCTGCCCTGGGCAGCGTCCGCACGACGGTCAGCGTCACATCGCCGTCCTGGTAGGACACCCTGAACATGTGGTGGCCCGCGTTCAGGATCCGCCGTTCCGGCAGGGAATGGAAGTTGCCCTGGATCGAGTCGCCGCGCATGATCGTCAGTACCGTGCCCGGAGTGAGGGGCGCGCGAATGTCTAGGGCGAGTTCGCCGTCCAGCACCAGGTCACCCGCGGCCCGCACGCTCGTGTAGTCGTGGTCGCCGGAGATGGTGATGGCGAGGCGACCCGCTCGGCTGACGGTCACGTCGCCGCCGACGTTCAGGACGTTGCCGGGCGCGACGTCGGTGAGGGTGATGGACGCCGCGGACGCCGCTTCCCCGGACGACAGACCGGGCTGCAGCACGCCGCTGTCGACGTCGATGCTGCCTGCCACGAAACCGCTGCCGCCGAGCGTGCCGCCCTTGACGTCGATCGAGCTTGCGTGCGAGCCGGTGATCGAAAGCTTACCGCCTTCAACCGTCGTGCCGCCCTTGTAGGTGTCGTCGCCCGTCATGATCAGCGTCCCGGGGCCTTGCTTGGTCAGAGAAGCCGCGTAGAGGTTGTTGTCGATGTTGTTCTGAATGTAGGCTGCGCGCTCGTCCATCCATTCCTTGCGCCACTTGACGGCGTCCTCATAGGTGATCTTGTCGTACAACTCGGGATGGCCGTTAGTGATAGCTTGGATGTAAGGATCAGCCAAAATGCCCTGAAGCATGAAGGCCTGTTCGTTAAGCGTGCCGTCCGGGTTCAGCACGTTGGGGTTGAATTCACCGGCGTAGGCAATGCCTTGCTCCTTGTAGCCCGCCAGCCACTCCAGATCTTCCCTTTCCCTTTCCTTGATCGCGATCTGGCTGATGTCGTTCGACCAGACGTCCAGGGGCGCTTTATCCATGTTGTAGGTCATGGGGCTCAGGAGCTGGCCGGGGCCGTACATGCCCTTGGCCAGATCGGGAATCCCCCAGCCCCAGCGTTCGTCCGGAAGACCGTCGGGAGCGGTCCAGGCGATGGATGCCCCGGAGGGGGAGGTTTGCCCGGTGCCGAGGAATCTCACGCCGTCGGACATCTTGTTGTTCGCCGTGGTGAGCATCAGCTCACGCACCTGCTTGGCGTCCATGTTCGGATAGCGGGAGAGCAGAACCCCCATCACCGCTGTCGCAACGGGCGTTGCCGGTGACGTGCCGCTTGAGTTTGAATAGTTAGTGTCACCACCGCTGTTCGTGGTCCGAACGCTGTTTGAAGGGGTAGACACGGTCCACCATTTGGCGAGCGCCGCCTCGTTATACCCGAACTGCTTTGTGTATTCGGGATTGGCCACAGTGGGCGGTTGCACCCCGCCGACGGCTATCCACTGCTTTTCCGCCAACGGATTGAAGAAGGGATACGCCGGGCGAAAATACGGGTTGCTCCAGTCGTTGTTGCCGGACGACCTTACGTTGACGGTACCGCTGTCCTTGATGGCGTCCCAGATGGCGTCCATAAAGGAACGTCCGGGGTAGTTCGGATTGTATTGAATGCCGCCTTCGGAATAGCTTTTCTTGAAGAAGAAATACTGGTACTCCAGATCCTTCAGGTACTCGTTGGGGATAATGGTCGCCATTGCCGTGGCGCTGGCGCTGTCTTTGCCAGGCAGTTGGTAAGCGTTGGCGAGGTTTCCGTTGACTCCAAGGTCGTTTCCCAAGCCGTCAAAGCGGGTTCTGTCAATAGTCTGGACATAAGAGCCCCAACTGCTGTTGATGACCCGGGCGCCTGCGTCGACCAGGGCCTTATTGGCTGTATGCCAGTACACGTAATCGTGGAAGGGACCGTGGGACTGGGTATCGGAACCGCCGGTCTTGGCAACATACATCTTCGATCCAAAGGCGATGCCGTGCTGGTCTTTACCATCGCGCATGCCGGAGGTAACCCCAAGCATGCCATTCCCGTGCCCGTAGTCACTTGTTCTCGCCTGATCACCGGCCACAGTGAACGGCTCGCCCGCAGTAAACGGGTTCGCCGGGGTTGCTGCGTTACGATACCCGAAGCCGGACGTGCCGTAGACACCCTCCGCTCTCACCGAAGCGATCAGCCCGGTCTGAAATGCTTCGTGTGTAGCCCTGTAGCCCGAATCCATCATGCCCAGCGTGACGCCCTGCCCGCAGTACCCTAGGGCGTAGGCGGTGGACGCGTTTACCGCGACCAGCTGCCATGGGGAATTGACCGCTGTGCCAGGAGTAGAAGGATTATGGCCGGTATAATAACCATATTCCGGCGTTTCCCAACTGGCTTTAGCGGCATCTAGTTCCCCTGGACTCGTGGCGACAAAGCCGGGGTCTCCCGGGTACGCCGGCCCGCCGCCCGTATGGCCAGGGGTCGATGTCGGACCGGTCTTGGACGATGCCGAGGCGAACCCGGCCGGAAAAAACGCGATGCCTACTCCGGCAGCAAGGGTGCCTCCCAGTCGCCGCAGGAACTGCCGCCGACTCGTGAACCTCATGCTCATCTCCGGCTCCTTCCCGATGGGTCGAAATCTCTAACGGACCGGGGCGGCCTGTTGCGTCCCAGCCCCATGATCTACACGCGCTGGTCGAGACAAAATAAGGAAACCCTGCCACGTCAGAACGGCGAACTGGAACTCTCCCACGCGTGGCCTCCCTATTTGATCACCAATTAGACTGCGACAGAAGTGCCTCGTCAAGAGGGCAAAATCTATCCACCAGAAGCGGTTTGAGCGACCGTCCACATCGATATATGTAACTGTCATGGACCGGGCCATGGGCTCCTCGCGGGGCCGGATGAGTGACGGTCCTGGTCGAGACTCGGTCGGTGTTGAGCTGGGGTTTCATGTGGTGGCTTGGTGCTCGTTGGGGAGTCCTCCGAGGCGTCTGCGGCGATGTATGCGGTCGGTTGGGGTGGGGAGTGGGACGTTGCGGTCGTCGGTCGGAGCTCGCAGACCGATCCCATGGTCTTGGTGGCTTCGGCCGGTGTTGTAGTGCTCGATAGAGGTCTGCAGCACGTGGCCGCGAAGCAGCTTGGGTATGAGCCTGGTCAGGGCGGCAAGCACGGCCTATCAGTCCACTGCAGCCCAGCGTGCGCGAAGCGCGCGTGGTCTCGGGTTGCCTCGGCACAGCACCGCCACCTCGTGACGCAGCAGGAGGATCGCCGCGTCCTTCGACCCGGAGGAGCGGGCGAACAGCGCCAGCCACGAGAGCACCTGAACCAGAATCTGGTACAGCAGTCGGACGATCACGGACATCGATCGTCGAGTGCAGACGATCACGAGGTCAAGGGAGCTAGTGCGGTGTCCACTAACGTTCACCGGGTGTTTCGGTGGGATGTTGTGGATCCTCGCCTTGGAGGGCGAGCGACTCCCCACTGGGTGGTGGGGCGGGCCTCCGCAGGCCAACTGATCCTCTCGCCGCCCGGGCTGGGCGGCGGGGGTCACGCCGGGACCGGCCGGCGCCGGGGAGGTGCCGGCCGGCTCGACGGTGCGTGACCACCCCAGGCAGCACAGGAACGGCTGTCGTGGGGGTGGTGGGTCCGCCGCCCGGGGTGCGGGTGGCGATGC
>NZ_JBEXIK010000074.1:0-21875 GCF_040608515.1 Micromonospora sp. NPDC005173
TAATTGGCACTGGCTTTTCAAGCACCCTGTTGAGTTCTCAAAGAACAACCACACACCGACCAGAAGCCCCACTCAGTGGAGCACCCTCTCGGGGCATTTTTACCGCATCCCCAGCGCTCAGTCGCGCTAGGCACTCTTACTACGTTACCCGCCGGTTTCCGCCGTGTCAAACCGCCGTTTCGCGGTCCGTCGTGCTTCACTCCGTATTGCGGGCACCATGCCTCGACCGGCTTGCGCCGCTCTCGTCACGGGGTCGGCAGGCCGGCCGTTGCGGTTTCCCGCGAACTCGCCCGTTTCCCTGCCGCTTGCCAACCTTACCCGGTCGGTTCCGCCTCACCAAATCCGCCTCGCGGCGAATCTGGGGCACCGCCCGGTTCGGGATCCGGTGGGCGAACCCGCCCGACCCCGAGGCCGTTGCCGCGCTCCGGCCGTTTCAGGCTTTCGCCTGTTTCGTCCGTTCCGCGCTGGCAGAGAGAAAGTTACGCGTCCGGCGGAGTGATCGTCAAATCCGCCGGACGCGTCCCCCGTCACATCGTCGACCGACGACTATCCGCCCAGCTCAACGCCCGCGAAGGAGCGCTTGCCGCGGCGCAGCACCAGGTACCGCCCGTGCAGCAGGTCGGCCGGTGACACCACGGCGTCCACCTCGGTCACCCGGTTGTTGTTGACGTAGGCGCCACCCTCGGCGATCACCCGACGGGCCTCCTTGAGGCTGGGCACCAGCCCGGAGTCCCGCAGCAGGCCCGCCACGTCCGGCACCTCGCCGGCGAGTCGCACCAGGCCGGCCTCGGTCAGCGCCGCGCGCAGCGTCTCCGGGGCCAGATCGTCCAGCGAGCCCCGGCCGAAGAGTGCCTGGCTGGCGGCGATCGCCTGCCGGGCCTCCTCAGGCCCGTGCACCAGGGTGGTGAGCTCTTCGGCGAGCGCGCGCTGCGCCAGCCGGGCCGCCGGCCGTTCGGCGGTCGCCTTCGCCAACTCCTCCAACTCGTCGCGCGAGCGGAAGCTGAAGTACCGCAGGTAGCGGTCGACCTCCCCGTCCTCGACATTGAGCCAGAACTGGTAGAAGGCGTACGGGCTGGTCATCGACGGGTCGAGCCAGACGGAGCCGCCCTCGGTCTTGCCGAACTTCGTACCGTCGGACTTCGTGACCAGCGGCGTGGTGAACGCCTGCACCGGCCCGGCGCCACGCCGGCGCACGTAGTCGACGCCGGCGGTGATGTTGCCCCACTGGTCGGAGCCGCCGAACTGAAGCTGGCAGCCATGCCGGCAGTGCAACTCGAAGAAGTCGTTGGCCTGCAACAGCTGGTAGCTGAACTCGGTGAAGCTGATGCCGATCTCCAGCCGGGCACGCACCACCTC
This sequence comes from Micromonospora sp. NPDC005173, assembly GCF_040608515.1. NCBI lineage: Bacteria > Bacillati > Actinomycetota > Actinomycetes > Micromonosporales > Micromonosporaceae > Micromonospora > Micromonospora sp. NPDC005173. The sequence goes on from NZ_JBEXIK010000074.1 coordinate 1,357, forward strand.
CCGAGCGAGCATCTTGTTCACCGGGAAGTGCTTGCCCACGTCGCGGAGAAACTCGACCACCGACATCTCGCCGGTCCAGTCCAGGTTGTTCACCAGCTGCGCCGCGTTCTCGCCCGTGTACGACACGAAGGGCGCGAGCTGGTCGCGGATCCCCTCGACCCAGCCGGCGATCACCTCGGGCGGGTTGAGCGTCCGCTCGGCGCTCTCCTTCGGGTCACCGATCTGGCCGGTCGCCCCGCCCACCAGCAGCAACGGGCGGTGACCCGCGAGTTGCAGCCGACGGGCCGTGATGACCTGCATGAGCGAGCCGACGTGCAGGCTCTGCGCGGTGGGGTCGAAGCCCACATAGAAGGTGGCGGCACCTCCGCCGTCGAGCAGCTCGCGCAGCTCGTCGAGGCCGGTCGAGTCCTGGATCAGGCCACGCCAGAGCAGGTCGTCGGTCAGGGAGGCCCGCCCGGGCGGCGGGAGGCTGCTGTCGGTCACGGTCACCGATTCTCCCCCATCGCCGGCACCGACCCGTACCGGGTTTGGCGCAAGCCGCCCCAGTTAGGCTGGCGGCCAGTTGATCGAGGAGGCTTTACCGTGGAGATGCCGGACCTGACAGGTGGCTTTGTCGCCCTGCTCGGCCTGAAGTTCGAGGAGGCGACCGCCGACCGGGTGGTCATCAGCTGGCGGGTCCGGCCGGAGCTGCACCAGCCGTTCGGCATCCAGCACGGCGGGGTGTACTGCTCGGTGGTGGAGACCGCCGCCAGCGTGGGCGGCTCGCTCTGGCTGGCCGACCGGGGCACGGTCGTCGGGGTGTCGAACCAGACCGACTTCCTGCGGGCCGTCCGGGACGGCGAGCTGACCGCGGTCGGCACCCCGGTGCACCGGGGCCGCAGCCAGCAGCTCTGGCAGGTGGAGATCACCGATGCCGACCAGCGGCTGATCGCCCGCGGTCAGGTCCGGTTGCAGAACCTCTCCCCCGCCTGAGCAGGCACACCCGGCGGCGGAACCCTCGGGTCAGCCGCGGGCCTCGTCCAGCACCGGCTCGGCGTCCCGATCGGCGTCGGTCTCATCGGGGACCCGGCTCAGCCGTACCTCGGTGATCGCCCGGTGGTCGATGCCGGCCACCATCAGCACCCACCCGTCCAGGGTGACGTCCTCCCCCGCGACGGTGGGGATGTGCCCGAGGCGGGCCAGCACCAGCCCGGCGACGGTCGTGTAGTCGCCGGCCGGCCGCGACGGCAGCTCGACGCCGATGTCCGTCAGGTCGTGCACCGGGAAGGTGCCGGGCAGCACCAGCGCGCCGTCCGGGTCGCGGCGCACCGAGTACCCGTCCCGGTCGGTCTCGTCGTAGATCTCCCCGACGATCTCCTCCAGGATGTCCTCCAACGTCACGATGCCGTCGACGGCACCGCGCTCGTCGACCACCAGCGCGATCTGCTGGCGCTCGGCCTTGAACTGGCGCAGCGCGTCCACCACCGGCAGCGAGTCGGGCAGCAACATCGGAGGGCGGGCGATCTCGTCGACCCGCCGGTCGTCGGGCACCCCCACCAGGTCGCGCAGGTGGATCACCCCGAGCGTGTCGTCCAGGCCGCCGTGGCGCACCACTGGCGCGCGGGAGTGTCCGGTGGCGGCCAGCACCAGCCGCGCGGCCTCCGCGGTGGTTCCGCTGTCGAGCGTGAAGACCCGCAACCGGGGTACGAGGACCGCCCGCAACCGCCGGTCGGCGATCTCCACGGCGCCAGCGATGATGGTGCGCTGCTCCTTGGTGAAGCCGTGGTTGCCGGCGACGATGTCGCGCAGCTCGTGCGGGCCGATCTCCTCCGGCTGGTGCTTGGGGTTGAGCCCGACCAGGCGGACCACCAGGTCGCTGGTGGCGCCGAGCGCCCAGACGGCCGGTCGGGTGAAGGTGGCGAGCAGGTCGAGCGGGCGGGCCACCAGCAGCGCCCACCGCTCGGCGGACTGCATGGCGATCCGCTTGGGGGCCAGCTCGCCGAAGACCAGGGTGACGAAGGTCAGCGCGAGGGTGACCGCCACGATCGCGACCGTCTCGGCGGCGCCGCCGAACACGCCGAGCAGCGGCACGAGGGGCTTGGCGAGCGAGACCGCCGCGGCGGCGGAGGCCAGGAAGCCGGCCAGGGTGATGCCGATCTGAATGGTGGCCAGGAAACGGTTCGGGTCCTTGGCCAGCCGGGCCAGCACCCGCCCGGCCCGGCTGGTGCGCTCCAACCGCTGGATCTGGCTGTCCCGCAACGACACCAACGCCATCTCACTGCCGGCGAAGAGCGCGTTGATGACGACCAGGACTCCGACCAGAGCCAGTTGGCTCCCGTAGCTCTGCACGCCTGGTTCGCTCCCTCGTCGTGGTGGCACCGGCCGCTCCGCGCGGTGCCAGCCGGTCGGCAGCCCCGCCCGGCGTACGCGCTTCTGTGCCCCGTCCGCCGGCAGCCGAATCCTGCCCCGGCGACGCTACGCCGATTCGGCCGCCGGCGACGCGGGCAGATCGAGGACGTACGAGTCGCCCTCGGGGCGGAAGCCGAGCCGGTGGTAGTAGGGGGCGACCATCCCGGGCGGGCTGACCACGCGGTGGAAGCCCCGTTCGGTGAAGAGGCGACTGCGCCGGTAGACGAACTCGCCGGGGGTGAAGTCGCGGAACTTCGGAGTCACGTAGTCCAGGTCGATCTGGGCGACCCCGGGCGTCTCGGCGTGCGACAGCACCACCCCGACCACCTCATCGGCCGTGACCACCAGGAACGCGGAGCGTCCCGGGGCATCCGGGTCCCAGTGGAAGTCGGGATTGAACCGGGCGATGTCCGGCGCGTGCACCCGCAGGGTGTGCGCCAGGAACTGGTCGCCGACGCCGACCTCCACCACCTGGTAGGTCTGCTCGTCGTGCCGGGTGGCGAGCATCCCGCGCAGATACCAGATGTTGATCACCGCGAGGACGATGTTGAGCCCGACCATGGGCCAGACCTCGAGCGCGGCGTTGAAGCCGATCAGCACGAGACAGCCGACGAGGTTGAGCGCGCGCAGCCGCAGGATGCGCGACTGCAGCAGCGACCAGACCAGCACCGCGGAGCCGGCCCAGCCGACCAGATCCAACCAGTTCACCCCGGCGAGGGTAGCCCCCCGCCGGCTCGGGCCGGTCGGCGGGACGCGTTCGACCGGGGACGTCGACCCCGGCGCGGCCGTCAGGCCGACGGCAGTTCGGTCAGCCGCCCCTCGCACTCGCGGTACTCGGCTCCGGTGCGCGGACAGATCCACCGGCCGTCGTCCTTCGCCACGAGCGGCTCGCCCGCCCGGCCCACCCAGCCCGCCCGGCGGGCGGGAACTCCGACCATGAGCGCGAAGTCGGGAACATCCCGGGTGACCACCGCGCCGGCCGCGATCAGGGCCCACCGGCCGATCGAGACCGGCGCCACGCAGACGGCCCGCGCTCCGATCGCCGCGCCCTCGCCGACCACCACGCCGACCGCTGTCCAGTCGTCGCCGCTCTTCAGCCGCCCCTCCGGGGTGACCGAGCGCGGGTACTCGTCGTTCGTGAGCACCGCGGCCGGCCCGATGAAGACCCCGTCGGCCAGTTCCGCTGGCTCGTACACCAGGGCGTGGTTCTGCAGCTTGACGTTGTCGCCCAGGCGGACGCCCGGCCCGACGTACGCGCTGCGGCCGATGACACAGTTCCGGCCGACCGAGGCATGCTCGCGGACCTGAGCCAGGTGCCAGACGCGCGTGCCGGGACGGATGGTGGCCCGTTCGTCCACATCGGCCGTCGCGGCGATCTGCGCACCGTCGTGCGGTGCCCGGTGGGCGTCCGTCATCTCTCGTTCCCTCCGCGGTCCGGTGATCTTCTGTGCGGTGGAAACGGTAGACATTCGGCAACAAGGGCAATGTCAGAAAGCCGACCCAGTGGCCGCAGAACGGGCCATTCGAAGTGCGCGGGCAGACCAAACGGACCGAATGACCCCGGCGGCACCGCCGGAATTCCCGGTCGGTGCTGGCGCTGGCGAGGACGACCTCGGTAGCTTGCCGAATGGACGTCGCCACTAACTCCCCCCCTCAGCGGATTTTCCTGTCCTGACTAGCGAAACGGGTATCAGTGAACTCATCGCCCGCTGCCGTCGAACCAATCGGCGTTGCCGTCATCGGTGCCGGTTACTGGGGGCCGAATCTTGTGCGTAACTTCCAGACCTCTGACGCATTCCGGTTGCGCTGGCTCTGCGACCTCGATATGACCCGGGCCCGACGCGCGCTCGGTGACTACTCGACGGTCCAGGCGACCGACGACCTGGCCACGGTGCTGGCCGACGACGACGTACACGCGGTGGCCATCGCCACCCCGGCCGGCACCCACCTCGAGGTGGCGATGGCGGCGCTACGGGCCGGCAAGCACGTGCTCGTGGAGAAGCCGCTGGCGGCCGACGTCGAACAGGGGCGCGCGCTGGTGGCGGAGGCGGAGGGCCGGGGACTGTCGCTGATGTGCGACCACACCTACTGCTACACGCCCGCCGTGCTGCGCATCCGCGAGCTGCTGCACGGCGGGGAACTGGGCGAGCTGCAGTACCTCGACTCGGTACGAATCAACCTCGGGCTGGTCCAGCGCGACATCGACGTGATGTGGGACCTGGCGCCGCACGACCTGTCGATTCTCGACTTCATCCTCCCGTCCGGGGTGGCGCCGGTCTCGGTGGCCGCGCACGGCGCGGACCGGATCGGGGCGGGGCGGGCCTGCGTCGCCTACCTGACGCTGCACCTCAACACCGGCGCGATCGCGCACATCCACGTCAATTGGCTCTCCCCGGTGAAGATCCGGACCGCGATCATCGGCGGGTCGAAGCGGACCTTGGTCTGGGACGACCTCAACCCGAGCCAGCGACTCTCGATCTTCGACCGCGGGGTCGACGTGGCGTCGGCGGAGGAGCTCGGCGACGAGCAGCGCCGGGACATGCTGGTCTCGTACCGCTCGGGCGACATGGTGGCGCCGGCCCTGACGGAGCGGGAGGCGCTGCGGACCATGGTCGAGGAGTTCGCCCGGTCGATACGCACCGGCACGCCCGCCCTGACCGACGGCCGGTCCGGCCTGCGGGTGATGGCCATCCTGGAGGCCGCCTCGCGCAGCCTCGCCAGTGGCGGATCAGTGGTCAATCTCAACGAATGGACAGACGTGCACGGGCAAATCGTCGAAACCGGTAGGGCAATTGCTCAGTCCGGCGCGGAGCGAAGCGGAGCAACGGCATGAGCGCGGTGGAGACCGCCGGGGCACGGGCCCTGGTCACCGGTGGAGCGGGCACGATCGGTTCCCACGTCGTCGACCAGCTGGTCGCCGGCGGCGCGGCCGAGGTCGTCGTCCTGGACAACTTCGTCCGGGGCTGCCGGGAGAACCTCGCCCGGGCACTGCCGCACGCCGGTGTCCGCCTGGTCGAGGGAGACATCCGCGACGTCGGGCTGGTGCACGAACTGACCCGCGGCAAGGACCTGGTCTTCCACCTCGCCGCCATCCGCATCACCCAGTGCGCCGAGGAGCCGCGGCTGGCCAACGAGGTGCTGGTCGACGGCACGTTCAACGTGCTGGAGGCGGCCGCCGCCGCCCGGGTCCGCAAGGTCATCCTGTCCTCGTCGGCCTCCGTGTACGGGCTCGCCGACGAGTTCCCGACCACCGAGCGGCACCACCCGTACCACAACGACACGTTCTACGGCGCCGCCAAGGCGTTCAACGAGGGCATGCTGCGCAGCTATCACAGCATGTACGGCCTGGACTACGTCGCGCTGCGCTACTTCAACGTCTACGGCCCCCGGATGGACATCCACGGCCTCTACACCGAGGTCCTGATCCGGTGGATGGAGCGGATCGAATCGGGTGTGCCCCCGCTGATCCTCGGTGACGGCCTGCAGACGATGGACTTCGTGCACGTCGCCGACATCGCCCGGGCCAACATCCTGGCCGCCCGGGCGGACGTCACCGACGAGGTGTTCAACATCGCCAGCGGCACCGAGACCAGCCTCAAGGAGCTGGCCCAGGCGCTCAGCGACGTGATGAAGTCCGACCTCGCACCCGAGCACGGTCCGGCCCGCGCGGTCAACGGCGTCACCCGCCGACTGGCCGACACCACCGCCGCCGCGGAGAAGCTGAGCTTCCGCGCCGAGATCGGCCTGCACGAGGGGCTTCAGGGGCTGGTCGACTGGTGGCGGGCCGAGAAGTGAGCAGCACCCGGATCCCGGTGATGATCCCCCGCCTCGGTGAGGAGGAGGCGCAGGCCGCCGCCGACGCCGTACGGTCGGGCTGGGTGGCCCAGGGGCCCCGGGTGGCCCGGTTCGAGCAGGAGTTCGCCGCCCTGGTGGGCGCCGGCCACGGCGTGGCCGTCAGCTCGTGCACGACCGCACTTCATCTGGCGCTGGTGGTGCTGGAGATCGGCCCGGGCGACGAGGTGATCGTGCCATCATTCTCGTTCATCGCCACCGCCAACGCGGTGCGCTACGTCGGCGCCACCCCGGTCTTCGCCGACGTCGACGTCCGCACCGGCAACCTGACGGTGGCGACGATCGACGCGGTGCGCACCGCCCGGACCCGGGCGGTGATCGCGGTGCACCAGGGCGGCGTGCCGTTCGACGTCGCCGCGCTGCGGAACGCCGCCGGCCGCTGGGGGCTGCCGCTGATCGAGGACGCGGCCTGCGCCGCCGGGTCGACGGCGTACGGACGGCCGGTCGGCGCCGGCGCGACGATCTCGGCCTGGTCGTTCCATCCCCGCAAGTTGCTGACGACGGGCGAGGGTGGCATGGTCACCGTGGACAATCCGGAGTGGGCGGCCCGGCTGCGCCGGCTGCGGGAACACGGCATGAACGTCTCCGCGGCCGACCGCCACGCCAGCTCCCAGCCGGTCATCGAGGCCTACCTGGAGACCGCCTTCAACTACCGAATGACCGACATCCAGGCGGCGATCGGTCTCGTGCAGCTCGGCCGCCTCGCGGATCTGGTGGCTCACCGGCGCGCGCTGGCGGCCCGCTACCACGAGCTGCTGGCGGACCTCAAGGGTCTGGCCCCGGTCCGCGACCCCGAGTACGGCGAGACCAACTTCCAGTCGTTCTGGCTGCTGATCGACCCGGAGTACGGGACCGGCCGCGACGAGGTGCTCGCCGAGCTGGCTGCCGCCGGAGTGTCGGCCCGACGCGGCATCATGGCCGCCCACCTGGAGCCGGCCTACGCCGACGTGTCGCCCGCGCCGCTGCCGGTGACCGAGCGGCTGACCCGCGACTCGCTCATCCTGCCGCTGCACCACGCGCTGACCGAGCACGACCAGGACCACATCGTCAGCGTGCTGCACAAGCTGGCCAGCTGATGCGCGATCTGGTCATCGTCGGCGCGGGTGGATTCGCGCGGGAGACCGCGGCGGCGGTACGCGCGATCAACGATGCGCGGCCGACCTGGCGGCTGCGCGGGTTCCTCGACGACGACCCCGCACTGCACCGCACCGAGCGGGTCGGTCTCCCGGTCATCGGCGGGATCGGCCGGCTGACCGAGATGCGGCAGACGTCGGCCGTCATCTGCGTCGGCAACCCGCGCAACTATGTGGTGCGGCAGCGGATCGTCGAGGGCCTCGCTCTGCCGACCGACCGGTACGCCACGATCGTCCATCCGAGCGCGGACCTCGGCGCCGGTAGCTCGGTCGGTCCCGGCACAGTGCTGCTCGCGGGCGTGGTGCTCACCGCGGACGTGATCGTGGGCGAGCACGTCGCGGTCATGCCGCACGCCGTCCTGACCCATGACAACCGGGTGCACGACCATGCGACCATCGCCTCCGGTGTCCGCCTCGGCGGCAATGCGGTGCTGCGCCTCGGCGCGTACGTCGGCGCGGGGGCGCTGATCCGCGAGGGCGTGACGATCGGCGAGTGGTCGCTGGTCGGGATGGGTTCTGTGGTGCTGGGCGACGTGCCGCCCGGCGAGACCTGGGCCGGCAACCCGGCCCGTCGGCTGCGTGCCGCCGACGGGCCCGCGCAGCCGGAACCGGCGGCGGCGATCAGAGACTTGGCCATGCCGAAGGTTGTGGGGAGCTAGTCATGCCGAACATTCCGCTCGTCCATCTTGCCGCCGCGCACGCGGAGGTCGCGGAGGAGGTGGAGGCCGGCTTCAAGCGGGTCATCGCCGACACCGCCTTCATCGGCGGCGCCGAGGTGGCCGCGTTCGAACGGGAGTACGCCGCGTTCAGCGGGGTACCGCACTGCGTCGGCGTGGCCAACGGCACCGACGCGCTCGAGTTGGCGCTGCGCGCCGTCGGCGTCGGGCCCGGCGCCGAGGCGATCCTGCCGACGAACACCTTCATCGCCACCGCCGAGGCGGTCGCCCGGACCGGCGCGCGACCGGTGCTGGTCGACTGCGAGTCCGATTCGTACCTGATCGACGTCGACGCGGCGCTTGCCGCGATCACGCCCGCGACCCGGGCGATCATCCCGGTACACCTCTACGGCCAGCTCGCGCCGATGGAGCGACTGCGAGCCGGCCTGGCCGGGCGGGACATCGCCATCGTCGAGGACGCCGCGCAGTGTCAGGGCGCCACCCGGCACGGGCGCAGCGCCGGTGTCGATGGCATCGCCGCCACGAGCTTCTACCCTGGCAAGAACCTGGGGGCATACGGCGACGCGGGCGCGGTGGTGACCGCCGACGCCGAGCTCGAAACAGCGGTCCGCACTCTAGGCAGCCACGGCGGCCTGAAGAAGTACGTGCACGACGTCATCGGCGTGAACAGCAGGCTGGACGCCCTCCAAGCGGTGGTCCTCCGCGCCAAGCTGGCCCGACTGGCAAACTCGAACACGCTGCGCCGGGCCGCGGCGGCCCGGTACGACGCGCTGCTCGAGCCGGTCGACGTGATCCGACCGGTGACCCTGCTGGGCAACGAGCACGTCTGGCACATCTACTGTGTCCGGATCCCGGGCTACGGCACGCCGGTCCGACGGGACCGGGTGTTGGCACGGCTCAACGCGGCTGGCGTCGGGGCGGCGGTCCACTACCCCGTGCCGGTGCACCGGACGCCGGCCTTCGCCGGCCTCGGCTACACCGAGGGGACGTTCCCGCACGCGGAGCGAATCGCGCCGGAACTGCTCTCGCTGCCCATCTTCCCGCAGATCACCACCGATCAGCAGGAGGCGGTGGTGGCGGCCCTGACCGCCGCGCTGGCCGGCTGACGGGTCACAAACGATTTGACGGCTGGCGCGAAAGGATCCGGCCGGTGGCGGCGGACAGCCGCCGCAGCAGGCCGGGAGGTGGAGACATGTACATGACGCTGCGGGACCGGCCGGGCCATGGCGGCCCGAACCGGCCCCGCGCCGCCGTGCGCCGCGTCTCCGGAACCGTCGTGCTCCTCGGCACGGTCAGCCTGCTCACCGATGTGTCCTCGGAGATGGTGGCGTCGGTCCTGCCGCTCTACCTCACCGCCGTGGTCGGCCTGAGCCCCATCGCGTACGGCTTCCTGGACGGCATCTACCAAGGCGCCAGCGCCCTGGTACGGATCGCTGGGGGCTACGCCAGCGACCGCAGCCAGCGACCAAAGTGGGTGGCGGCGGCGGGGTACGGCACATCCGCACTGAGCCGCCTGGCCATGCTACCGGCAGCGGACTTCGCTGCGATCACAACGGTGATAGCCGCGGACCGGTTGGGCAAGGGCCTGCGGACCGCGCCCCGGGACTCTCTGATCGCCGCGGCGTCGCAGCCGGACGTGCTGGGGCGGGCGTTCGGCGTGCACCGGACGCTGGACACCTTCGGCGCCGCCATCGGTCCGCTGATCGCCTTCGCCCTGCTCGCGACCGTGCCGGGCAGCTACGACTCCATCTTCGTCGTCTCGTTCGCCTTTGCGATCGCCGGGGTGGCGGTGCTGGTGCTGTTCGTGCCCGACCTGCCGACCGCAGCCGGCACGGGCCGCGCCGGTCTGCGGCGAGTGATCGCGGGAGTCACCGGACGGAACCTCCGGCGACCGCTACTGGCCGCCGCCCTGCTGGGCTTGTTGACCATCGGCGACGGCTTTCTCTATCTGTCCCTTCAAGACCGGGACGACTTCGCCGCCCGCTACTTCCCGCTGCTCTACGTGGGAACCAACGTCGCCTATCTGGCCCTGGCCGTGCCCCTGGGGCGGCTGGCCGATCGGGTCGGCCGCGGCCGGGTACTCGTCGCCGGCCACCTGGCGTTGCTGGGCGGCTATCTGCTCGCGGCGCTGCCCGGCGGTGGCGTGGGCCTCACGCTCACCGTCCTGCTGCTGCTCGGCACCTTCTACGCCGCCACCGACGGCGTGCTCGCGGCGCTGGCGAGCCGGCTGGTGGCGGCCAGTGCGCGGGGTAGCGGCATCGCCGCCGCCCAGACCACGGTGGTGCTGGCCCGGTTCGCCGCGTCGGTCCTGTTCGGCCTGTTGTGGAGCCTGCAGGGGCCGCGCCCGGCGTTGCTGCTGTTCGCCGCCCTGCTGGCCGGCGCCGTACCCGTCGCCGCCTGGCTGCTGCACGGCATCGACCGCCCGGCCGCGCCCACCCCCACCGAACCCAGAACCAGCGGAGTGCCGAGATGAGCGAGCGGGTGAGTGGGCTCGGCCCGCGGGCGCGGCTGGCGGTACTGGTGGTGGTGCTGCTGGTCGCCGTCGCCGGCGCGGGCAGCTATGTCTGGCAGGCCCGGCAGGACCAGACGGCGGCGCAGGCGGCGGCGGGCGCTCCCACCCGCACTGACCTCGCCGCCGTACGCAGCGTGCCACACCTGGTCTTCCGGAACACCGCCCTGGGCGCCGACTACGGCCGGGTGGCGATGGTCCCGCTCGCGGCGCCGACCGGGCCACGCGCGGTCACCCGGGCGTCCTGCGAGCGGGTCTACGCGACCAGGGACGAGGCGATCTGCCTCGCCGCTGACCGGGGCCTGGTGACCACCTACCGCGCACAGTTGCTCGACGCCGACTGGGCACCCCGGCGCGATCTGCCGCTGGTCGGCACACCGAGCCGGGCCCGGCTGTCCCGGGACGGATCGCTGGTGGCGACCACCACGTTCGTCTTCGGGGACTCGTACGCCAACCCGGGGCAGTTCTCCACCCGCACCGTGGTCAGCCGGGTCGAGGGCGAAGTGCTCGGTGACCTCGAGCGGTTCGAACTCGAGGTCGACGGCAAGGTGGTTACTGCGGCAGACAGGAACCTGTGGGGGGTGACCTTCGCCGACGACGATCGCTTTTACGCCACCGCCGCCTCGGGCGGGAAGACCTGGCTCGTCGAGGGAAGCCTCGCCGCGCGTCGGGTCACCGCGCTGCGGGAGGACGCCGAATGCCCGTCGCTGTCGCCGGACCGGACCCGCATCGCCTTCAAGAAGCACGGCGACCTGCCCCCGGGCCACTGGCGGCTGGCCACCTACAATCTCGCGACCGGGGCCGAGACGCTGCTCGCCGAGACCCGCAGCGTTGACGACCAGGTCGAGTGGCTCGACAGCGACCACCTCATCTATGGCCTGCCCCGTTCGGACGAGGGCACCGCGACCAGCGACATCTGGCAGGTCCCGGCGGACGGCAGTGGCTCGGCGCACCTGCTCGTGCGGGACGCGCGGTCGCCGGCGGTGGTGCGATGAACGACACCCGGCAGCCGGAAATCCCCGACCACGCGACGAACGCGGTCGTTCGGCGCCCACCTGCCGGCGCGTTGCCACCCGATCGGCGGAGGCGTGACCGCCGCCCCGCATAGGATTTCCCTCGTCGTCCACCACATGCTTGCAGAGCAGTGAGACGCGACCGGATACTGGTGCTAGCTGCCGCACCAGCTCCCCCTACTTCCACCGACGGATGGTCGGTCGATTAATGTCGAAGGACCTTGATGGATCTCTGGGACCTGACCCGTCTGCTTTTCCGGCGGTGGTATGTCGCTCTGCCGATCCTGCTCGCGACGATCCTTATCTCGGCGCTGGTCGGGCAGTCCGTCAAGCCCGACTACCGCGCCACAGGTCACGTGGTGCTGATCCCGGCTCCGGGCCCCGCTGACTCAACCTCAAAGCCCGCCGGCAAGCCCCGACCCAAGAATCCCTGGCTCGATCTCGGGTTCAACGCGCTCTGCCAGGCGGCCATCCTCAACGTGGTCAACCAGAAGACGCTGGCGAGCTTGAAGGACGCGGGTCTGTCCGACAGCGTCCTGGTTCAGCTGGATGAGCGCTCCCCGATCTTCATCGTTGAGGCGGTGGCGGAGACACCGACCAAGGCGACCGCCACCGTGCGGGAGGTCATCAAGGATCTCGAGGCCGACGTCGAGGCGCAGCAGAACCGCTACGGCGTGCTGGCCGAAGACAAGATCGGCACGCAGACGCTGACCGACGGCAGCGACGTCGAGACCGTGACCTCGAAGACCAAGCGCGCCCTCATCGTGACCGTGGGCGTGGGGCTGCTGCTGACCGCGGCGGGGACGATCAGCCTCGACGCGCTGCTCCGCCGGCGCCGCAGCCAGCATGCGAAGCGGGGTGACCAGAAGCCGGCCCAGTCGGACGAAAGGCGGGAGGACGCACCCGCCAACGCGTCTTCCCCACGGTCCACACCGCCGCTGTCAGACGGCGATGACCGAGAGGACTCCACCCGCTACAGTCAGCAGCCGCCGCGGACGATCAGCGACGGCCCCGGGTCGGTGTACGGCGCACGGCGGGCCGACGGCCAGCGGACGGCGGAGTCGACCGGAGCCCCCGTGGCTCGACCGCCAGCGGTTGAGGAAACCATCATTCTGCCGCGGCCGGCCGACCGTTGGGCCGAACAGGACATGCGAGACCGTGGCCGGTGAGCGCCACCGCGCTTCACCCGGTCGACCTTGAACCGTCGCTGCTCACGGCGCACACCTACACGACCCGTCGTCGATCGACGGTGGTCGACCCGGCGACCGTGATGAGCATGATGGTGTGCCTGCTGTACTGCCTGCCGGCACCCCTGATCGTGCCCGAACTGACGTACGCCGGGCGGCCGGCCCTCCTCACCGCCTTTGCCTTGTGGTGCTGGTGGTTGACGACGCGGCTCAACCCTCGCCTGGTGATGGTCGGTCCACAGCCGATGCGCTGGGTGGTGTTCGCGTACCTGGTGTCGATCCTGCTGTCGTACCTTGCCGGATTGGCGCGCGGGCTGACCACCCTGGAGGCAAACGGACAGGACTTCACGCTGATCGTGACGGTTCAGTTCCTCGGGGTTGTGCTGATGGCCGCGGACGGCATCCCCAACTGGGAACGACTCAATGGTGTCCTGCGCGTCTACCTCTGGTCGGCTGGTTTCATGGCTGTCGTCGGGTTGCTCCAGGCCAGCCTGAAAGTCAACATCGTCGCGTACATGACCTTCCCGGGACTGCAGTTGAAGAGCGACGTGGCCGATTTCCAGCCGCGCGGCGCCGGTGGCCTGTTCCGGGTTGCCGGCACAGCCACCCACTACATCGAATTCAGCACGGTGATGGCGATGGCGGTCCCGTTCGCGATCCACTTCGCGAGGTTCGCCCCGACCCGCAACGCGCGACTGGCGGCAGGGACCGTCGGCGTGCTCGTGACGGCCGCCATCCCGTTCGCCATCTCCCGCACCGGTGTCCTGGCGCTCGGCATCGCGATGGCCGTCATGTTCCTCGCCGCGTGGGATTGGCGGACCCGGTACAACGTGCTGATTGTCGGCGGCGCCGTCGTCGCGGCACTCATGGTGGTCAAGCCGGGCCTGCTCGGCACGCTCAAGTCCATGTTCGCCACGGCCGAGAATGATCCAAGCATCACCGGCCGTACCGATGACTACGCCTACGTGGCTCAATGGTTCTCCGAGCGCCCGTGGCTCGGTCGCGGCCCAGGAACGCTGATCCCGGACCTCTACCTGATCCTCGACAGTCAGTGGCTGTACTCGCTGGTCACCTCCGGCATCGTCGGTGCTGCCGCGTTCGCTGCGCTGCATGTCACCGGCATAACCTTGGCCAGCATCGCGCTGCGTCGATCGACGCGTCCCGCGGATCGCCACCTCTGCGCAGCGCTCATCTCCGCCCTGGTGACGTCGATCGTTGTATCAGCGACGTTCGACTCCCTGGGCTTCTCCACCTTCGCCTTCACGCTCGCGCTCATGAGCGGATTGTGCGGAGCGGTATGGCGCTTCAGCCATCCCCGACGAACCGTTCGGACCTCGTACGTACGTCGGCAGTCCGAATATCTCCAATCGGACTAGGCCGGCCAGGCGCGGCGAGAAGTGATCCGGCCGCCGCGGCGGATTGTCTGCTATCCGACACGCATTTCTCGCCATCGGCAACCTGCTTTCCGTACCACGCACCTCGCCGTCCAACCGCGCCCGTGTCGGGCAGTACTCGCTGATACCGGCGGCACTCGGTTTCAGCCATACGATGGTGCCGCCATGCATACCGACGGGCGGAGCGGACAACAGCTACGGGCCCAGGGCGCTTCCCATCGTCGTCGTCCGAACACACCTATTGGGAGGACGTGGTGTGCATTCCAAAAGGCTAGTATCTGCTCGCGCCCGAAGGCGCTCGCTCGAGCTGGATTGGCTGACAACGAATGATCAAATCCGCGCCGCAGCCGCTGCGGTCCCGGCCGACCGTTTCGGTGGTCATCCCTTGCTACAAGTACGGGCACTTCCTGCCAACCTGCGTGCGTAGCGTCCTTGAGCAGGAGGACGTCGACGTCGATGTCCTGATCATCGATGATGCGTCGCCCGACGACAGCGCCGATATCGCCAGACGGATCGCCGCCGAAGACGACCGGGTACGGGTCGCCGTGCACGAGGTCAACCAGCGCCACATCGCCACGTACAACGAGGGTCTGGCGTGCGCCACCGGCGAGTACGTGCTGTTGCTCTCCGCTGACGACATGCTCGCCCCACGCGGGCTGGCCAATGCCGCCGCGCTGATGCAGACACATCCGGAGGTCGGCCTCGTCTACGGTTTCACGCGGTCTTTCTCCAACGAGCCGCCGGCCGCCCGCGTCTCCCCGCGCTCCTGGTCGATCTGGTCCGGCCAGGAGTGGCTCGGCCTGCTGTGCAGGCACGTCAGCAATCCGATCTACACGCCTGAGGCGGTGATGCGCACCAAGACACTGCAGGATCTCGTCGGTTACGACGCCCGGCTGCCGCACGCCGCCGACTTCCTGATGTGGCTGCGCACCGCCACCCGGGGCTCGATCGGGCGAGTCAACGGGGTGGATCTGGCCTACTACCGCCAGCACGGCGAGAACATGCACAAGGAGCTCTACCCGGGAGCCCTGCGCGATCTGACCGAGCGCAACCTTGCGTTCGGTGTGCTGTTCGACGAGGACGGTGATCGGCTGGCCGACGTCGCGCGGCTGCGGTCCGCCGCCCGCCGCGGGGTGGCGCGCGAGGCGCTCTTCATCGCCCAGCAGGCCTACTACCAGGGCGGCCGCCCGACTGAGGAGGAGGCCGAGGTCCTGGCCCGCCTGGTCGCCTTCGCAGAACAGATCTGCCCGGAGTCGCGCACCTTCGGACTCCGGCGTTCGTACGAAACCCTGGTGGCGCGGGCGCGACGAGGGAAAGGACCACTCGTGCCGGCCCACGTGCTGGCGCTGCGCGATCGGGCCGTCGGCCATCTGCGGTGGCGGCGGTGGCGGCGGACGGGTATCGAGGTAGGGGCGGGGGCATGCTGATGACCACGGCACACCACGGGGCGCCGGACGACAGCGACGACGTCATTGTCCTGTCGGGACTCACCAAGCTGTACGAGCCGACTCCGCCCTGGATGCGGCTCTTCGCCCGCTCCCACCTGCAGAAGCCCGTCAAGGCCCTGGACGGCGTCGACCTGGTGGTCCGCGCCGGCGAGATCTGCGCGATCGTGGGCCCCAACGGCGCAGGCAAGACCACCATGTTCCGGATCATCGTCGGCCTGACCACCGCGACCGGCGGACAGGGTACCGTCCTGGGGTTTGACGTCGGCCGGCATTCGGAACAGGTCCGCCAGGTGATCGGGTGGATGCCGTCCGAGGACCGCAGCCTGCTCATGCGGGCGACCTCCCGGGAGAACCTGCAGTTGCATGGGCGCCTGCAGGGCATGCCGAGGAACGAACTCGCCGAGCGAATCCCGTACGTGCTGGAAACGGTCAACCTCGCGGCCCAGACCGACTCTGTGGTGGCCGGCCTCTCCGCCGGCATGCGCGCCCGGCTCCGTCTCGCCCGCGCGTTGCTGCCGGGTCCCCGAGCGCTGATTCTCGACGAGCCGACCGGCGCGGTGGATCCCATCGCCGCACACGGGTTGCTCACCCTGATCATGGACCTGGTCAAACAGGAGCGGCTGGCCGTGTTGATCTCGTCGCACCGGCTCGAAGAGATCGAAGCCCTGCGGTCGAAGGCGCTGCTGCTCGACGGTGGCAGAATGAAATACTCCGGCGACCTCGACAGCCTGCGCCGCGAGTGGGAACGCCCGGAGCTGGAGCTCGTGCTCGACGATTCCCCGACCGCCCATCTGATCGCGGACGGCCTGCTCGCACAAGGCATTCCGGTCGACGTCGACGGCGTGACTGTCCGGTGCCGCCCAACGGGATCTGACCGAGTCGGCGCGGTGCTGGCGCAACTTGGACCGCTGGCCAACTCCATCCGGCACGTGCGGGAGATTCCGATGCCGTTGCGCGACTTGATAGCTCAGGTTTACCAGCGAGGAGATGCGCGATGAGCCTGGCATACCCGGTCACGGCACGAAACCGTAGCCGAGGCCGCAAGGTGCTGGACACCCTGGAGGGTTACATCCGCATCGACCTTGTCGAGGAGCGGATGTTCCCCGCGTCGACCATCCTGCGGTACCTGTCGGTGGTCTTCCCGGTCCTGCTCTACTACTTCCAGAGCACCTTCCTGGAGATAAGCAACCAGCTGTTCATGATGATGCTCATCGGAACGGCCGTGATCGCCGGGCTTCAGGACGCCCTGGTCGGCCTCACCAGCCGACTCAACTTCGCCATGGAGCGCGGAACTCTCGAGACGTACCTGGTGGAACCCGTGCCGTGGGCGCTGATCCCGGTGGCGATGAACATCTGGCGCAGCTTCACAGGTGCGGTACTGGCCTGTGTCATGGTCGCGACGGGCTGCCTGCTCGGCGCACCGATCAAGCTGACCGCCGTACCGGTGGCCCTGCTGGTGCTCTTCCTGGGCATCGTGGCGTGCAACGCACTCGGCTCGTTCGCCGCGAGCTTCATCCTGCTCTTCAAGCGTGGCGAGCCCGTGGTCGCGCTCTACAGCCTGGCCGCCGCGGTGCTGGGCGGAGCTCTGTTCCCGATCGACGTCCTGCCGATCTGGATCCGGTGGCTCAGCTACCTGGTGCCGCACTCGTACGTCATCAGCGCTGAGCGCCAGCTCCTCATGACCGACCCGCCGCCCGGCGGCCTCTCAGTGGGCTGGTCCATCGCGATCCTGGCCGGTCTGTGCCTCGTCAGCTTTGTCGCTGGTCTGTTCGTCTTTGATCGGTCGCTTCGGCTGGCCCGTCGGTTGGGGATCCTGAGCATATGACTGTCCGTCTCACCTCGGCCCGCCAACGCGAGGTCTGGCGAGTGCTGCGCCGCTCCGGGCTGCGCGGACTCGCTCAGCGGGCGGCGCGGGTGGCCTATCAGCGGCTCGGCGCGTCGGACCTGGACGGCCTGCTGGATCTCGACCACCTCACCGATTCCCGAGGGCTGAACCTCGCGAGCCCGCAACAGCGCCCGGCCCCCGGCACGCCGCTCACGGTCGGCTGGATCTGCACGCCCCCCGGCCGAGGTTCCGGGGGGCACACCACCCTGTTCCGCATGGTGGAGGGGATGGAGGCGGCCGGTCACACATGTGTGCTCTACATCCACGATGTCTTCTCCGGTGAACTTGTCCGGCACGAGCGGGTGATCCGGGAGAACTGGCCGGGCATGCGGGCCGAGGTACGAGCGGTCGCTTCGGGCCTCGCCCCGCTGGACGCGTACGTCGCGTCGGGGTGGGAGACGGCGCACGTGCTGGCCTCACATGCCACTCTGCCCACCCGGCGGCTCTACTTCATCCAGGACTTCGAGCCATGGTTCTACCCGGCGGGCGCCCACTACGTTCTGGCCGAGGACACCTATCGATTCGGCTTCCGATCCATCACGGTCGGTCCGATGCTCGCGGACCTTCTTCGAGACCGCTTCGGAGTCGAGGCGCGGGTGGCCGAGTTCGGCTGTGATACGGACATCTACCGGCTGACCAACCCCGCCCCGCGGACCGGAGTGGTGTTCTACGCCAAGCGGGACAGTGCCCGTCGCGGCTTCATGCTCGGCGTGCTCGCGCTGCGGGAGTTCCACCGCCGTCACCCGGAGCACCAGATCCACATTTTCGGCGACCCCACCGTCACCATGCCCTTTCCGGCGACAAACCACGGCGTCATCAGCCCCGCGAAGCTGAGCGAGCTGTACAACCAGTGCGCCAGCGGGATTGCGATCTCGCTGACCAACCTGTCGCTGGTGCCCGACGAGATGTTGGCGTGCGGCGTCATACCGGTCGTGTCCGAATCCGCGTACGCGAAGACGAGCATGGACAACCCGTACGTGCGCTGGGCGTCACCGGCGGCCCGTGGTCTGGCCGATGCGCTGAGCGGGGCCGTCCAGCCGGGCCGGCCCTTCCCCGCCGCCGTCGCCGCCAGCATCCGGTCAACCCCGTGGGACGCGGCGAAGCGGGCCACGCGGGAGACCATTGAAGACGAGGTTTACGGGCCCCAGTAGGCAGCAAGCCGGGCGGCGCCGGGTGCCCGGCGCTCCGGGACCCGAGGCGCTCCGCGCCGACGGCGAATCGATCTGCCATCAGGGACGGCGGCACAAGCTCAGCCGCTCAGCGCCTTCGAGTAGGCGTTCAGAAGGACTCGACCTGCGGCGGACCAGGTCAGGTCGTGTGCGCCCCTGAGGCTGGCGGCGCGAAGTCGCTCAAGGCGCTCGCGGTCCTCAGCGAGTGAGCGCAGGTGAGCGGTGAGCGTCTCGATGTCGCCCGCGGAGTGCACGAGGCCGTCGACCCCGTTTTCACACACAGCCCCGGTTCGGTCCGATACGACGAGGACGCATCCACAGGCGCGCGCCTCATACGTCACCAGGGCACTGCCCTCCTCGACCGACGGAAGGACCAGGACGTCGCAGGAGCGCATCAAGCTCGCCGGGTCGGCGACGTGGCCGCGCTCTTCGACGCTCTCGTGGGCGAGGAGCGGCGCGAGCACGGCCCGGTAACCCGGCTCTATCGCGCCCGCGATCAGGAATCGTCCGCCCGCTTCGGCCGCGCCGGAGCGCAACCATGCCCGCAGCGCGTGGTGCAGGCCTTTGCGTGGCTCGCCGCGCCCGACGAATCCGACGGTGAAGGGACGGTCCGCGTCGACCCGGCCCGCCGGGCTGAAGCGCGCCAGGTCAAACCCGTACCGGTGCCGCAGGAGCCGGCTCGGGGCCACGCCGGCGTCGCGGAAGGTGTCCGCCACGAAGTCGGAGGGGCACAGCAGCCGGTCCGCCAGCTTGTACTCGCGTTCCTCGTACGCCAGTTTCTCGGGTCGGCGAGCGTGCGGGCTCGAAGGGTCGACCGCTATGCCGAGTTCCCGGCAGACCTGCTCCACGGCGTCGAAGGCGAACGCCGTGTGCGCGTTAGGACGCTCCAGCACAGTCCGGATCCCGAACTGGCGCGCGGCTGCGAGCGTCTGCTCGGAACGGATCGGCCAGCAATGGACGACGTCGATCTCCTGTCGCATCCGGCGCAGGATGGCCGCGGTCCGGCGGTCGTGCAGCGTGACCGCTCGCATGAAGCCGAGCACCCGGAACGGGATCTTCACACCGGCAAGGCGCAGTGTCTCCAGGACCCGGACCCCGGGCGGCAAGGCGCGTTCGTTGGTGGCACACACGACCGTCACCTCCGCGCCATGCTCGGCAAGGCCCGCCACCTGGTGCCAGGCCGTCGTGCCGACGCCCGATGCCCCGAGGCGGGTCGGGAACGAATACAGGACGCGCATCAGCCGACCCACTGGTCGCGGCACGTCGCCCGTGGCTGCCGATCGGCCCGCGGAACGATGCCGAGTGGGTCGCCGACCCGGACCTGCAAGCCCTTGCTGGTTGCGATCGTGGGCCTCCTCGCGTATGCCAGCGCCTCGGCAATGCTGTCTGTTGTCTGCAACCGGCTCCAGCCCCGCGCACAGGTTTCCTGGACACAAAGGTGTCTTGGGCAGGCCGCCTGGCCATGATACCGATCGCCGATCCCCCTGGGCGATCCCGCATTCGGCCGGAGACCGGCACCACTCGCAGCAATTGGATGGCCGGGTTCCCGTCAGCGCTCGAGCCCACCGTCGGGCACGATTGGTCACCGAGACGCTCGGGACCGGGCCTGACCGGCGCGACCGGGCCAAAGAGGGGACACGCATGGTCGTACGGCGGGTCAGGACTCTTGTCGCGCTGTCCGTTGCCGGCCTGGCGGTGGTTTCCGGAGTCGTGACGCTGAGCCTCGCGTTCACCGCGAGCGGGGACGCTGACCACCAGGGGGCGAGCGTCGCGCGTCCGACGCCGAGTGTTTCTGTGTCGGTGACGGCGGCGCCGTCGCAGAGTGCGTCGGGGTCGGTGACGCCATCGCCTGGTGGGTCGCCGT